>NZ_LBJZ01000197.1:0-344881 GCF_028128935.1 Bradyrhizobium sp. CCBAU 11361
TTCGCCACGAGCTCTCTCCTGTGTAGAGATTCGAGCTATCAACTAATGTGACGAACTTGCGTTCCAGATGACTAGTACCGGATCGTGGTGGTGACGCCGAAGACTGCGGCGTCACCGATCCGCGAAACGCCGCTCGGATCGTTCGGGTTCGGGATGCCGCCCGAGGGGCGGAACACATACTGGAAATACGGCGCCACCAGCCAGCCCGGCTTGACATGCGCCTCGTAGATCATCTCGATCAGGGTCTCGTTGCTGCGTACCGGGCCCTGCACGCCGGTGAAGGCCTGCGTGTCGAGATCGAGATTGCGGGCGGTGTTCGAGATCCGCATATAGGCCATCGCCACGCCGAAGCGGTCGAGCGGACGGCCTGGGGCAAACCCGACGAAGCCGATGCCGCCGTCCAGATAAAGATCGATCAGATTGCGGTCCGGCGGGCTGTAGGCGATGCGGCCGAAGGCGGTGACGCCCGGGATCGAAGCGGAGGTGGTGTTGTCCTTCACCTCCGGCGGGCGGTAGAGCACCTGCTCGATCACGGCGAAGATGCCGTAATTGCCGCGAAGCTTGGCCGGAACGCCGCTTCCAGAGGGATCGGCGATCGAGAGCCCCCCGCGGTAAAGCGCTGGCTTTCGAACGAGCCATAATGCTTCCAGGCGCCCGGCGTGAAGTTGCCGGCGAGCGGACGGCCGCCAATATCGATGTCGTAGCTGAAGCGGACCTGCCCGATCACCCAGAGCGGATCGTTGACGCGGAATGCGAGGCCGTGATGGTCGCGAATCTGCGGATCGGCCTCGCCCGGCCCGGACGGATCGCCGTTGAACACCGCGCCATAGGCGGTGATCTGGTCCGTCAGCGCGGCCTTGACGCGAATGCCGGGCACCGCGATCGGCGGTGCCGGGCCGCCGGCCGGAAGGTTGCTCGCCTTGATCGCCGGCCAGCCGAAGGTGCCGTTGATGAAGAGGTCGTCGGTCTGGCTGTCGAAGAACTCGACATCTGCGGCCTGCTGGCCGGCCCTGATGTTCAGCCTGTCGCCAAAGAAGCTCTGCTCGAAATAGGCGTTGTAGAGCCGCCGGTCCGGCAGCGCCTCGATCTCGCTGATGGTTGCGAGGTTCTGCAGGTAGTTGCGCGAGAGCCCGCGGCCGTAGATCACGAAGGCGTTGGCGTAGAAGCGTCCCCCCGTCCAGCCGACCAGCTTGTCCAGATCGGCATCGACCGAGAGATCGAGGCGACCGAAATGGATGGCGCCGCGCGCAACGCCGCCCGAGACGTTGCCGATGTTGTCGGCGATATAGGTGGCGCCGAAATTCAGGCCCTTGTTGGCGAGCCCGTCATGCCATTCGTTGAACCATTTTGGCGCCAGCCATTCGGCCGCGCTTTCGTCCTTGGCGCCGGCGAACGCGCTCGTGCTGGCCAAGGCGCACACCAGCGCAATTGCAGCCACGCTTCGCAGCGGAGATCTGTCGGCAGTGCCGTTCACGGCTGGTGCGCTACTTGAAAATGCCCGTGCGCCGCATGAACAAATAGGCGGCACCGACCGACGAGGCCATCAGCACCGCCGCCCAGAGAAATCCGCTTTCGACGTCGGTGAGCGGCAGGCCCTTGGTGTTCATGCCGAAGATGCCGGTGATCAGCGTCGGCGGCAGCAGCAGCGAGGTCACGATGGAGAGCGTGTGGAGGTGGCGGTTGCTCTCCTCCTCGTTCTTGAAGCGCAGCTCCTCCTCGAGCAGGCGGCTGCGCTCGCGCAGCTCGACGATGTCGTGATCGAGGCCATCGAGCCGCTGCGCCAGCTTGCCAGCGTGGATCCGCAAGCCCGGCGACAGGTGATCGGTGTTCTTCTGGTCGAGCCGGTGAAACAGCACGCGCAGGCCGGTGAGCTGACGATGCAGCCTGACGCAGGTGCGGCGCAACCGGCCGAGGGTGCGGCGCATCTCCGGCCTCGCCTCGTCGGCGAGGATGCGCTCCTCGATGCCGTCGATCTCCTGCCCGAGCTTGTCGGCCATCCTGTCGAGCGTGTCGGCAACCTCGTCGACGATCTTTTCCAGGAGGTGGGCGACGTTGTCGACGCGGTAGCCGCCTTCGAGCACCCGGCGCGTCGCATCCGCCGAGCACAGCGCCTGATGGCGGCCGCTGACCAGCAGGTGCTCGGTCATGGCGAAGCGCAGGAACGCGGTCTCTTCCGTCGGACTGTCGATGTCGCGCACGAGGTCGGAGAACACGCCGTAGACGCAGTGGTCGATGACATGGAGCTGCTGGAACGTGTCGTTCGACAGCAGCAGTTCGCGCGCAAGCGGCGGCAGCGTTGATGCCGCAATCCACGGCCGCGCCCGCGCGTCGGTCAGATTGAAATGCAGCCAGAGCCGGCCGTCATGGCTGAACTCGATCGGCCGGTCGATCGGCAGCGCCTCGGCGCTGCCGTCGCTGTGCAGGCGGAACGCCCAGACCAGGCCCGGAATGGCAGGCTCAGACCCCGATATCGCGCTGACAAGCTTTGCCGGCTCAGCCATGATCGCCCCAACCGTCAACACATGCCCCGTCTCCTGAAGATGGCTGACGGCATCTTCCGGACCCACGCGGGTACTCAATTACGCCTCTGTTACAGTTTGATGATGGCGCCGCCCTATTCCGCGGCCAGCCCCGTCGCGGCCGCCGCCTCGGCCTCCCTGATGTAGTCGTGCACGACGCGGCCGAACGGCAGCGTCAGATCGGCGATGTAGTGATGCGCGCCGACGACGCGGCGAACCGGGAAATCGGCAACCGGCGCATTGACGTGCGGCACAAGGTGAAGACGTCCGGGCCCCATCCAGGAGCCCTTCGGCACGATATCGGTGAGGTTGATCGCGACGAGCTGGCAGACTTCGAGACGGCCATCGACGCCCGGGATCATCTTCAGATTCACTTGCGTCTTCGACAGCGTGGCGCGGGTGAGATCGCCGTTGCCGGCCATGCTCTCGTGCTTGTAGCCCATCGTGCCCATGGCGACGAGCTGGCCGGCATATTCCAGCGTCCCCGTCAGCGTGTCCTTGACGATCTCGAGTTTGGGATGGGCGTATTTCTTGGGAAAGCCCCAGATCTCGCGGCCCGCGGCGATCGGCGGATCGTCGTCGAGATACATCTGCGAGACGAAGTTGACCTCCTCGCCATGCAGGCGCGCCGGGATGACGAGCCCGGACTCGGTGTAGCTGCCGAAGCCGGAGGAGTCCGGCATCCTGATCCATTCGTAATGCACGATCGGCTGGTCGATCGGCTCCAGCGGCTCGGGCAGGCCCGCACGGATCAGGTCCGGATCGGTCTCGTAGGTGATGACGAGGAATTCGCGGTCGACGAAGCGATAGGGACCGGCCGGGTAACTCGGTCCCGCGGCCGGCATGGACGGAAGTCTCAGCACATCTTCCCTGCGCATCGCTGGTCTCCTCATGTCTGTGATGCCTGCCCGGCAGCGTCGGGCGGCGACCCAGATTGCTAGCGGCCGTCATTGACCGCGATGTGAAGGATTTCCGTCAGGCGCGCGACCCGCGCGCCATTCTCGTTGCGATTGACCTGCATGCAGACGATGCATCGGGCGCCACTCTTGTCATCACGCCGTCACCGCAGGACGCAATCGTTCGGCGAAGGCAGGAGGCATCGCCATGGACGCCCGCACGTCGCAACCGACTTATCAGACCCATCAGCCTCCCGTGCGGGGCTGGCGTCCCGAGCGCTGCGATCGCGTCGCACTGGTGCTGCAAGGCGGCGGCGCGCTCGGCGCCTACCAGGCCGGCGTCTATCAGGCGCTGCACGAGGCCGGCATCGAGCCGGACTGGGTCTGCGGCGTATCGATCGGCGCGATCAACTCCGCCATCATCGCCGGCAACCGGCCGGAGAAGCGGCTCGATGCGCTGCGCGTCTTCTGGGAGCGCATCACCAACCGCAAGGTCTGGCACTATACCCCGGATGGCGACGTCTTCCGCCAGTGGCGCAACCTCACCAGCGCGTGGATGACGTCAGCCATGGGCCAGCCCGGCTTCTTCACCCCGCACCAGGTCAATCCCTGGTTCAGCCCGATCGGCGCCAGGACGGCGACGAGCTATTACGACACGACGCCGCTGCGCGAGAGCCTGCGCGAGCTCGTCGACTTCGATCTCATCAACGAGAAGAAGGTCCGCTTCGCCGTCGGCGCGGTGAATGTGCTCTCCGGCAACTTCATCTATTTCGACAACGCCCATGACGAGATCGGGCCGGAGCACATCATGGCCTCCGGCGCCCTGCCCCCGGCGCTGCCGATGGTGCGGATCGGCACCGATCATTTCTGGGACGGCGGCATCGTCTCCAACACCCCGCTCCAGCATCTGCTCGACCAGGAGGACGCGCTCAATTCGCTGGTGTTCCAGGTCGACCTGTTCAGCGCCCGCGGCGTGCTGCCGCGCTCGATCCAGGACGTGATGGCCCGCCACAAGGACATCATGTATTCCTCGCGCACGCGCCACAACACCGACGTCTATCGCCGCACGCACAATCTCAAGGTCGTGCTCTACAAGGCCCTGGCGAAGCTGCCGGAAGAGCAACTCTCCGACGAGGAGCGCAATCTCAAGGCCAGCCTCTGCCATATGCCCGAGATCGCGATCCTGCACTTGATCTACCAGCAGAAGGCTTATGAGGGCGACGCCAAGGACCACGAATTCTCGGGCACCTCGATGCGCGAGCACTGGGCAAGCGGCTTCGAGGACACCAAGCGCACGCTGAAGCGGCGCGACTGGATCAAGATGCCCGAGCAAGGCATGGGGCTGGTGGTGCACGACGTGCACCGGGAGACGGAGAGCGCGTAGCGCGGCGACGCTCGCGGCAAGCCTTCCGCAAAAACACTCGAAAACAACCCCACGCAATGTAGCCGATGGCCGGCGGCAGATGCCTCCTGCATCTGCAAAACCATTTGGCACGTTGGGCAAAACAGCGGCATCACGCCATCCTGCCGCAACCGTACGATGCTCAATGAAGGATGCTTCGCAGGGTATCGGCTGACCACGCAATCCCCTGCACGAGAGTCAACTCGGCTGCACCACATTGCGACGCGAACGGACGCGTCGCGGCTTGCCTTCGTAGCTGACACGAACTCTTCTGCCGAGGTCGGCGTCTCTCCCTCCTCGACCGCCCGACGTGCATGAAGATGTCAGCGCCGATATCCTTCAATCGGATGACGGCGTCGGATCGTGACTTTGATAATGAGTCACCACTGAGCGGCCATGAATTTAGCAGCGACAGGTTCCGCCTCACCAACAGCGAGTGACGAGACGATTTCGCCTGGTCTCGATTGCGAGGAGAGATAGAGATGGCGGTTAGAGCTAGTGTCGAAGATGAACGCTTCTATAAAAAGATAGAGAAATCCCTCGATACCACCGCTAGCTTCTGGACCTTCGCGTCCGAGGGACTGAAGACTTACGACAAATATCGGCGAAGCCCGGCCTCTGGGCCGCTCGCCAGGGCGCAAGCGCTCTTGCACGAGTATAACGAGAGCCCGGTGAAACCCGGCACTCTGTCGAAAGTTCTCGCCAAGGCGGACAAAGCCAAGAAGTACTACGAATACGTCCGCAGAGTAGAGGATGCAGTTGACGAGACGAAGCGAGACGGCGCGCTTCTTAAGCTCGGCATCAAGATCTCCATGGACCTCGCCAAGAAATGGCTCGGCGCATCGCTGACGACGCATCCCTACTATGCCTACCACAAGGTCATGCTCGACGCTCTGGCTGACGCACTCAACGCAGCCCACAACAGCAGATCCACCGTCGACGCCTATCGGCGCGCGGTATCCGCCGCAACCTCGACGGCCGTTGCGAAAGAGTTCAAGCGGCTGGAAGGCAGAAAGGTCGAGATCGTCGCGGCACATGTGGAGTTCACGGACAGGATAGGCGTGGCCGCCGACATCGCGCGCGGCTTGATAGACCAGAAGCTAGCTGAAAGAAAAATCCAACAATATGGCGGAACGGCTCGTATTGCCGCAGCCGTCGCCGATCTCCAGGCGTGGCGCGCGATGTGGGCCGGTCTCGCTTGCGAGTCGATGAAGCTCGTTATCATGGCAGGCACCGAGCTCAACGTTGCCGCCGCAGCGACGCACGAGATGCGACAAACGATGGCCAAGCTCATGGGCGGTGGCACCACGAGTGTGCTAGCCGGTCGTGGCGCCATCAACGCCATCGAATGGGAAAAGTACGATCAGATAGTCAACAGACGGACGCCAGATCGGGCGGCGATGGACCCGGTCGCATTTGCACAGTCCAATCATGGCCGGGCCCTTGCCTGGACCACGGCCCTTGCAGAAATGTGCGATTTCGTCACAAGCGACGAGGTCTACTTCCCTAGCAAATTCAATACTCAGCTCGAGCGACTGAACAAAGTTCTGTACGTCTGATAAGCCTGTCTTTGTCAACGGTTGGGGTGGGCGAAGGCGAGCCGCCAATGGTCTGGCGGCCCGCCGAGGTCTCGTTCCTGCTTCCGTCACATATCGAGATTGATGTCGGCGTTTCCCTCAACTCGTCGTGCCGCGCGGGTTGACGACCGTATACCCCCGCAAGGAACGCGCGTGCATTCTTGTTGCGTGTCCGCCCGAGTTGGCGTCATACGCCATCCAGATGTCTCCCCCGAGGTGCTGCTCCAGGACGAACACGTGGCCGCGTCGTGCCGCCACCATTCCCGGCGCTGGCGATGTACGCGGAAAACGCAGCCAGTTGGCCGCGAGATTCAATTCCGGCACCATACGACCGAACACGCGCAGGGCCGCGCCGCAACCGCAGAAGGACGAAGGACAACCGGCCGGTCGACCGCCGACGATCCGATCGCCGGGGGCATTCATCGTCGCAACGGCGCTGCCAGCGGCGACCATTGTGAGTTGTCTTGAATTGGGCGCCTGTGATGAGTACCTGGAAACGCGCTCGCGCCGCGTTTGCGAATGCGAGAAGTCGCAGGGCATGATGACATTGCATTCCGGCGCGCGATCAATGCGGTAGGGTCGTGCTTCCGAAGCAATAGAGCTGACGGCAACTAAAAAACACGCAAAAAGAACTGGCTTGAACATTGCAGGACTCCGAGTTGAAGGGTCCTGCCCCGGAAGACGAGCAACTGATAACAGTTTGGCTGAAATGGGCCTAAAGAGCGGCCGAAAATGGCTGCATTTGCGGGCCGCTCTCCTCAATCCCCCATAAGCCACACGTTGCGACCGAAATGATTAACTCGCAGAGTACGAACGTCCGCCTTCGACCCTTCCAGCGCTCGCGACAAGCGACCAGCTTCGCGTTGCGCCGGAAGCGGGAGGTCGCGACCGCCTGCGACGCCGAAGGCGTTGCGCAGGAGTCTTCGACGAGCCTTGTACATATCGTGTCAGAGTGGAAATCTCGCTCCCGCGAATTTAGGCACTCAAGCCGGCGTAAGGACGCTCATTATGCTCACTGTCTATGGCGAAGGTCGTGGATTCCGTGTCGTTTGGCTGCTCGAGGAATTGGGAGTGGCTTATCGGCTGCGCCCGGTCGATCTGCGCGCTGTCGAGCATGATCCCGATTTTCTTGCGATCAACCCCGCCGGCTTTATCCCGGCGCTACAGGACGGCGAGATGATCATGGTCGAATCGATCGCGATCCTTGAGTACCTGCTTGCCCGCCACGGTCCGAGCCCGCTCGCCGTCGCCCCGGATGATCCCGCTTTCGGCGCCTATCTGCAATTCCTCCATTTGGGAGAGGCTGGGCTCGCTGTACCAATGAACGCCGTCTTCGTCGGTCGCGCACTCGCGCCCGAAGCAGAGCGAAACGCCCGGGTCACAAACTGGGCACTGGAGACCTTTCATAGCCGGCTGGGATTGGTCATCCAGCGTCTCACAGATCGTCCATTTCTCGCCGGAGACCAGTTCACTGCTGCTGACATTTCAGTGAGCTACGCTCTCCTGCTTGGTCTGCGAACCAGCAACTATACCCCGGGTTCAGTCGAGCGTGCCTATCTCGCCCGCACGACGACACGCCCCGCCTACGCCCGGGCGATGGAAATCTGCCAAGCCACCAAAGCTTGGGCGGAGCGATCACCGACGTTGTAGAGCCAAGTCGTGAATCCATAGAAGGGATTCCCACGAGCGTGGTTTTTCGATTCAGGATTGCCCGCCTGCATCCCGGTTGACCGCCGCCGCTTCGCTCAGCTAGCAGGTCTTCTGCTGCAGATGCTGGACGCATGTGCACGTCGTCGTCATCGTCGGGGAATACTTCACGTCGTAATATGGAAAGCTCGACGTGGCCGGGCTGTTCGTCGAGCAGCGCGGGAACAGGTAGTAGCTGTCGGTCAGCTTGACGGTGCCGGCGATCGTATAGCCGAGGTTGGGCGTGTAGTCATAGGACACCTCGCTCAGGACGAGCGAGATGTTGGCGTTGTTGGGATTGCTCGGATTGGTCGCGGTGAACTGGGACAAGGTCATCTGCTGACCCACGGTTCTCGCCCCCGACGAGCTCGTCGACGTGCTCCATTGCACCGTCGCATTGCCGTTGCTGTCGGTCGAGACTCCAGAGACCGTGATCGTCATCAGGGAAGTGCTGCCGTTCTTGACGGCGTAAGGCGCCATGATTGCCGTCGCGGCGCCAAGAATTGCTTGCATGCGGGTCGCGCTCACCTGCGTGTTCTGCGAAACCATGTCGGCGACACTGTGCGCGGTCGCGCTGACCTTGATGTTCATGGCGAGCCCGTTTCCCAGCTCGACGCCGCCGATGTAGAGCAGAAGCATGAACGGGGCGACGATGGCGAACTCCGTCGCTGCAACGCCGCGAACGTCGGTTCGCAGGCGCCGTGCGCGAGACGACAGGACGGCGATCATCAGGTAGCTCCTGGCTCGTTCTGGAACGCGGCGGACGACATGATCAGCCGGTTGCCGTTGGAAAGATTCGAGAGATTGAAACCGAGCGGCCCGAGGAACACCGGCCATTGGTACATCACCCGGAGAACGACGATGTCGCCGGAATTGCCGGGATCGTACTGCCAGGTGTTCTGGACCGTTCCCGTGCCGTCGAAGGTCAAGGCCGGAATGCCCGTATCGGCGGCGGACCACGACGTCGCCACCTGCATGTCGACCATCAGGCCGCTGCAGTTGAACAGGATCACGACCTGGTCGCAGACCTTCTGCTTGAATACGTCCTTCGTCATCTGCGCGGACTGAACCTGTCCCGTCATGACGAGGCGCGCCGATTGGCGCACGACGGATTCGAGCAGTTGCTGGGCAAAGAAGACGAGGAACGTCTGAATAAGCGCGACGACGAGGGCGAGGAACGGCGCGGCAACGAGCGCGAATTCGACGGCCGTGGCTCCTGATTTATCTCGAGCGAAGGCGCCGCAGCGATTGCGGCGTCTCGTTGTGGTTGCGACGTCCGGTCCGGTCATGGCGCGCTCTCTACTGCACGAGGCTGGCTGTGCTGGACGCAACCTTGATGAAGAGGTTGGTCAGAGCCGCGGAAATGTCGCCACCATTCTGAACGCTCGCGTACAGACCCGGCGATGCGCAGGATTGCAGCCGCTGCGCGATCGTGCCCGTAGACGAGGTCGGATTGTTGAACTGTGCGATACGGTTCTTGTACCAACTGTCGTTCAATTGCAGATACTCGGTGTAGAGGATCGCGATGCGAATGTTCCGCTTCTTGATGGTATCGCATACCGTCGTGTTGAGCGGTTGCTGGCATCGCACGGTCGTCGAGTTGGCTGTCGGAAGTGGATAGGTGGCATTGCTGTCGCAGCTGCCCCCCGTTTTGGCGATCAGCTTATCTTCGACGCCGTCGGTGACGAGGAAGACCACTTCCTGCGGCGTATCACCCGATTGATTGGTGCCGGTGCCGGGATCGGGCATCGCGGTGTTGAGGTCCGTCAGCCCCTTCGAGATATCCGTACCGTAGTCTGTGGTGTAGACGCAGTTGTTCTTGCTGTCGACAATGACGCAGTTCTGGTGGTCGCTCGTCATAATCTGAATATTGGCGATCTTCGTGCCGGCGGTGGTCGGGGTGGTCAGCGTCTGGATCGTGTTCAGGGCGTAGTCGAAGGTGTAGATTGCGGCCTTGTAGGTCGTGTTGTTGAGCGCCGACATGCACTGCATGACGCCGCCCGATACACCCGACTGCGGGCACGTCCAGGGTCCGACCATCAGTTGCGTAACGGCATTGGTCACGAGATCGATGCGAAGCGTGATGTTGTTCGCACGGGCGATGGTGAGATTATCCTTGTTCGTAGAGCTTGGAGCCGCGTTGTTGGGATGCGCCTCGTGACAAGCGAACGCGCAATTCGCCGCGTATGACGGCTGACTCTTCGTCGCGGCGATCATGTTGTCGATGTCTGTCTGGGTCGCCGCGAGCGCCATCGACGGCGAGTCGTCCAGCAGCAGATAGAAGTTCATGTTAGGTGCGCTCGACGCCTTCGCCGTCGCGGAGCCCGCGACCTGCCAGGTCTGCTTGCCGAGGACACCGGGGAAATTGTTGATGGACTCCGCGGTGTACGAGACGGTGATGGTCCGCGCGAGACCGGAATCGGTGACAGTGACCGTCGGTGTCGGCGTCGCGGACAGCCCGGGAAGATTCGCCTTCGCGGCAAAGACGGCTTGCGCGGTCGCCTTGACGACGGTGGTGTCGGTCTGCGTCAGCATCGCGGGCCTCACGGCCGCGACCGCGGCCGCGTCGGCAGCCGCGTTCAATTGCTCCCGCTTGCGCAGGGCCAGCGTGTAGTCGAGCGCCATGCCCAGCAGAAAGATGATGGGAATCATCGTGAGCGCGAAGATGATGGCGACGTTGGCCTTCCGGTCTCTCGCGAAACGAAGCACTACGCGGCCGAGCATGCCTTCACCCTGGTTGCCGTCGTTGCGGCGAAGAAATTTTCCAAAACACCGGTGACGGGAGGAGATGGGCAGGGCCTTGCCGCCGGCCACCCGATCGTCACGGGCGAAATATGGCGACAGCCATCTTAATCAACGCTTACGGGAACCCTATAAACAGGGACCGTACCAATGAGATGTCTCATATTGAGAAAGCATCATTAACACCGCTTAAACGAGATCATCGAGGATGAGCCCGGTCGGGTCACGAATTCGGGGCGAACCGGTAGCCCCGAACCCTCGTGGAGCCCGTCCCGGACGGGCGTGGAACGCAAACGCTCGCGACGGGGGGCCCGGATCTCGTCCGGACCGTCCGCGGATTTTGGGCTGCCTCGCGGAGCCGAGCCGCGCCCCGCGCGGACACCGTCGGCTCGCAATGACGGTTGCCGTTACGGCCTGATCGTCATGTTTCCGGGAGGTCCGGCCTTGCGGAGCCGCTCGGCCAGCCTTGCGAACTCGCAGAGCAACGATCTCGTCTTCCGGGGATCGATGATCTCCTCGACCCAGAACTTCTCGGCCGAGCGGAACGGCGAGCGCAGCTTGTTCAGCCGCTCCTCGATCTCCCTCAGCTTCGCCGCCTTGTCCTCGGCCGCATCGATGTCGGCGCGGTAGGCCGCTTCGATGCCGCCTTCGAGCGGGAGCGAGCCCCAATAGGCCGACGGCCAGGCATAGCGGATCGAGAAGCGGTCGGCCGGCTGATGCACCACGCCGGCGACGCCGAACGCGTTGCGCAGGATCACCGTGCACCAGGGCACGGTGGTCTGGTTGACCGCGGCCATGGCGCGGACGCCGTGGCGGATGGTCGCCGCCTTCTCGGCATCGAGGCCGATCATGAAGCCGGGGCAGTCCATGAGATAGACGACGGGCAGATGGAAGGTTTCCGCGAAATCGACCCAGCGCACCACCTTCTGGCAGGCATCCGCCGTCCATGAGCCGCCATAGTGAAAACTGTCGCTGGCAAGCAGCATCACTGCCCTGCCCTCGAGCCGGGCGAGGCCAACGATGATCGGCTTGCCGAAATTGGCGGCGACCTCGAAGAACGAGCCCTTGTCGACGACGGACTCGATGATCGGCCGCATCTTGTAGACCTGCTTGCGGTTGCGCGGCACCGCGTTCATCAGCGCTTCTTCGGTGCGCTCCGGATTGTCGGTGCAGGCCAAGGTCGGCGGCAGCTCGTAGACCGACGACGGCAGATAGGACAGGAAGCGCCGCGCGCAGGCGAACGCCTCTTCCTCCGTGTCGACGGCATGATCGACCGCACCGGCGCGGGTCTGGATGTCGGCGCCGCCGAGCTCCTCCTTCGAGAGGTCCTGCCCCAGCGCCTTCACCACCGGCGGCCCCGCGACGAACATCGCCGACTTCCGGGTCATGATGGAATAGTGGCTGGCGGCGAGGCGCGCGGCACCGAGCCCTGCGACCGAGCCGAGGCCGAGCGCGACCACCGGTACGCGCGACAGGTTTTCGGTCGTGAAGCGATACCAGCGCGTGCCGCCGATGCCGCCCGGCAGGTTCGCCGCGCCCTTGGTCTCGATGGTCTTGACCGAGCCGCCGCCGCCGGAGCCTTCGATGATGCGGACGATGGGCAGACGGAAGTCGTGCGCCATCTCCTCCGCCATCAAGGGCTTGGCCGAGATCGAGGCATCCGCCGAGCCGCCGCGCACGGTGAAATCGTCGCCGACGACGACCACGGTGCGGCCGTCGACGCGCGCGCGGCCGAACACGCAGTTCGCCGGCGTCAATTTCTGCAACTCGCCGCCGGAATCGTACTCACCGATGCCGGAGACGGCACCGATCTCGTGAAAGCTGCCTTTGTCGATCAGCTTGTCGATGCGCTCCCGAACAGTCAGCCGGCCCTGGTCATGCTGTCGCTTGACCTTGTCAACGCCGCCCATCTCCCGCGCGAAGGCTTCGCGCCGGGCGAGCTCGTCGAGTTCCGGCTTCCAGTTCATTCACTCCCTCCGAATTGATCGGCTTGTTATTGTTGTGCACGGCCATTGCGACCGGTTTACGCGGGATACGGTTGTTGAAGACATCGCCTTCCGCGCCCTCCAGCAAGCTGCCGAGCGAACGGCCGAGCACGAGCATCAGCGGCGCGACTTCGGCATGCAGCCGTTGCTCGTCATACATCGCGGACAGAAGGCCGATCGTGATGACGACGAAGGTCTGGTACTGCGGCGACCAGATCGGCACCGCGAGACCATTGATGTGCGGGCTCCACAGACCGCAGGCCACGACATAGCCGCGCTCGCGCAGCGATTGCCGGTTGGCTTCGATGCGGGGCTTCAGGATCTTGGCCGCCTCGGGCGCTTCGCGCTCCATGTCCGCAATGAAGGCATCGCCGACCTCGGGCGCCAGCGCCGCGGTGTAGGCCGCGCCTGCCGCGGTCGAGGCCATCGAGATGCGGCTGCCGGTGCCTTCATGCAGGCCAAGCGCTGTCGCCGAGCGCGCGAACTGGAGATAGACGAGATGGAAGCGATCGGGGACGACGAAGCCGACCGTACCAGGCAATTGCTCGGCAACTTCCTGGAGCCGCTGGCGGATCATGCTGCGCAGCTGCGCGCCCTTCATCATCGAGGCGCTCATCGCCACCGCGCTCGGACCGATGCGATATTTCTGATCGCGCGGCAGATAGACGAGCTGGCCCATGCGCGTCAGCGTGTGCGTGAGCCGCGACACGGTCGAGCGCGGCAGGCCGCAGCGATTTGAAATCTCGAGATTACCGAGCCTGCTATCGTGGCCCTCGAAGCATCGCAACACGTCGAACGCGCGCGACACCACCTGGATGACATCACCCTCACCGGCTTCGCCAGCGAGCGCACCTTGTCTACTCAACCGCTCCGAACGTCGTCCCATGATCCCTACCAGTTGTTCCGCTCTGCGGAATTAAATTCCGCTTGCAGAACAAGCTACCTCAGGCATTTTGCGACCACAACAAAAAGGCGATGGCATGCCAGAAATTAAGATCGTCACTGAAGTCGCGGGACGCGTCTGCGCAACTCCCGTGCAAGTTGGAGGAACCGTCGCGGATGGCGACGACGTTGTGGTGGTCGAGGCGATGAAGATGGAGATACCTGTGCCTTCGCCCGCGAGCGGCACGATCACATCGCTTCTGGTGAAGCTCGACGACATCGTCGCCGAGGGACAGGCGATCGCGATCGTCGCGAGTTGAGCGCGGATGCGGTGCGCTCGCAGCCGCGACAATGTGTCAGAGGGCGCCCCGCAACGCGGATCAAGTGCTCTTGATGCGATCAGTCGCACCACAACCGAGATCGCGCATTCACGGGACGGCGTTGCCATCGCTTGATCGCGGTGACATGATCTGTTTCAAACAAAATCTGTTTCAAACAAAGTAAGAAAATCTTCGCGGCAAACGCGATGATCATTGGAGAGAAACATGCTTCGTGGGCTGCTCGTGCTCGCGCCTGCCTTGGTTGCGGGCATTTCTTTTGCGTCTACACGCTATTCGTTCGCCGAAGACGTCAAGCTGCCGGCGACCTTGACGTTTACCGCCTATGACACCGGCACCGCCGGCTTCAACATCGCCGTCGGCGTCGGCAAGATGATGAAGGACAAATACGGCACCGACGTGCGCGTGCTGCCCGCAGGCAACGACGTCGCACGGCTTGCGCCATTGCGCGCCAAGCGTGCCGTGTCGGCGGCGATGGGATCGGGGACCTATTTCGCGCAGGAAGGCGTGTTCGAGTTCGGCTCGAAAGAATGGGGCCCGCAGCCGCTCCAGATCCTGCTCTCGAGCGTCGATTGCAATTGCGGTTCGCTTGGCGTCGCCGCCGATACCGGTGTGAAAGATCTGAAAGACCTGAAAGGCAAGCGCGTCGGTTTCGTCGTGGGCTCGCCGGCGCTCAACCAGAACTCGCTCGCGGTGCTTGCCTTCGCCGGGCTGACGCAGAAGGACGTCAAGGTGGTCGAGTTCGCCAGCTACGGCGCGATGTGGAAGGGCCTGATCAACAACGACACCGACGCCGCCTTCGGCACCACCATCACCGGCCCCGCCAAGGAGGCCGAGACGTCGCCGCGCGGCCTGATCTGGCCGCCGCTGCCGGCCAAGGACAAGGAGGGCTGGGCGCGGATGCAGAAGGTCGGCTCGTTCTTCTTCCCGCAACTTGCGACCTGCGGCGCCGGCATCTCGCCGGACAAGCCGATCGAGCTCGGCAATTACCCCTACCCGATCTTCGTGACCTACGCCGCGCAACCGGCCGACCAGGTCTACGCCATCACCAAGGCGATGGTCGGGAATTACGACGCCTACAAGGACTCCGCGCCCGGCGCGGGCGGTCTTGCCGCCGACCGGCAGACCAAGAACTGGGTGGTGCCGGTGCATCCCGGCGCGGTCAAGGCGCTGAAGGAAGCCGGGCAATGGAGCGACGCGCAGGACGCGCACAACAACAAGCTGATCAAGCGGCAGGAGGTGCTCGCGACCGCCTGGACGGATTACGGCAAATCCAATCCACCGTCGGACGAAAAAGCTTTCCTCGACGGCTGGATGAAGGCCCGCGCCACGGCGCTGGCCAAAGCCGACATGCCGAACGGGTTTGACTGATCGCCAAACCAGCCTGCCGCAGATACGTTGAGGGAGAGCGCCGATGTCAGAGACTGCGGCAGCGCCGGCGAAGAAGGTTGAATTCGAGGATCCGCATCTTGGCGCCGCCGCTGATCTGCAGGAAGCCGAGGTCACGCGCGTCCGCACCTTGAAGGGCACGTGGCGCTGGGTGCTGATGGCAGCCACGGCGGCCACCATTCTTCTCTGCGTCAACCAGCAATTCTCGCTGCGCTTCTTTGTCGACTACACACAGCTCAACACCGAATATTTTTATCTGCTGATCGCCCTGATGCTGCCGTTCACCTTCCTGATCTTTCCGGGATCGGAGAAGGCACCGCTCGACCGCATCCCCTGGTACGACCTCCTGCTGTTCGCGGCGACCTTCGGCTCGGCGATCTGGCTGATGCTCAACATCCGCAAAGCCGCGCAATTCGGCTGGGAGTTTGACGGCGCGCCGAGCAACGTCATCGCCGCCGGGCTCGTGATGTGGTTCGTGCTGATGGAGGCGCTGCGCCGCACCGGCGGCTGGAGCCTGCTGCTCAGCGTGCTGCCCTTCACCCTCTATCCGCTGTTTGCGGACTCCTCCTGGCTCGGGCCGTTCCGCGGCACGCAATCGACGCTGCAACAGACCACGTCCTATCACATGCTCTCCGGCGAGAGCCTGCTCGGCATTCCCATCCAGGCGTTTGCCGACACCGTGATCGGCTTCCTCGTGTTCGGCACCGCGCTGATGATGACGGGCGCGGGCAAATTCTTCATCAACATCGCGTTTGCGATGTGCGGAACGTTCCGCGGCGGCGCGGCAAAGGTCTGCGTGTTCGCCTCCGGCCTGCTCGGCACCGTCGGCGGCAGCATCGTCTCCAACGTGCTGACCGCCGGCACTATGACGATCCCCGCGATGAAGAAGACCGGCTTCACGCCGTCCTATTCCGGTGCGATCGAGGCCTGCGCCTCGACCGGCGCGGTGCTGGCGCCACCGGTGCTGGGCGCCACCGCCTTCGTCATGGCGCAGTTCATGAACACCGGCTATGCCGACGTCGCGCTCGCCGCGACCATCCCCTCGATCCTCTATTATGTCGGCCTGTTCGCCCAGGTCGACGCCTATGCCGCCCGCCACAAGCTGAAAGGCCTGCCGCGAGCCGAGCTGCCGCGGTTCTGGAATGCCTTCAAGGACGGCTGGTACTATCTGTTCGTGATCGTCGTGCTCGTGGTGATGCTGCTCTACTTCAAGCGCGAGAGCCACGCGCCGTTCTATGCCTCCGTGCTGCTGGTGATCCTGCATCAATGGTCGGGGCCGGCGCGCTGGAAGCTCGGCAACACGCTGGTGCTCGCCGGTTCGATCGCGGCAACGGCCGCCATGTTCTGGTTTGGCGTGCTCAACGCCGCGCTGTGGGGCATGTGCCTCCTGGCCGCGCTGAATGAATTCTTTCCCGGCAAGAACTGGGGCGGCGCGCGCTGGCTGCATTTCCTAGAACTCAACGGCAAGACGTTCGTCGAGCTGATCGCCATCATCGCCGGCTGCGGCCTGCTGATCGGCGCCTTCTCGCTCACCGGCGTGATCTCGAGCCTCGCCAACGACCTCCTCAGCATCGCCGGGGGCGATGCGTTCTTGCTGCTGATCATGTGCGCGATCACCAGCCTGATCCTCGGGCTGGGGCTGACCACGACCTCCTGCTACATCTTCCTGGCCATTCTGGTGGCACCGGCGCTGGAGAAGCTCGGACTGAACAAGATGGCCGTGCACATGTTCATCTTCTACTGGGGCATGCTGTCTTCGATCACGCCGCCGGTGGCGATCGCCTCCTTCGCGGCGGCCGGCATTGCAGGCGCGCCCGCGATGAAGACGGGCTGGGAGAGCATGTGGGTCGGCAGCATCATCTATTTCATCCCGTTCTTCTTCGTGCTCAATCCGGCGCTGCTGCTTCAGGGCAGCAACCCCTATCTGGAGGCATTCGGGCTGACCGGACTTGCCTGCTTCGGCATCATCTTCATCTGCGGCGGCATCCAGGGCTACCAGGCCTTCGTCGGGGACCTCCGCGGCGCCGGCGCGCTGGAATGGCCGATCCGCGTGCTGCTGGTGATCGGCGGCTTCGTGGTGGCGACCCCCGGCGGCGGGATCATGCCGCTGTCGCAGATGCAGGTCACCATGCTGGGCCTTGCGATCCTCGCGCCAACGACCTTGATCGCGCTTCTGTTGATCCGACGGCAGGGGCCGATACCGGACGGGTTGCGCGTGCCCTGATTGCGTTGCACAAGGGGGCGATGACACCGCCGCCCGCCTCCGCCTGGACTCGCTCGAAGCCGCCCTTACTGCGGTTTCTCGACACATGCCTCAACGAATTCTCCGCCGAAACGTCCGGCGCCGTTGCCGACTACATTCCCGAGCTGAGCAAGGCCGACCCTGCCTATTTTGGCATCAGCCTCGCCACGCTCGATGGCCATGTCTATGAGGTTGGCGACAGCCGGGTGCCCTTCACCATCCAGTCGATGTCGAAGCCGTTCGTGTTCGCGCTGGCGCTGGATCTTCTGGGCGCCGGCCGTGTCGAGAGCGCGATCGGCGTCGAGCCGTCGGGCGATCCCTTCAACTCGATCCGGCTCAATTCCGACAATCACCCGTTCAACCCGATGGTCAATGCCGGCGCGATCGCCTGCACCGGACTGATCTACGACAGCAAGGGCACGGAGGCTTTCGAGCAGATCCGCCTTGCGCTCAGCAGTTTTGCGGGACGTGATCTCGCCGTGGACGAGGCCGTCTACACCTCCGAAAGCCAGACCGGCGACCGCAACCGCGCCATCGGCTATCTCCTGAAGACCAATGCGGTGATCTCGGACAATGTCGCCGCCGTGCTGGACGTCTATTTCCGACAATGCGCGGTGCTGGTCACGGCGCGCGACATCGCGGTGATGGCGGCAACGCTCGCCAATCGCGGCATCAATCCGGTGACCGGCGAGCAGGTGATGAGCGCTTACGCGATCTCGCGCACGCTGTCGGTGATGACGTCCTCGGGCATGTACGACTATGCCGGCGAATGGATCTACCGCATCGGCATCCCCGCCAAGAGCGGCGTCGGCGGCGGCATTCTGGCGGCCCTGCCCGCCCGTCTCGGGCTCGGCAGCTATTCGCCGAAGCTCGACAAGCACGGCAACAGCGTGCGCGGCATCAAGGTCTGCGAGGCGCTGTCCTCGCATTACGACCTGCACATGCTCAACCGCAGCGACGACGCGCGCAACGCCGTCATCGCCGACTACGACATCGGCAAGAGCCCATCCCGCCGCGTCCGGCGTCTGCAGGAGCGCGAGATTCTGGCGGCGCATGAGCAGGAGGTGCGGATCATCGAGCTGGTCGGCACGCTGTCGCTGTCAGCGGTCGACTACGTGTCGCGGCGGCTCGCGGGGCGGCCACGGCCGCAATTCGTGATCTTCGACCTCCACCGCGTCACCTCCACCACGCGCGCCGGCGCGCGGCTCGTGGCCGAGGCTTTCGAGGAGCTGGCCGCGCTGAACGTCACGGTGGTGCTATCAGGCGTCAGGCGTGCCTCCAAGGAGTGGAACAGCTTGCGGGAGTGGACCGCGGAGCTGAAGAACGTCCGCGACTTCTACCTGCTCGACACCGCGATCGAATGGGCGGAGGACCAGATCGTCTACCGCCATGGCGGCTCGATCGATTTCCACGAGACCACCGAGCTTGCCGAGCAGCCGCTGCTCGACGGACTGAGCGCAGACGAGCTAAAGGAGCTTGGCGCGATCTGCACGATCAGGACCTATCAGTCCGGCGCAAAGATCCTCACGACAGGCGATCCTGCCGACGCCCTGTTCTTCCTGCGCAGCGGCGCGGTGCATGTCACGCTGCCCGACGGCGTGCGGCTGGCGACGCTGACCGCCGGCATGGCGTTCGGCGAGATGGCCCTGCTGGAGCAGACCCGTTCCGCCGACGTGTTCGCGGACATGGCGGCGACGGCCTTCGAAGCCCCGCTGAAGGATTTCGAGCGCTTCCGCGAACAGCATCCGCGGGCCTCCGAGCGCATCATGCGCAACCTCGCGCAGCTGCTCGCCGACCGCCTGATCGTCGCCAATGCCAAGGTGGACATCCTGACGTCGACTTGAGCGACGCCGGTATGGCTTATCGGCTTGCCGCCTCGCTGATCCGCCGCCTGATCTTGGCGGCGCTGGCCTTGAGCAATTCGGATGGCTGCTGGCCGGTCGCGGCGCACAGGCAGGCCCAGTAGTAGATGACATCGCCGAGCTCTTCGACGAGACCCGCCTTGTCGAGCCAGTCATCGCGCAGCAGCTTCTTGATGTGATCGGCGACCTCGCCCGATTCACCGGCGAGGCCAAGCCCGAGATAGGACAGCCGCTCGTTCGACGGATGCTCGTCGACTTTCGCAACGCTTGCGGCCCAGGCCGCATATTCATCGATCGTCATCGGCATCCCTCGCCGCGGCTTTGGATCAGCCCACCACTTCCGTGACCGGCTGAAGATCGATCTCGAACGTCTCCAGGAATTTCGACGTCATGATGTAGAAGCCGACCGAGAGCTGGAGTTCGACCAGCGCGGCCGGCGTCAGCCTCGATGCGATCGCCTTGAAGGTCGCGTCCGTCGGCTTGTTCAATTTCACGATCTCGTCGGTGAAGGCGAGCGCGGCGCGTTGCACCTCATTGAAGCAGCTCGCGCCTTGCCAGTTCTCCAGCGCCTCGTTCTGCTCGTCGGTGACGCCGACATTCTTGCCGATGCGCTTGTGGGCAACGATCTCGTAGGGCGCCTCGCACAAGATGCCGGTGCGGGTGATCGCGAGCTCGCGCACGACCGGATCGAGCTCGCCCTTGTGGCGGATGGCCCCGCCGAGCCGGCAGTACTGCTCAAAATAGCTCGGCGAATGCGACATCATCCGGAAGATGTTGGCGTGGCGGTTCTTGTCGAGGATTTCGCGGGTGCGGTCGGACGCCTTGGACGGGTCGCTGTAGTTGATACGGGCCATCAGTCACCTTGGGTCTTGGTCTTGTTGTCGTTTTTAGGAATTCCCAAGACTAATCTTGCGCTGACGCAAGCGCAACATCATCGCGCATCGCGTCATCGCTACGCAGTCGACGCTTTCGGCGCCTGAAACGGCGTGGAATCAGCGAAGCGGCGGACGATATTGGTCACCAACAAGGCCGCCACGTTGTTGTAGCCGTCAACCGGCAACGCACCGATGAAATTCATCGAGCCGACGGAAAAGACCGCGCCGCCATTCGGCGTCTCGAAAAAGGTCAGGTCGGAACGGATGATCTCCTCGCGCGACGCCGGCCAGGTGTGGTCGTAGCGCTCCTCGTTGACCGGCTGATAGGTCGGATCGGTAAGCACGGCCCGGCCGATGATGAGCGCATGATGCGGCGTACCGAGGCGCGTGTCGGCGCGGTCGAGCTCGTGGCCTGCGGCGCCACCGCCCATGAAGCCGCGCTCGCCCAGCTTGGCGCCCGGCCTTGCCAGATCCTCGATACCCTCGCGCATGAATGCGACGCGGGGATCGAGAATGCCGTCGAGGAAGGTGTAGGGGAAACCCATGTACTCCCCTTGCGTACTGAAGCCGACGCCGACCAGCGCCTGCGGCGGGCGACCGAGCCGTCGCCAGAGGCCGCCATAGGAGCCGTCGAAAGCATGATAGCTCTCGCCGGGCAGCGTTTCCCAGAGACGGATGCCGCCCTCGGCGCGTCGCAATTCGAAAGCCCAGGGGCCCGTCGCGTGCGGCACGACTTTCCAGTAGAAGCCGTTGCCGCCGAGATACATGAAGCGGCCGCCATTGCCGAGATAGGCACTGAGCGCGTCGAGCGTCTCGTGCGTGTGGTATTCCGGATGCTGGCCGGTGAGAACGACGCTGTATTGCGACAGCAGCCCGACGCCTTCGGCATGAACGTCGTGATCGGTGATGACTTCGAAGTCGATGCCCTTGCGGGTCAGAAGGTCGGTGATGGCGCTGTCGGCGGAGATCCAGTACAGGCCGGACCCGTCATCGCTGGGATCGACCAGATGGATCTGGTTCACGCGCTTGTCGATCAGCGGCCGGCGCATGGTCGACATCACCACGCCGCTGCCGTCCGAATGGAAATTGTAGGGCGAGACGCCGTATTCGGGATGGCCGTCCGGCGCCTGCGCCAGCGCGCCCCAGGCCAGCGACCGTTCCGTGATCAGGGCCTGCCTGCCCTTCTTCCGAAACTGGCTATAGACCGTGTAACTGAAGGTCGGGGCGAGGAACGCCACCTTGGCCTGCGATCCCGGTATCCTGGCGCGGACATAGAAGACGATGTTGTCGCGTGCTCCGTCCTTTTCCAGGTGCAGCGCATAGACGCCGCTCTTCCAGTCTTCCGGCACGGTGAAGCTCAGCGACGGCTGCCAGCCGGAATCACCGATATCGTCGTCGTGGAAATGGATCGCGCCCCAGAGCTTCGGCTCCTCCGTCCAGCGATGCGTCACGCCGCCTGTCCAGCGCGATCCCGTCATCGCGCGCGTCGGCAGGTTGATGCAAACGCCGTGCGCGTTGGAAGGACCGATATCGGTCGCAATGTCGGTCGGAATGCCGATGGAAAAATTCCATTCGGCGATCGCCGGGGCCGCAGCTCCGGAGCCTTGCGCGGCGATGACGCCGTCAAGGCCCGCACCGCCATCGGTGATGCGCGGCCGTTCGATCTTGCCGTTGAAATGGTGGACTGCGCCCCGGCTTCCGCGCTCCGCCGCGATCGCCGCCGCCCCCATGCCGGCCAACGCAGCCTTTGGCGCGCTCAGCATTTTCGTCGCGCGCTCGTCGCGGTCGAGCCTGATCTTGCGGGGGGCCTGTGCGATCGCCAGCGATCCGGTCACCGGGTCGAACAGACACGCGATATCGTGCCACGCCCGCTCGGTGAGCGCGACGCCGGTCTCGACCTCGACGGTGTCCTGCCCGGTGACAAGCCGGGCGAAAGCGCCGCTTTCGCCGACGCCGAGCGTCAGCGAGCCGCCGGCGCCTGCCCAGTTCAGCACGGCCCGCTTGCCCGCGGCGAGCAGGGTCGGCCAGACGGTCGCGGCAAAGGCGATCGGACCTGCCGGCAGCGCCAGTGCCGATACATCGACCCATGAGCCCTTTGCGATGGTCTGCTCGATCCCATCGTGCTGGCCTTCGAGGTCCCACTTGACCGCAATCTCGCGATAACCGGGTCCCTTCGGGTTCGGGTCACCACAGATGACGCGGGCGATCCGCGCCGAATAGCGGCCGCCGCCCTTGACCGCGATCATGAAGTTGATGTCGTCGCCGGAGCGCACGCTCCAGCGGTCCGCATAGCCGGTGATCGGAAGCATCGAAAATCCTTCTTCAGGCGCCGCGCACGTTCCAGAA
Source organism: Bradyrhizobium sp. CCBAU 11361 (assembly GCF_028128935.1). Lineage (NCBI taxonomy): Bacteria > Pseudomonadati > Pseudomonadota > Alphaproteobacteria > Hyphomicrobiales > Nitrobacteraceae > Bradyrhizobium > Bradyrhizobium sp. CCBAU 11361. Next base: position 22,742 of record NZ_LBJZ01000197.1, read on the forward strand.
CAACGGCAGGCCCTTGAGCATGCCCGTCAGGCTCTTCTTGTAGGCGGTCGGCTGATAGAAGACACCAAGCGGAACGTAGGGAACATCGATAAAGCACTGCTTCTGCATTTCGACGCCAATCCTGGCCTGCGCGGCGGCATCAGGAGCGGCGAACCAGGCATCCCGCAGCTGTTCCAGCTTCTCGCTCTTCGCCCAGCCGAACGTCGCCTTGTCACCACTGCCGCGGATGAAGTTATGCGCCGAAGGATTCAGCTGCGTGACACCCGCGGAATAGGTGCAGAAGGCGCTGTATCCGCCCTTGTCCGGCGTCTCGCGGTTGCCCATGCGCCGCAGCATCGAGCCCCAGTCCATCGCCGCGTAGTCGAGATTAAAACCGAGCTTGCGGAACAGATCGGCCGCGACTTCGCTCATCTGCCCGATGACAGGGAAATCGCCCGGCGCCATCAGCAGCACTTTCTCACCCTTGTAGCCGGCGTCCTTGATCGCCTTGGCCGCGGCTGCGATATCCCGGGGGCCGGTCAGCGCTTCCATGCCGGCATCGTTCGCCATGTTGCCGCCGGGCGCGAAGAAGCCGATTTTGTCCCGCCAGAGACTGCTGTCCTCTCCCGCGACCGCGGACATGAATTCCTTCTGGCTGATGGCGGAGAGCACCGCGCGGCGGATGGCCGGGTTGTCGAAGGGCGGCTGCGTGTGGTTGAAGCGCAGCACGCCGACATTGCCGATCGGGTCGAGCAGCTCGACATTCAGCGCCTTGTTGCCCTTCAGCTTCGGCAACAAGTCGACGATGGGCTGATCCCACCAATCGATCTCGCCCTGCTGAAGCGCGGCCGCCGCCGTCGCGGGGTCCGGGATGACCTGCCACTCGACCCGGTCGAAATGCGCGATCTTCGGACCGGCGAGCAGGCTCGGCGTCCCCTCGGGGCGCGGCACGTAGCCGTCGAAACGCGTGTAGACCAGACGCGCGCCGGGCACGTGCTGATCGGCCTGGAACTTGAACGGACCCGAGCCGATCAGCTCCTTGACCGGCGTGACGCTGTCCGTCTGTGCAAGACGTTCCGGCATAATGAAGGCGACGATGGCGCCCACTTTGCCGAGCGCTAACGGCAGCAGCGGAAACGGCGACTTGAGACGCCATCGCACGGTCTTGTCATCAGGTGCCGAGACTTCGTCGACCAGGTTGAAGAGTGAATTGCCGAAAGCATCGCGCGAGGCCCAGCGTTTCAGGCTCGCCACCACGTCGCGTCCGCGCACGGGCTCACCGTCATGGAATTTCAAGCCGTCCCGCAACGTCATCGTCCAGAGCTTGCCGTCGTTCTCGACGGTATGGCCGGCGACCATCTGCGGCTGAACCTCGAATTTTTCATCGACGCCGTAGAGGGTGTCCCAGATCAGGAAGCCGTGGTTCCGGTTGACCAGTCCGGTGGTGATCATCGGATCGAGAATTGCGGCATCGGCCTGCGGCACGAAGCGCAGCACGCGCGAGGCTTGCGCGCGGGCCAGCCGCGGCATCGGCAAAGTCGAGCCCAAGGCGACGCCGAGACCGGCGCCCAGTGTGGATCGGAGCAGGTCTCGACGGCGCATGCTATGGTCTCCTCAACGGGTTACGCAGATGGACGTTTCTCGGCAAGCTTCGCTTCGGCGCTGAACAAGGTCCGCCCGAAAAGGTCGAGCGCCTCGTCAACCCCGGCTTCGTCGATGATCAGCGGCGGACAGAACCCGATCGTGTCGCCCATCGCGCGGATGATCAGGCCATTCTCGATCGCGAGGGCGTCGAACATCGCGCCGACCTTCAGCGCGGGATCGAAGGCCTGCCGTGTCGCGGGGTCGGCGACCAGTTCGACCCCGATCATCAAACCCTCGCCCCGCACCTGGCCGACGATGCGCGAATCCCGCGCGATCTGCTCCAGCCCGGCGCGGAGCCGGCCGCCCATGCGGCGGACATGCGGAACCACATCCATCTCGTGATAGATCTTCAATGTCTCGAGCGCGATGGCCGCGCCGACCGGGTGCCCGGAATTGGTGAAACCGTGGCCGAACAGCTCGCCGCCCTTGTTCATCTCGCTAAGTGCATCCCGGATCGGACGTCCCAGCAACACGGCGGACATCGGGAAGTAGGACGAGGTGATGCCCTTGGCCAGCGCCACCATGTCCGGCTTCATGCCGACCGTCTCGCAGCCGAACCAGTTGCCGGTGCGACCGAAGCCGCAGACCACCTCGTCGCCAAGCACCAGGATGTCGTGACGGCGCAGCACCGTCTCGATCGCAGCGAAGTATCCCTTCGGCGGCACGACGATGCCTCCGCCGGCGTTGATCGGCTCGGCGATGAAGGCGGCGATCGTATCAGGCCCCTCGGCCATGATCAGCGCTTCGAGATCGGCGGCGAGGCGATCGACGAATGCCGCCTCGCTCTCGCCCGGCCTGGTGCCGCGATAAGCATCCGGGCAATGCGTGTGCAGGAAACCGTCGAGCGGGAGGCCGAATTCACGGTGCATCCGCGGCAGGCCGCACATCGAAGCCGCAACGATCGTCGAGCCGTGAAAACCGCGGTCGCGGGCGATGATCTTCCGCTTCCCGGGCTTGCCATGAACCGCGTGATACACCCAGGCAAGCTTCACCATCGTCTCGGTGGCTTCCGAGCCTGAGGTGGCGAAATAAGCCTGCGCATCCGGGATCGGCGAGATTTCGACCAGCTTCTCGGCGAGCTCGATCGTGTTGTCAGGCGTCTTGTGATTGAAACTGTGATAGAAACCAAACTTGTCGTAGGCCGCCGCTGCTGCCGATTTGAGCCGCGTCTCGGAAAAGCCGAGCGAGGTGCACCAGAGCCCGGCCATCGCTTCCAGATAACGCTTGCCGCTCGCGTCATAGACATGGACGCCCTCGCCGCGCGTCATGATCAGCGGTCCGATTTCTGCGTGGCGCTGTGGGTTGGTCTGCGAGTGCAGATGGAACGCGATGTCGCGCGCCTCGGCTGAATTGGGCTTGCTGTCGAACACGCGCGCAGCCTCCATCGTCCCACCGACGGAGCATTCCCAACCCCGGTCGCGCGAAACTGGTCAGTCCAAATTGGTCTGACCAGCTTGGCTTTCGTGCGGCAGCTTGTCAAACTCAAAGAAAGAGCTGATGAGCACGAAGATGTTGCACGATCCCCCGTCCAAGCCTGAACGCAGCTTCGAGATCGTCGCCCGGCGCATTGCTGCGATGATCCAGGCGAATTACCGGATCGGCCAGCGCCTGCCGGCAGAGCGCGATCTCGCGAAGACCTTTGACGTGTCGCGGCCGACGGTGCGCGAGGCCATCCTGTCGCTGGCGATGGCCGGCATGCTGAAGGTGCGCAGCAACAGCGGCGTCTATGTGATCAGTCGTCAGGAAGCGCCTGACGTGCATGCGCTCGAAGGTTTCGGGCCGTTCGAGAATCTGGAAGCGCGCCAGCTCATCGAGCCGCAGATCGCGGCGATCGCGGCGCAGCGCGGCACCGAAGCCACCTTCGCGCAGCTCGCCGAAGCTCTCGCCATGATGCGCTGGGAACATGCGCAGGAACGCGAGGCCGACACGTCGGACCACCGCTTCCACATGGTGCTGGCCGAAGCGACGGGGAACGGTGCGCTGGTGTCGATCAGCGACTCCTTGTGGCGCGCGCAAACCGAGTCCGGCATCTGGCAGGAGATTCACAACCATATGCGCATGGAGGATTACCGCCCGATGTGGCGCAGGGATCACGAGGCCATCTTCGAAGCCGTTCAAGCGAGGAACCCGCGTAAGGCGAGCCTCGCCATGACGCGTCACCTCAACAACATCAGGGATGCGCTGATGGAGTCTTCGAACGCCAGATCGATGGCCACGACCAAATCTCCCGCGAATGCTCCCAAGAAGGTCCGGTGAAACTTTTCGCGGTTGAATAAAGTTTCCGCAAACCCTGTGCTGCGCGACCGCAAGAGCAACATTATCGAGTCAAAATCCCGCCGCATTGCTGATCGACCTTGGCACAGTCGATATTCGCCGCGTGGGGACAAATCGCGGTGGATACTCGCAAGGGGTGTTCCGAGTAAAAAACGATTGGCCGTCGGGTGCGCTAGCCGCGCAACGATGAGTCACGCCCAAGTCTAGGGAGAAAAGGCATGAAGGAAGCCACCAAGGGGGCGGCCTCGGGAGCGCTCGCGCATATGCTGGCGGTGACGGCGATGCTCGTCATCGCCAGCATCTTGTTCTACGGGCGCTAGTAAGAGTTGTAAGCGTTGTAAGAGTTTTCGTCGTTCCGGGGTGGCCCTCGCACAGGCCAGGCTCAGAATACCCGTTCCAGGCTCGGTCTTTCGGACCGCCCCCGAATGACGAAATCCCGCGCTACTTGCTCCTGGTGAAGAACGGCACGAGCTTTCCGGCGAACGGCTTGAAGCCCGCATCGACCTCGTCGCCGATGGCGAGGTCGTTCTCGCCATGGGCCATCATGCGAAAACCCTCGGCGCAATCGACCAGCAGGATGTTGTAGGGCACGTGCGCGCGCGTCTCGGGCGTCGCGGCGCGGCAGACCAGCGAGGTCGCATAGACCCGGCCCTTGCCGCTGGCGCGCTGCTCGCGCGGGTCGGATGCTCCGCAGGCCGCGCAGAAGGCGCGGTGGAAATATTGCGCATGACCGCATGATCTGCAGGTCTGGTAGGTGATGGCCTCTTCGCCCTTGGTCCAGTCGGCTAGACGCTCACTCATCGCACCCGCTCCAGGAACATGCTGACATGGGACGACAGCACGCCGCCGTCGCCGTGCAAGAGTGCGATCGAGGCATCGCGCACCTGGCGGTTCGCCGCCCGCCCCGTCATCTGCAAATGCGCCTCGACCAGATGCGCCATCGCGCCGCCGACGCCGCAATGGCCGTAGCTGAGCAGACCGCCATGGGTGTTGAGCGGCATCGCGCCGTCGCGGCCGAAATGGCCTGATCGCACGCGGGCAGCCGCCTCACCGCGGCCGGCGAGGCCGAGGTCTTCCAGCAGCATCGCGAGGGTAATGGTAAAACTGTCGTAGATCGCCGCGTAGCGCACGTCGGAGATCGCAAGGCCGGTGGCCTCCCTGGCGCGCGCGATCGAGATCTCGGCGCCGAGCTCGCTTAAGCCGGGCGCGGCCGTGACATGCTGATGGGTATGGGCCTGGGCGCAGCCGCGGATGCGCACACCGGCCTCGCCCGTCCGCTCGCGGCTGATGACGAAGGCCGCGCCGCCGTCCGACACCGGGCAGCAATCGAGCAGCTTCAACGGCATCGCGACCGGCTTCGAGGCCATGACGTCGGCAACCGTGATGGGATCGCGGAATTGCGCGCCGGGATGGGTGCAGGCGCGGGCGCGCATCAGCACCGCGAATTCGGCAAGGTCCTCTTCGGTCACGCCATAGTCGTGCATGTACCTGTTGGCAACGAGGCCGTAATAGGCGGGAATGGTCGGGCCCAGCGGCACCTCGTAGTCGGGATGGCCGACCTGCGCCAGCGCCTGGATCGAGGCATCGCGGCTCTGTCCGGTGAGGCGGTTCTCGCCGGCGACGACGAGCACGTTGCACGCGACGCCTGCTTCGACGAGATGATGGGCGAGCATCGTCATCGCCAGCCCGGTTGCGCCGCCGACCTGCACGGCATGGGCGTAGCTCGGGCGGATGCCGAAATGCTCGGCGAAGACGGTCGCCAGCATGATGTGCGGCGACACGGTGGAGTAGCCGCAGAGGACGCCGTCGATGTCCGAGCGCTCGAGCCCGGCATCGTCCAGCGCGGCTTGCGCGGCCCTGCTCATCAGGTCGAGCGAAGATGAGCCCTCGTGCTTGCCGAACGGCGTGAGGCCGACGCCGGTGATGAAGCTCATGCTGTCACGCCTCCACTGTCATTCCGGGGCGATGCGAAGCATCGAACCCGGAATCTCGAGATTCCGGGTTCGGTCCTGCGGACCGCCCCGGAATGACGGATGAGAGAGTCATCGCTACCCCTATTCCGGCGCGGATTGCGTCACGCCATCGCGCACCAAGGCGGCGATCTCGTCCGCGGAATAGCCGATCTCCTTCAATATCTCCGCGCCGTGCTCGTTGAGACGCGGCGCGAGCCTGTTAGGCTCGGCCTCGGTCTCCGACCAGTTCGCCGTCACCTTCATGCTGCGGATCGGCCCTTCGGTCGGATGGTTCACGACCGGGAAGAAATTGGTCGCCTCCAGATGCTCGTCGTGCAGCATCGACGCGAGGTCGTGCATCGGCATGACCGGCACGTCGGCCTTGGTCAGCAGGTCGATCCATTCGGCTGTCGTGCGCGTCTCGAAGATGCGGGCGAGCTCGGCATAAACGACGTCGATATTGCCGGCGCGGCCGGCGAAGGTCGCGAATTTGGGGTCGGCGCGCAGATCGTCGCGGCCCGTGGCCTTGAAGAAGTTTTCCCACTGCTTGTCGTTGTAGACGATGACGCTGAGATAGCCGTCCGAGGTCTTGTAGGGCCTGCGGTCGCGCGAGAGGTGGCGGGCATAGCCGCCCTTGTCGAGCGGCGGCTCAAAGGTGAGCCCGCCCATGTGGTCGCCCATGACGAAACCGGCCATGGTCTCGAACATCGGAATGTCGACGCGCTGGCCGCGTCCGGTGCGGTCGCGATGCACGAGGCTGGCGCAGATCGCGCCGACGGCGGTGAGGCCGACGATGCGGTCGACAAGCGCGTTCGGTACATAGCGCGGGGTGCCGTCACCGGCCTGCGCCATCAAGGCGGGGAGCGCGGTGGCGCCCTGGATCAGATCGTCATAAGCGGGCTTGGTGGCATAGGGCCCGTCCTGGCCGAAGCCGAACACACCGGCATAGACGAGGCGCGGGTTGATCGCGGAGACGACGTCATAGCCGAGCTGAAGCCGCGCCATCGCCTGCGGGCGAACGTTGTAGACGAGAACGTCGGCATCCCTCAGCAGCCGCAGCACGGCATCGCGCCCCGAAGGCTTCTTCAGATCGAGGCAGATCGAACGCTTGCTGCGGTTGGTGTTGAGAAACACCGGGCCCATGCCGGCGTGGCGCATCGGGCCGATCAGGCGGGTGACGTCGCCGTCCAGCGACTCCACCTTGATCACGTCGGCACCGTAGTCGCCGAGCATCTGGGTCGCGTAGGGCCCCATCAGCACGGTGGTCATGTCGACGACCTTGATGCCCTTCAGTGGCCCCATTGGTTCGCTCCCGATTGCGCGGGCGCAAAGCGCGGCCCGCGATTTCGGTCCAGCTAACGGCAGCGCTGTCGCGCGCGCAAGGGCGGCCGGCGTATGGCCGCATGCTCCGCACGGCAATATCGGCCGCTATTTCTTCTCGCGGGATTCCCGGATCTTCAGGAGCCGGTCGAGTTCTTCGTTCTGCTGGCTGATCCGGTCGGCGATGCGCGACTCGTTCTGCTCGCCGGATGCGGCCGCGGCCTGCTCGATGAGCTGCCGGATATTGTCCTCGAGGATCGCGATGCGATCGTTGAGTGCGTCCATCGACAGCGAGTCTTCGTAACCATTGCTCATGATATATTCCCTGCAAATCAATCAAGAGCTTTAAGGAGACCAGATCAGCCCACCATGATCTAGCGCAACAACGAAGGTGGGCACGGCGCGTCGCGCCTTTGCCCACCCTACAGCCTTACTTCAGTGGCTCCAGCACGGAGACGTAGTTGGCGACCGCGGCGCCGCCCATGTTGAAGATGCCGCCGAGTTTTGCATTTTTGAGCTGCATGCCCTCGGGCGCTTGCCCTGCGAGCTGCATCGCGGTCATCACGTGCATGGAGACGCCGGTGGCGCCGATCGGATGGCCCTTGGCCTTCAACCCGCCGGACGGATTGACCGGCAGCTTGCCGTCCTTGAGGGTCCAGCCTTCCTTGATGGCGCGGGCGCCCTGCCCCTTCGGCGTCAGGCCCATCGCTTCGTATTCGATCAGCTCGGCGACGGTGAAGCAGTCATGGGTCTCGACGAAGGAGAGATCGGTGAGCGCAACGCCCGCCTGCTCCAGCGCCCGCTGCCAAGCGACCGTGCAGCCTTCGAACTGGAGGATGTCGCGCTTGGACATCGGCAGGAAGTCCTGGGCATGCGCGGTGGCGCGGAAGCCGATCGACTTGCTCATGGTCTTGGCGGTCTCGGCGTCGGCCAGCACCAGCGCCGCGGCACCGTCGGAGACCAGCGAGCAGTCGGTGCGCTTCAGGGGGCCGGCGACGTAAGGGTTCTTCTCGCTCTCGGCGCGGCAGAACTCGAAGCCAAAATCCTTGCGCATCTGGGCGAAGGGATTGGCGACGCCGTTCTTGTGGTTCTTGGCCGCGATCAGCGCCAGCGCATCGGACTGGTCGCCGTATTTCTGGAAATAGGAGCTGGCGATCTTGCCGAACACGCCGGCAAAGCCGCCGACGGTGTCGCCGTCCTCGGGCAGATAGGAGGCCTTGAGCAGGTTCTTGCCGATCTCCGGCCCCGGCGTGCGCGTCATCTGCTCGACGCCGACGACCAGCACGATCTTGGCGGCGCCTGCGGCAATCGCGCGCAGGCCCTGGTGCACGGCGGCAGAGCCCGTGGCGCAGGCGTTCTCGACGCGGGTGGCCGGCTTGAACCGCAGCTTCGGGTCGGCCTGGAGCACCAGCGAGGCGGTGAAATCCTGGGGCGAGAAGCCGGCGTTGAAATGGCCGAGCACGATCTCGTCGACGTCGGAGGCCGAAATGCCGGCATCCGCCAGAGCCTCATTGGCCACGCGGGTGACGAGGCTTTCGACGGTTTCGGTGTCGAACTTGCCGAACGGCGTGTGCGCCCATCCGACGATGCTGGCGGTCATGGTCTTTTCTCCCTAGCGTCTCTTCCTGAGCTAAGTCTTAGCGCAGGGATGGCAAGACTTCACGCGCCTTTCAGGGCCTTGAGGGTGCGCTGGCAGATGGCAGTTATGCCGGCCCAGTTCCCCGCCCTGATCTCCGCCGTCGGGCACAGCCAGGAGCCGCCGACCGCGACCACATTGGGCTCGGCCAGCCAGGTCGCCGCATTGGCCTCGCCGACCCCGCCGGTCGGGCAGAACCGCACGTTCGGGAACGGGCCGCCGAGCGCGCGCAGGCCCTTGATGCCGCCGGCCTGCTCGGCCGGGAAGAATTTTGCGACGTCGAAGCCGTAGGACAGCGCCAGCATCAGCTCGGACGCCGTGGCAATGCCCGGCGCGAACGGCAACGAGCTGTCGGTGGCGGCCTTCAACAGGTCCGGGGTCAGGCCCGGGCTGATCCCGAACGCGACGCCGAGCTTCTCGACACGGGTGAAGTCCGCCGGATTGAGAATCGTGCCGATGGCGACGACCGCCTCGGGCACCTCGGCCATGATCGCCCTCGCTGCTTCGATCGCAACGGAGGTGCGCAGGGTCACCTCCAAAGTGCGGATGCCGCCGGCGACCAGCGCTTGCGCCAGCGGCACAGCATCCTGGATCCGCTCGATGGTGAGGACGGGAATAACGGTCGCGGCCTTGAACAGCGCGACGAGGTGGTTCTGTTGGGCAGTCGTGGTCATCTCTTGGATCTTTTCACTTGGTCGCTTGACGCGTGGTCGCCGGCCGGTGCCGCTTCTTCGGCGGCATGGCATAGCCCGGAATGATGGCGCCAGGATAGCAGATCACGAGGCTGGCGAGGCGATGGCCGGCCTGGGCCGCCTCGACCGGCTCGGAACCGGCGAGCCGGGCCGCGATATAGGCCGCGGCAAAACTGTCGCCGGCCGCCGTGGTGTCAACGACGGGCTTGGTCATTGGTTCGGCACGGACCTCGCGCGTCCCGCCGGGGAAACGCAGCAGGCTGACGGGCTCGGCGAGCCGGAACACCAGCTCGGGGGAAGGAATGCGCGCCATCAGCTGGTCGTGGCTCTCGCCGGGATAGAGCGCGAGCAGATCCTCGGTCGAGGTCAGCACGATGTCGGCGGTCGCGAACGCCGTGGCAAAGGCCTCGCGGGCGACATCGCGATCAGGCCATCCCCGCGCGCGAAAATTGGTGTCGAACACGAAGCGGGTGCCGAGCAGGCGGGCGCGCTTGATCGCCGCGAACAGGCGCTCGCGGCCGGGAGCGTCGTAGATCGAGAGCGTGATCGCGGAGAGATAGACGATGTCGTAGCTCATCAGCGAGTTGAGCAGCTCGTCCGTCTCCGGCAGCCTCATCAGCTGGCGCGCGGCCGCACTGTCGCGCCAGTGGAAGAACTGGCGCTCGCCCTTCGCGTCCGTCTGGATCATGTAGAGGCCGGGCAGCTTGCCCGGCAACCGCACGACGCGCCTCGTGCCGACGCCCTCCGCGGTCCAGGCCGCGATCATCTCGTCGCTCAAGGCATCGTCGCCGAGCGCGGTGAGATAGTCGACCTTGACCTCGAGCCGCGCCAGATAGACCGCGGTGTTGAGGGTGTCACCGCCGAAGCCGCGCGAATAGAGACCGCCGCCCTGCCCGGCGGACTGTCCGGCAGATGGTCCCGCGGAATGTCCTCCTTGGGCCTGCCGGAGCTCGACCATGCATTCGCCGATGCAAGCAACGCTCGCCATCACCAGATCCACGCTGTTCATCGATTGCGTCAGGCGACGAAATTGCCGCCGAGCTCGTCTTCGATGTGAATGCGGATGATATCGTCGAAATTCTTCTCGGCGGTGGTGAAGCCGAGCTCGAGCGACCGCTTTGCGTTGAAGTTGCGCGGCCAGCCGCCGACGATGCCGACGATGAAGGGATCGGGCTCCCGCTTGATGCGGGCGGCGACCTTTTCGCCGGCAACGCGCTTCAAGGCGGCAATCTGCTCGCCGACGGTTGCCGACAGGCCCGGCATGGTCAGGTTACGGCGCGGGCCGACGGCGGCGAGGTCCATGGTGCCGGCATGCAGCAGGAAGCCGACGGCCGAACGCGGCGTGGCGTGCCAGTGGCGGACGTCCTCGGACACCGGAAGGATCGCTTCCTTGCCGGCCAGCGGCTCACGCAGGATGTTGGAGAAGAAGCCCGATGCCGCCTTGTTGGGCAGGCCGGGCCGGATGCAGATGGTCGGCAGGCGGATGCCGATGCCGTCAAGGAAGCCGCGGCGGGAATAGTCGGCCAGCAGCAATTCGCCGATCGCCTTCTGGGTGCCGTAGCTGAGCAGCGGGGTGTGGAAGAACTCGTCGCCGATGGCGTCCGGGAACGGCGCGCCGAACACCGCGATCGAGGAGGTGAACACCACGCGCGGCTTGTAGCCGCCGCCGACGAGGCGAATCGCGTCGAGCAGCATTCGCGTGCCGTCGAGATTGATGCGGTAGCCCTTGTCGAAATCGAGTTCGGCCTCGCCCGAGACGATCGCGGCGAGATGGAAGATCGCGTCCGGGCGTCCGGCGATCAGCTTTTCGGCCGCGCCCGGCACGGCGAAATCGCCCGACACCGTCTCGACCGGAAAACCGGCCTTCTCCGGCTTCTTGGGCTCGACCACGTCGTGCATGGTCAGCTTCGTGATCTCGCTCTTGCCGAGCCGGCCGTCGCGCAACAGCCGTTCACAGAATTTGCGGCCGACCATGCCGGCGGCGCCCAGAACCAGAATGTGCAAGAGCTTAACTCCTTCTTATTGGCCGGAACGCGCCGCTCCTGACGCGCCCTCGGCAAGCCCCGCGATCATTCCTTCACGGCGCCGGTCATCGCCGACACATAATGCTCCACGAAGAAGGCGTAAAGGATGACGAGCGGCAGCGAGCCGGCCAGGGCCCCCGCCATCAGCGAACCCCAGCGGTAGATGTCACCGTCCACGAACTCGTTGACGATCGCGACCGGCACGGTCTTGTTGCTGGTCGACTGCAGGAAGGTCAGCGCGTAGATGAACTCGTTCCAGCACAGCGTGAAGCAGAAGATGAAGGCCGAGATCAGGCCCGGGATTGCGAGCGGCACGACGATCTTGATCAGGATCTGCCAGCGGCTCGCTCCGTCGATCAGCGCGCATTCCTCTAGCTCGAACGGGATGGTCTTGAAATAGCCCATCAGCAGCCAGGTCGAGAACGGGATCAGGATCGTCGGATAGGTCAAGATCAGCGCCAGCGGCGAGTCGAAAAGGCCGTACTGATACACGACGGTGGCGAGCGGAATGAACAGGATCGAAGGCGGCACGAGATAGGCAAGGAAGATCAGCCCCCCGACGAGATTGGCGCCCTTGTAACGCAACCGCACGATGGCGTAGGCCGCAAACACCGATGCGATGATCGAGAGCACCGTGGCGCAGATCGCCACGTACATCGTGTTCCAGAGCCAATGCGGATAGTAGCTCTCGAACAGCAGCTTGTAGAAGTGCTTGAAGGTCGGATTCCAGGTCCAGAACGGATTGAACCTGTCGAGATCGAGCAGCTGCTCGTCCGGCTTCACCGAGGTCAGCGCCATCCAGTAGAACGGGAACAGCAGGACCACGACGATGATCGTGAGCGGCAGATAGAGCGTCACCATGCGTCGCGGCACGGACTGGAGATAGCTCATGCCCTCGCTGTGATCGGCGCGCGTCGGCGCCGATAGCACGGACTTGAGATCGACTTTCGAGGCAGGAAGATCAGTCATTGCTTTCTCCCTGTTGCCACTTGCGACGCTGCAGTCCGAACCAGGAGACCATGATCGCGGCGAGCAGGAACGGAATCATGGCGCTCGAGATCGCGGCGCCCTCGCCGAGCTGTCCCGCGATGATCGCACGCTGATAGGACAGCGTCGCCATCAGGTGGGTCGCATTGACCGGGCCGCCGCGCGTCATCGCCCAGATCAGCTGGAAGTCGGTGAAGGTGAACAGCACCGAGAACGTCATCACCACTGCAATGATCGGCGTCAGCAGCGGATAGGTAATGAAGCGGAAATTCTGCCAGCGCGTGGCGCCGTCCAGAGTCGCGGCTTCATAGAGCGAGGGCGATACCGTCTGCAGGCCGGCGAGCAGCGTGATCGCCACGAACGGCACTCCGCGCCAGATATTGGCGAAGATAACGCAGATCCTTGCCCAGGTGGTATCCCCGAGGAAATTGATGTTCTGGCTGATCAACCCGAGATGCCGCAACGACCATGAGATGATGGAAAACTGAGAGTCGAATATCCACCAGAACGCCAGTGCGGAGAGCACCGTGGGCACGATGAAGGGGATCAGTACGGCTGCGCGCAGCAGCGCCTTGAACGGCATGTGCTCGTTCAGCAGCAGCGCGAGATAGAGCCCGACCGCGAATTTAACGGCGCTGGCGACGAAGGTGTAGAGCAGCGTGTTGAACACCGACAGCCAGAAGATGGAATCGTCCCAGAGCCATTCGTAGTTCTCGGTGCCGATGAAGTGCCCGACGCGGCCGATGCGGGTATCGGTGAAGGACAGCCAGATACCGAGCCCGAGCGGATAGGCCAGGAAGAAGATCAGGAATGCCATGGCCGGCACCATGAACCAGAAGCCGAGCCAGTTGCGGTTGTGTTTGAGCTGGTCCCAGGCGCCTTGAATCTGCGGCTTGGCGCGGGGAGCAACTGCGATATCGGCCATGCTCGGATCCCTGATCGGAGTGTTGATGAGTGGGTGGCCGGCGAGACCACCCACTCCGCGACGGCTAACGATAGATGCGCTTCAACTGGCGCTCGGCTTCCGCCATTGAGCCCTTCACATCCTTGGTGCCGGTGCAATAGTTGGCGAACATGTCGACGACGATGAAGTCGGCGATTGCGGTTGCCGCCTTCTCGCCCACGGTGCCGATGCCCGAGGCCGGCAACGTACGCTTGGACGCCTGCGCGAACACGGCGTTCTTGGGATCCGCAGTCCAGACCGGCGCCGTCTCATAGGCGTTCAAGGTCTGCGTCAGATAGCCCTGCGCACCGCTCAACCACTTCTCGTAGTTCTCCTTTTCCAGCATGAAGGCGATGAAGGCCTTCGCTGCGTTCGGATATTTGGTGAAGTTGAATGCGAGGATGGGCAGCGCAAGCTGCAATTCGGTCGGCTTGCCGATCGGACCCACCGGCCACAGGGCGTGATAGGTGTCCTCGGTCAGCTCCTTCTTGCTCGGATCGGTCTTGGCCCCCACGTAGATCGAGATGCCGTTGGCCGTACAATAGAGTTCGCCAGCCAGGTACGCCTTGTTGTTGGAGGAATCGTTCCATGACGGCGTGCCCGGGATGAAGGTCTCGTAAAGCGCCTTGCAATATTCCAGCGCCTTCGCCGTCTCCGGCGAATTGATGATGACCTTGTCGTTCTGGTCGACCGTGTAGGCGCCGTGCCCCCACAGCACCCAGTGCAGCCACGAATTGCCGTCGCCCGACGCGTGACCGAGAGCGAAGCCGGCCGGGGTGTTGTTTGCCTTGAGGGCCTTGCACATCTCGAGGAAGCCGGGGAAATCCTTCGGGAATTCCTTGAAGCCCGCCTTGTCGAGTGCCGACTTGCGGTAGGTCATGTAACCGCCGTTGGTCGCCACGGGGATGCCGAGCCAGTCGTCGCCGAGCTTGCAGGTCTTGGCGGCCGCATCAGTCCAGCCGCCATACTTCTTGCCGAGATAGTCGGCGACGTCGTTCATCTTGAGCACTTTGGTGGGGAAGAGCTGCGGCAGCGTGTGCAAGCCCCAGGCGAGATCGAGCCCGGAGCCGGTATTGGCCGCAACGGAGGCCTTCGGCTGCACGTCCTCGAAAGACTCGCTGAACACGTTCATCTCGGTGCCGGTCGCGGTCTTGAACGCCGCGACCATGGCGTTGAATGCTTCGTCTTCCTGCGGCACGAAGCGCTTCCAGCGCATCACCGTCAGCTTGGCGCCGGACTCCGCCTTCCACGGCGCGTCCGCCGCCCAAGCCCTTGCGAAGTCGAACAGTGCCGGCCCGGTCAGTGCGCCGGTGGCAGCCAGAGCCGTTCCGCCTTGAAGCAGAGCCCGGCGGGTAAAGTCTTGCATGTCGTCCTCCCTGTGATGCTTTTTCTTGTCTTACGTCTTGGGCTACGCGTTGAGGCGCTTGCCGGTCGCCTCGTCGAACAAGTGAACCACCGACGGATCGGGCCTCAGCCGGACCTTGTCGCCCGGGTTGAATTGGTGACGCTCGCGGAAGACGGCGACGACCTGCTCGCCGCCGAGCTTTGCGAACACCTGGGTTTCCGAGCCGGTCGGCTCGACCACGACGATCTCGGCCTCCGCGCCGTCGTCGGCGATGGTGAAATGCTCGGGCCGGACGCCAAAGACCACGGGACGGCCGTCGGACGCCGCCGGCGCGCTCCTGAGCGGCAGCTTGACGCCGTTCGGCCCTTCGAAGATCGCAGCGCCGTTGACGCGCACATGCCCCTTGAGGAAGTTCATGGCCGGCGAGCCGATGAAGCCGGCGACGAACTGGTTTTCGGGCTTGTCGTAGAGCTCGAGCGGCGTGCCCATCTGCTCGACGATGCCGTCATGCATGACGACGATCTTGTCGGCCATGGTCATGGCCTCGATCTGGTCGTGGGTGACGTAGACGGTCGTGGTCTTGAGCCGCTGGTGCAGCTCCTTGATCTCGGTGCGCATGGCGACGCGCAGCTTGGCGTCGAGATTCGACAAGGGCTCGTCGAACAGGAAGACCTGCGGATCGCGCACGATGGCGCGGCCCATGGCGACGCGCTGGCGCTGACCGCCGGAGAGCTGGCGCGGATAGCGCTCGAGCAGCGGCGACAGCGCGAGGATCTCTGCGGCGCGCTTGACGCGCTTGTTGATCTCGTCGGAGCTCGCGTTCCGCAGCTTCAGCGAGAAGCCCATGTTCTCGCCGACGGTCATATGCGGATAGAGCGCGTAGTTCTGGAACACCATCGCAATGTCCCGCTCCTTGGGCTGGACATTGTTGACGACGCGGTCGCCGATCGAGATCGTGCCGGAGGTGATGTTCTCGAGGCCTGCGAGCATGCGCAGGAGCGTCGACTTGCCGCAGCCGGAGGGACCAACCAGGACCACGAACTGGCCGTCCTCGATCGGGATCGAGACGCCGTGCAGGACTTCAAAGTTGCCGAACGATTTCCGCACGTCGCGGATTTGCACAGACGACATCTAGCTCCCTCCTCGAAAGTCCACGGCGCCTCGCGCCGCGACCGTCTTGTTTTTTCTGAACTTCGCCGAACGAAGCCCGGTCTTAACAGGCGACATTGTCGGCAGTTTGTGCGGTTTTGGCAATTTGTCTTTGGTTAGTCGTTGCTGGTAGCGCTGTCAACGTTCCTTTGTTTGCGACAATGACTGTGTTAAGAGCAGCAATGGGTCGAAAACGCACCAAGTCAGGCAAAATCCGGCTGGCGGAAGTCGCCGAGCTTGCCGGCGTCAGCCCGATCACGGCGTCCCGCTTCTTCCGTAATCCCGAGGCGCTCTCGGTCGCCAAGCGGACGCGGGTCGAGAGCGCGGCCAAGGAGCTCGGCTATGTGCCGAACCTGGCGGCACGCGCGCTCGCCTCGCAACGCACCGAGGTGATCGGTGTCTTGATTCCGTCACTGACCAACAACGTGTTTTCCGACGTGCTGCGCGGCATCTATGACGCCTCCGAAGGCAGCCGTTACTCGATCCAGCTGTCCAACACCCGCTACAGCATCCTCCAGGAGGAGAAGCTGCTGCGCCTGTTTCTTGCGCAGAAGCCGGCCGGGCTGATCGTCACCGGCATCGACCAGACCGAGGAATCGCGCGCGATGCTGGAGGCGGCCGACTGCCCGATCGTGCAGATCATGGAGATCGGGCCCAATCCGGTCGACATGATGATCGGCTTTTCCCACTATGAGGCAGCGCGCGCGGCGATTGCCCACCTGTTCGGGCAAGGTCACCGCAAGGTCGGATTCGTCGGCGCGCGCATGGACCCGCGGGTGCAGCGGCGGCTGGACGGCTATGTCTCGGCCATGAAGGACGCCTCCCTGTTCGAGCAACGCCTCGTCGTCACGACCGCCACACCGACGTCCGTGACGCTCGGCGGCGCCCTCTTCACCGACCTCCTGGCACGCGAACCCGACCTCGATGCGGTGTTCTGCGCCAACGACGACCTCGCGCTCGGCGTGCTGTTCGAATGCCGGCGCCGGGAGATCGCAGTCCCCGAGCAGATCGCCATCGTCGGCTTCAACGACCTCGAATTCATGGCCTCCGCCGTCCCCACCCTCACCAGCGTGCGCACCAACCGCTACGAGATGGGCAGGACGGCCGCCACCATGCTGATCGAGGCGATCGACG
Source organism: Bradyrhizobium sp. CCBAU 11361 (assembly GCF_028128935.1). NCBI lineage: Bacteria > Pseudomonadati > Pseudomonadota > Alphaproteobacteria > Hyphomicrobiales > Nitrobacteraceae > Bradyrhizobium > Bradyrhizobium sp. CCBAU 11361. Next base: position 39,821 of record NZ_LBJZ01000197.1, read on the forward strand.
GACGGCGCCCGGAGCATCCGGTGCTCGATCTCGGCTTCAAGGTGATCGAGCGGCAAAGCTCTTCGGCGCGGCGTTCGGACAGCAGGCCGGCCGCGTCAGGTGCGGGCACGGCGAACAAAATGGTAGCGTTACCAAGCAGCCATGACTAATATCGGAATTGTGAGGAAACGCCCCGCCAGCGGGAAGGCAGATCATCGCTCGCGCCGCTGGGCATCGCACAAGCCGACACCCCAAGACCGACGAAGACCGACGCCAGTGCGTTTGCATTGCAGGAGAACCCAATGACAAAAAAGCCAACCAATGGGCAGGCGCCGGCCGGTAACGGCGCCCGCCGCCACCTTCGCTCGCAGGAATGGTTCAACAACCCGCATAATCCGGGCATGACGGCGCTCTATATGGAGCGCTATTTGAACTACGGCCTCACCCGCGCCGAGCTGCAGTCCGGCAAGCCGATCATCGGCATCGCCCAGACCGGGAACGACCTCTCCCCTTGCAACCGCCACCATATCGAGCTCGCCCACCGCGTCCGCGAAGGCATCCGCGAGGCCGGCGGCATTGCGATGGAATTCCCGACCCATCCGATCCAGGAGACCGGCAAGCGCCCGACCGCGGCGCTGGACCGTAACCTTGCCTATCTCGGCCTCGTCGAAATCCTCTACGGCTATCCGCTCGACGGCGTGGTGCTGACCACCGGCTGCGACAAGACCACGCCGGCCTGCATGATGGCGGCGGCGACCGTGAACCTGCCCGCGATCGTGCTGTCGGGCGGCCCGATGCTGAACGGCTGGCATGCCGGCGAGCGCACCGGCTCCGGCACCATCGTCTGGAAGTCGCGCGAGCGGCTCGCCGCCGGCGAGATCGACTATGAAGAGTTCATGGAGATCGTGGCGTCCTCGGCGCCCTCGGTCGGCCATTGCAACACCATGGGCACCGCCTCGACCATGAACGGCCTTGCCGAAGCGCTCGGCTTCTCGCTGCCGGGCTGTGCGGCGATCCCCGCCCCCTATCGCGAGCGCGGCCAGATCGCCTACGAGACCGGAAAACGCATCGTCGAGATGGTCTGGGAGGACCTCAAGCCCTCGGACATCCTGACCCGCAAGGCGTTCGAGAACTGCATCGTGATCAATTCGGCGATCGGCGGCTCGACCAACGCGCCGATCCACATCAACGCGCTGGCGCGCCACATCGGCGTCGAGCTCTCGATCGACGACTGGCAGAAGGTCGGCCACGACGTGCCGCTGCTGGTCAACATGCAGCCGGCCGGCTTCTATCTCGGCGAGGAATTCCACCGTGCCGGCGGCGTGCCGGCCGTGGTGCGCGAATTGATGAAGCACAAGCGCATCCATGAGGACGCCCTCACCGTCAACGGCCGCGGCATCGGCGAGAACTGCAAGGACGCGCCGGTCCCCGACAACGACGTGATCTGGGCCTACGACAAGCCGCTGGTGAAGGACGCCGGCTTCTTGGTACTGAAGGGCAATCTGTTCGATTCCGCGATCATGAAGACCAGCGTGATCTCCAAGGAATTCCGCGACCGCTATCTCAGCAACCCGAAGGACCTCAACGCCTTCGAGGGCCGCGCCATCGTGTTCGAGGGTCCGGAGGATTATCACGCGCGGATCGACGATGCCTCGCTCGACATCGACGAGCGCTGCGTGCTGTTCATCCGCGGCACCGGGCCGATCGGCTATCCCGGCGGCGCCGAGGTCGTGAACATGCAGCCGCCGGCGGCGCTGATCAAACGCGGCATCCACTCCCTGCCCTGCATCGGCGACGGCCGGCAGTCCGGCACGTCGGGTTCGCCCTCGATCCTCAACGCCTCGCCCGAAGCCGCGGCCAATGGCGGCCTCGCGATCCTCAAGACCGGCGACAAGGTCCGCATCGACCTCAACAAGGGCAGCGCCAACATCCTGATCTCGGACGAGGAACTGAAGCAGCGCCACGCCGAGCTCAAGGCCAATGGCGGCTTCAAGCATCCGCCGAACCAGACGCCGTGGCAGGAGATCTACCGCAACACCGTCGGCCAGCAATCGACCGGCGCCTGCATGGAGCTCGCCACCCGCTACCAGAACGTCGCCGGCGCGTTTGGCGTGGCGCGGGATAATCACTGAGTTAGGCACACGTAGCCCCGGGTGAGCGAAGCGACACCCGGGACGCCGCTCCCGGATATCGCGCTTGCGCGCTGATCCGGGCTACGGCACCGAGCAAATCGAGGAGAACAAGAAAATGGCAGACCGCCTCAAGGGAAAGCGCGCCGTCATCACGGCTGCGGCAGCAGGCATCGGGCGCGCATGCGCCATCGCATACGCGCGTGAAGGCGCAACCGTCATCGCCACCGACATCAACGAGGCCGGCATCGCGGGCCTGACGAAGGAAGGCATCGCCGAGGTCGCCAAGCTCGACGTCCGCAGCACCGCCGACGTCAATGCCTTCGCCAAGCGAGTCGGCAAGATCGACATTCTGCTCAACGCGGCGGGCTTCGTGCACCACGGCACCATCCTGGAGTGTTCGGAAGAGGATTTTGATTTCTCGTTCGACCTCAACGTTAAGTCGATGCACCGGACCATCAAGGCGTTCCTGCCCGAGATGCTGGCGGGCGGCGGTGGCAGCATCGTCAACATCTCGTCCTGCGCCGCGCTGCGGCCGCCGGCCAACCGCTACGTCTACAGCTCATCGAAGGCGGCGGTGTCGCTGCTGACGCGCGCGGTGGCGCTCGACTTCATCACCAAGGGCATCCGCTGCAACTCGATCTGCCCCGGCACCGTCGAGACGCCCTCGATGCTCGACCGCGCCGCCGCGCAAGGGCCGCAGGGCAAGGAGATGTTCGTCTCGCGCCAGAAGATGGGCCGGCTCGGCACCGCCGACGAAATCGCGTCCATGGCGGTCTATCTCGGCAGTGACGAGAGCGCATTCACCACCGGCGTCGACCTCGTCGTCGACGGCGGCTACATGCTCTGATCACTCCTCATCCCGAGGAGGCGCGACAGCGCCGTCTCGAGGGATGGGCCACGGGCTTCATGGTTCGAGACGCGCGCCAAGTGCGCGCTCCTCGCCATGAGGGATAGATAGAGGGATTTGTCGATGAACAAGATCGATCTCAACGGCCGCATCGCCGTCGTCACCGGCGGCGCGCAGGGCTTTGGCCGCGCCATCGTTCAGCGCTTCGCCGCCTCCGGCGCCAAGGTCGCGATCTGGGATTTCGACGCCGCACTGGCCGAGAAGACGGCCAAGGAGATCGGCGGCGAGACCAAGGTCTTCAAGGTCGACGTCACCGACACCGCGGCCGTCGAGCAGGCGCGCGATGCGACGCTGGCCGCCTTCGGCAAGATCGACATCCTGGTCAACAATGCCGGCATCGCCGGCGTCAACAAGCCGGTCTGGGAGACCGACCTCGAGGAATGGCGCAAGGTGCTGCGCATCAACCTCGACGGCCCTTTCATCGTCTGCAAGGCGATCGTGCCGGTGATGCTCAAGCAGAAATACGGGCGGATCGTGAACATCGCCTCGATCGCCGGCAAGGAAGGCAATCCCAACGCCTCGCACTATTCGGCGTCCAAGGCCGGCTTGATCGCGCTGACGAAATCGCTCGGCAAGGAGCTCGCCGCGCATGACATCCTCGTCAATGCGGTGACGCCGGCGGCCGCGAAGACCGCGATCTTCGACCAGATGACGCAGCAGCATATCGACTTCATGCTGTCGAAAATCCCGAAGGGGCGCTTCGTGCTGGTGGAAGAGCTCGCCGCGATGGTGAGCTGGCTCGCATCCGAAGATTGCGCCTTCTCCACCGGCGCGGTGTTTGATATTTCCGGCGGACGGGCGACCTATTGAGGCACTCATGATCCGGGAAGGTGGATGTCTGTGCGGTGCGGTGCGGTTCAAGGCGGAGGGCGAGCCGCTCAATGTCCGCATCTGCCATTGCCGCTTGTGCCAGAAGGCGATGGGCTCGCCCTATTTCGCCCGCGCGCAGTTCGACCAGCGCGCGCTGACCGTCGAGGGCGAAACCGAGCGCTATGCGTCGTCCGAGAACATCGACCGCGTATTCTGCAAGCGCTGCGGCACGCGACTGTTCGCCTGGCGGCGCAACGGCACGCTGGCGGGCGTTTCGCTCGCGACCTTCGACGATCGCAACGCCTTTGCGCCGACCGAGCACATCTGGGTCTCGGAAAAGCTCGCCTGGCTGAAGCTCGACGATGGTCTGACGCAATATCAGACGACGATCCCGGCGTGAATTTGTGCCGGCGCGGCGGCCGCGGGCCTCGCCGGTCATTTGCAGCGTGGCATTTCAGAATCGGCCACCCTATGTTCAGGGGAAGCGTCGCTGTACCGCCGGTTTGGCCGGACGGCTGCAAGGCCGCAGGGAAACCGGGACGGACGAGCCGTGAACATTTCTTTCTATGACCTGTCGGTGTGGGTGCTGCCGCTCGTGCTCGCCATCACCTTCCACGAGGCCGCGCACGCCTTCGTCGCGCATCGGCTTGGCGACAACACAGCCTGGCAGCTCGGCCGCGTCAGCTTCAACCCGATCCGCCACATCGACCCGTTCGGTACCCTGATCCTGCCGGCAATGCTGCTGTTTGCGCATTCGCCGTTCCTGTTCGGCTATGCCAAGCCGGTGCCGGTGAATTTTCGCAACCTCAACAACCCCAGGCTCGACATGGTCTGGGTGGCGCTGGCCGGGCCCGCCACCAACATCCTGCTGGCGCTCGCGGCGGCCCTTGCCGTCCACGCTCTGCCCTGGGTCCCCGCCAGTTCGGCGCATTGGTTCGTCGACAACCTCAAGAACGCGATCCTGATCAACGCGATCCTGGCCGTGTTCAACATGATGCCGATCCCGCCGCTCGACGGCGGGCGCGTCGCGGTCGGACTGCTGCCCCGCCCCCTCGCTTTGCCGCTGGCCCGGCTCGAGCCGTTCGGTATGCTGATCCTGATCGGCCTGTTGATCCTGCTGCCGCTTGCGGGCTCGCAGTTCGGTCTAAATCTTGATGTTATTTCAGCAATACTGCGAACGTTGACCGGTTATGTGATTCAGGCTGTTCTCTTCCTGACCGGCAACGCGTAGTTGAACAACGACACCCGAACACAAGCCGAAGGGCCAGAGGCCGACTTGGTCAAAGCTGCCGATATGCTGATCGCGCGACGCGCCGACACCCGAGCCCGTGCCGATTTTGCCACCTGGAAGATGATGGCCAAGCTCAACGGCTCGTCCGCGCTGCCACCGGAAGCCCAGGAGTTCCTCGCAAGCTACAAGAACCTGCTGGCGCAGATGAGCGAGGGCGAGGCTACCGAAGCCACCATCGGCGCGATCTACAGGGCCTACTATGCCGAGATGGGAGGCGCGGGAGCCCCGCCCGACGTCCGCCCCCGTCCGGCAGAGCCGGCGGCGGACAATGTTACCGCTTTCCGCCGCCCGGCCCCGAAGCCGAAAAAGGCTGCCTCCTTCGAGGCGGCGACATTCGGTGGAACCCAGAAACGGCCCCTTCCCGTGGCGCTGATCTTCGCCTGCCTGGTCGTGGTCTATGTCGGCATCCGGCTCTACTGGCGCTGAGCCGTCTTCTTCTTTTTCTTCTCGTCCGGCGGCTTGAACTTGATCTCGACGGTGCGTTCGAAGCGATCATCGATCAGCTCGGTAGGCGGCACCGGGAATGGATCTGACTTGTGGACCATGGAGATCGCAGCGGCATCGTAAGCCGCATCTCCGGACGACTCCACGACGTCGACCGAAATCACGTTTCCTCGCCGATTGAGCGCGAAGCTCACCTTTGCAACCTGGTTCCTGGGCTCCTTGCCCTCCGGATTGACCTTGTGCGCCGCAAGGTGCGCGCTGATCTTGCGGTTCCAATCGGCCGTCAGCCTCAGGAGGTCCTTGCCGATGCCGAGAACCGGCGCCATGGCCTTCTCGGCCTCGCGCGTGGCGTCTTCAAAGGTTTGCCGGTCCATCGCAATCGACTTCTGCGATGCCTCCATGGCCGGCGTTTCGACGGCGGCCACCTTCGGATCGTCGTCCTGCTCCTTCTTCGCCTTGTTTTCGCTGACGAGGCGATCCGGATCCTCGGCCTGTTGCGGCCGATCCTGGGGAAGCTCCGTCTCCTTCAGCTCGGCCTTTTGCTCGGGCAGCGCCGGGCGCTCTTCCTGCTCCTCAGAGTCCGTAGGCCCGGGTGCCCTGTCGGACTCCTGAACCGGCGGCGAAGTCATCTCGACCGCGAACTCGGCCCCGGCGGCGCCCAACCCCTCGTCGCCATCGTCGGCCCGCAAGTTCGCGAGCGCGAGCGCGGCTCCGCCCAAATGGAGCGCGAGCGCCGCGACCGCCGCCAAAATCCAAAGCCTCCTGGCCGGTCTGGGTTCGAGTTCGACGTCAGGCATAGCAGTTCCTTGGCGCACCTCTAAGGCTGTGCAGCGCCCGCAGCAGGTGCTCCCGCTGCCGCGGGAGGCCCCTCGAGCGTAACCAGTTTCACCCGCGTGTAACCGCCGGAGCGCAACAGCTCCATGACGCCCATCAACTCGCCATAGGGCACGGAGCGATCGGCACGCAGGAAGACGTACTTGTCCTTGCTCATGTCGGACATGCCGTCGAGGGTCGCAATCAAATCGGCCCGGTGGACGGAATCCTCTCCGATGGCAAGCCCCAGGTCGCGCTTGATGCTGAGATAGGTCGGCTTGTCCGGCTTCTTCTGCGGCGTCGAGCTCGACGTCGGCAAATCGATCGGCAGATCGACGGTCGAGAGCGGAGCTGCGACCATGAAGATGATCAGCAGCACCAGGATGACGTCGATGAACGGCGTGACGTTGATGTCATGCGTTTCCGAGAAGTCGTCGTCGTCATCGTTGTCTGCGAGCGAAACGGCCATGGTTCACTCTGCCGCGCGTGAATGCAGGCTGCCGTGGCTGCGGTCGAGGTCGCGCGAGAGCAGCCGCGCCGCCGCGCCCGAGGCACGGCTGACGAGCTCGAGATAGCCCTTCGTCATGCGCGAGAAGTGATTGTAGATGATGACCGCGGGAATGGCGGCGACGAGACCGATGGCGGTGGCGAGCAGCGCCTCGGCGATGCCGGGCGCGACCACGGCGAGGTTCGTGGTCTGCGACTTCGAGATGCCGATGAAGCTGTTCATGATGCCCCAGACCGTGCCGAACAGGCCGACGAAGGGCGACGTGGAGCCGATGGTCGCGAGCACGCCCATGCCGATGCGGATGCGCCGCGCCTCCGCGCGCACGATCTCGGAAAAGCTCGAGGCTGCGCGCTCCTTGATGCCGGCATCGCTGGACAGGCCGGCCGACATCCGCGCCTCGCGCAGCGCTGCCGCCAGGAAGGACGGCAGGATGCCCTCCTTGGTGCCGAGCGCCATCTGCGCCTCGGCGAGCGAGCGTGCCTCCGAGATCTTCCTCAGTGCCGAACGAAGCCTGCCGGACGCGACCGACAGCTCGATCGACTTGGCGATGAGCACGGTCCAGGTCACGATCGAAGCGAAGGCGAGCCCGATCATCACCGCCTTCACGATGACGTCCGCCGACATGAACATCACCCAGGGCGACAATTCCTTCATGGCCGGCGCGGCAGCGGATGCCGTGTCGGGCTTCGCAGACGCCGGGGCGATGGCTGCGGCGGACGCCGTCGGTGCCGCGGGAGCGGTCGCCGTCGAGGCCGCAGGCGCCGGGGCGGCAGGCGCGGTCGTCGATGATGCCGCGGGGGCCGGGCTGGCCGGAGCCGGCCGGGCCATGGATGGTACCGGGGCCGCAGGCGGGGTCTGTGTCTGGGCAGAAACAGGCGATGCGAGCCAGGCGGCCGCCAGCATCAAGGCTGCGGCAACGCTTGCTTGGAAGGACATGATCTTCATACTTCGGCCCAGTAGCGAATGAGGTTGTGATAGATACCCGTCAATTTGACCGTTTCGGGATCGTCACGCCCGAGCCGTTCCACCAGCGCCTGTATCGCGATGTCGAGGTCAAAGATCATGCTCCGGGCTTGATCGTCCCGTATCATGCTCTGAAGCCAGAAGAAAGATGCAACCCGCGCTCCCCGGGTCACCGGCGTCACGAGATGCAGGCTGGTCGAGGGATAGAGCACGCAGTCGCCGGCTGGCAACTTGACTTCGTGCGAGCCGTAGGTGTCCTCGATCACAAGTTCGCCACCGTCGTACTCGTCCGGCTCGGCGAGGAACAGCGTGACCGACAGATCTGTGCGGATGCGAAGGCCGGTCAGGCGGTCGCCGCGGATCGCATTGTCGACATGCAGGCCGAAATGATGGCCGCTGGTCGCCGCATAGCGGTTGAACAGCGGCGGGAAGATCTGAAGCGGGATCGCCGCCGCGATGAAGCGCGGGTTCGACGTCAGCGCCGAGATGATACGGTTGCCGAGCTTGCGCGCGACCTCGCTGTCCGGCGGCAACTGCTCATTGCGCTTGACCATGGCCGACTGCGACCCTGCGGTGGAGCGGCCGTCCTCCCATTCGCTGGCGTCCATGATGCGGCGGAAATCCGCCACATCATCCTTGCTGAGAACGCCAGGCAGGCACGTCAACATGATCAGAACTTCGCCGTTGTCACGAGATAGAACGCCCTGCCCGGTGCGACCGCGACGAACGGCACGGCGCTACGATAGAGCGTGTCGTAGTAGAGCTTGTTGGTGAGGTTCTGGGCGTAGAACTTCATGGTCCAGTTCTGGTCGATCTTCTTCTCGACGAACGCGTCGAAGCGCCAGTAGCTCGGCAGTTCGTTGCCCGTGTTGGCCGCAAACGTGCCGCCGTAGACCTTGGAGCGGTACACCGCCTGGCCGCCAATCTCCCAACCGCCGTCGAACTTGTACTTGGTCAGCATGCTGAACGACTGGTGGGCAACGTTGGCAAGCTGCAGCCCCAGATTGGAGGCGATGCCGCTCTGCGTGACCTTGGATTGCATCAGCACCAGGCCGCCGAAGATGCTCCAGCGATCCGTGATCTTGCCCTCGGCCTCGATGTCGATGCCCTGGATTCTGTAGGCTGCGCCCGAAGTGAGCAGGCCGTTGACGGTCTCGCGCGCGTTGTCCTTCGTGGTCTGGAACAGCGCGCCGGTCACCAGGAGATGGCGATCCGCCAGTTCCCACTTGGTGCCGATTTCGGCCGCCTTATTGCGCTCGGGCCCAAGCAGAACAGTCGTGTTTGCCGGAATGCCACCGTAATCGGTGGCGGTGGCATCGAGCTCCGATCCGAACGGATTGGCCGAGGTCGCGTAGGCCGCATAGACGCTGCCGATCGACATCGGCTTGTAGACCAGGCCGACGTTGTAATTGACGAGATCGTTGTTCTGCTTGAGGTAGGCCGAGTTCGTGGACGAGCTCTGGCTGTAGCCGTCGTAGCGCACGCCGCCATTGACGATGATGGTGTCCTGCCAGTTCGCGGTGTCCATGACATAGACGCTGCTGGTGTTGACGCCATAGCGCGTCGGATTTCCGGCGAGCCCCGGAATGCCGAAGGGAATGTTGGTGTATTGCGGTGAGTAGAGATTGACCCCCGTCACGGCACCATTGCTGGTGAAGGGGCTCCCGGCCAGTTCCGACGCGAGGCCGGCGTAGCGGTCGATCGAGATGTTCTCGTTCGAATATTCGACGCCGAACACCGCGGTATGCTTGACCCCGCCGGTGTCGAGCTTGAACGTCGCCTCGTTCTGGTTGGCCCACACGTCCACGTTCTGATAGCGGCTCTGCGCGCTCGCCGTCGTGGTCCAGAGCAACGGATTGGGGCTGGTCGTGTTCGGGTTCTGCGGCAGCGTGCCGATATAGTTCAGCAGCGAGTGCTCGCCGCGCACCTTGCTGGTCAGCGTGATGGCCTCGTTGACCTTGTACTCGATCGTGCCGGTGCCGAAATCCTGCCGCGCGGTCTGGAAGTCACGGTTCAGGAAGCCGTACCAGTTTCCGCGCGGAATGCCGGCCGACGTCACCGGCACGTTGCCCTGCTTGTAATAAGGCACGCCGAAATCAGGATAGCCGCTGAGGTCGGTGTGGACGTAGTTCGTGGTGATCTTGATGTCGTTGGTCGGGGTGTACCTGGTCGAGATGAAGGTACCCCAGCGATTGTCGGTCACATAGTCGCGGCCCGCGACGTTGGCGTCCTGGAACAGGCCGCCCGTGCGCACCGAGAACGTGGGATCGACGACCTGGTTGACGTCGAGCGTGACGCGCTTGGTCCTGTCGGTGCCGAACTCGGTATCCATCCGCTTGAAGTTGACGTCGCCCGCCTGCTTGGTGACGATGTTGATGGCGCCGCCGGCGGTGCCGCGGCCGGCATAGGAGGACGCCGGACCGCGCAGGATCTCGATCTGCTCGGTGAAGAAGTTCTCGCGGATGGAGACCGCGGGATCGCGGATGCCGTCGATGAAGACGTCGTTGCGCGCGTCGAAGCCGCGGATGAAGAAGCGGTCGCCGAACGCATTGCCGCCCTCGCCCGATCCCAGCGTCACGCCGGCGGTCGAGCGCCCGATCTCCTTCAGCGTCGTGGCGTTCTTGTCCTCGAGCACTTCCTTGCTGAGCACCGTGATGGTCTTCGGCGTGTTCAACATCGGCTCGGGAAACTTGCCCGAGGCCTGGACGTGGTCGACCTTGTAGGGTGCGACCGGATCGGAATAGGGATTCCGGTCCGCTTCGCCGGCCGGTGCCGCGGGAGCGGCCTGCTGGGCAGCCTGCTGCCGCTGCGCGGCGCGACGAAGCGCGTTACGCGCGCGGACCTGATCCGGCGTGGGCTTCGAGGCCGCCGGGCGCGGACGCTGGACCGGAGCATCGACCGTCACCGGCGGCAGGTTCAACTGCTGCGCCTCGGCGCCGCTCGACACCGACGCCGCCGCGATCAGGCTCGCGACTGCCGAGACCTTCTTGCCGGAAATGCCCGCGGACTTCTCATCAACCGGATTGAACGCTGCCACCGAACGCAACGACTTCGGTGCGACCACCTGCCCCATTACAACACGCCCCATCTTCATGTTCGCTCATTCACTTCGATGAGCGATTGGGCTGTTGGTATCGACGGCAAAATAGTGGGTCAATGCGGGCAGGCCGCGAGAACGCTTGAATAAGTCCAGATCAAAACGATTCTAATCTACAGTTTCAAACGGTTCTAAACAGAGATTGGAGTCGTTCTAAAGCGCGCGCGAAAAAAGCCGCGAAATCGGCGATCGCGCTCGCAGCGTCAATCACTGCTCGGCGCCTTCATCAGCGAGAACAATTCGTCGACAGTCTTGTGCGCGACGGCACGCACGCGATCGGTGCTATCCATGCCGGCGATGTTGACGCCATTCACCACCGCCTTGATCTCGTCGCGGAAGTCGGTGAGGAAGCGCAAGGGATCGCGCTGCTCGTTGGCGACGCGGGCGATCAATCCTGTGATCAGAATCTGACACGCGATCAGCTTGCCGTTCAATTCGTCCATCCTGCGCTCCCGTTGTGGCGCGCCGATATGAACGATGCCGATTTTCCTGACAACCGAAACACCGCCCGTTCGATTTAGAACCGTTCTCGGAAAGCGCACGTCCCGCCGCTTTTGGCCGGCCGCTGTGCCGGCCTTGCACCCAACTCGCCGCGCCCGCCCACACCGGCTGCGAGCATTGCCTAATTTCTGCACGCTGATCGCTCGCGCAGGGAAAATGCAGCACTGCACACCGGCGCGGCAGAGGGTTGCCTAAGGGGTGCAAAGCTTTCCGATTGTTTAGGATTCTCAACCGATAGTGCTGTTTACACTGGAACTTGGCGTGTATTATACAAGCGCCCTGGAACCCTATGATTGCCCGGTAATTCGTAGCTGAGGGCACAAGAGCCGACACGAGCCGATATGAAAACAACACGGCCGATCCTCTGGATTCTGATCATCGCGGCCGTGGCCTCCGCGGGTTACTATGGTTGGCAGAAATTCGGCTCGCCAGACCCCGGAAAAACCCAGACGGCACAAAAGGGTCCGCCCCGCGCGCCGGCCGTTCCCGTGAGCGTTGCGCCGGTCCAGAAAGTCGACTTCCCGGTCTACCTGACCGGTCTAGGCACGGTTCAGGGTTTCAACACCGTCCAGGTCCGGCCCCGGGTTGATGGCCAGATCGACAAGATCGCCTTCGCCGAAGGCCAGATCGCCAAAGAGGGCGAGCTTCTGGTCTCGATCGATCCCCGCCCCTATCAAGCCGCGCTCGACCAGGCCAAAGCCAAGAAGGCGCAGGACGAGGCGAATCTGGCGAACGCCAATCTCGAGCTCCAGCGCGCCATGAAGCTCGGCGAATTCGCTACCGCTCAGCGGGTCGACACCCAGCGCTCCACCGTCGCCCAGCTCACCGCCCAGATCGCCGCCGACGACGCCGCGATCTCCAATGCCCAGACCCAGCTCGACTACACCCAGATCAAGGCGCCGATCACCGGCGTCGCCGGCCTGCGCCAGGTCGACGTCGGCAACATCGTCAATGCCTCGACGCAGACCGGCATCGTCACGATCTCGCAGGTCGAGCCGATCTCCGTGATCTTCACGGCGCCGGAAGATCAGCTCGCCTATATCAACGAGGGCCAGAAGGCCGGGGCACTCAAGGTGATCGCGTTCACCACCGACGGCAAGAAGACGCTGGCCGAGGGCAAGCTCGCCGTCATCAACAACCAGGTCGACACGACCAGCGGGACTATCCGGCTCAAGGCGGTGTTCGACAACAAGGACCACACTCTGTGGCCGGGACAGTCGGTCTCGACGCGGCTTCTGGTGCGGACGCTGAAGGATGCGACCGTGGTCCCGGATGACGCGGTTCAGCATTCGACCAATGGTCTCTACGCCTATACCGTCAACCGGGACAACAAGGCCGAAGTGCACAAGATCAAGGTCAGCTACGCGATCGACGGACGTTCGGTCGTCGACGAAGGCCTCACGCCCGGGCAGCAGGTGATCACGGGCGGTCAATTCAAGGTACAGCCCGGAAGCCTCGTCTCGACGGCGGTGGCGAGTTCGGACCCGGCCCAGAACAAGGTACGACAGGAATGACCGAGGGCGGGATTTCGGCACCTTTCATCCGTTATCCCATCGGCACCTCGCTGCTGATGGCCGGCATCCTCTTTGTCGGTCTCGTCGCCTACCCCCTGCTTCCGGTCGCGCCGCTGCCGCAGGTCGACTTCCCGACCATCCAGATCACCGCCAACCTGCCGGGCGGCAGCCCCGAGACCATGGCCTCGTCGGTGGCCCAGCCGCTGGAACGCCAATTCGCCCAGATCCCCGGCATCGCCCAGATGACCTCGACGAGCTATCTGGGCACCGCGTCGATCACCATCCAGTTCGACCTCAACCGCAATATCGACGGCGCTGCCAATGACGTGCAGGGCGCCATCAACGCCGCCAGTGGCCAACTGCCGAAAAATCTTCCCTCGCCGCCGACCTACCGCAAGGTCAACCCGGCCGATGCGCCGGTCCTGCTGCTGTCGGCGACCTCGGAGACGCTGCCCCTTACCACCGTCAGCGACGCCGTCGACGCCCAGCTCGCCCAGCAGATCAGCCAGCTCGCCGGCGTCGCGCAGGTGTTCATCGGCGGCCAGCAGAAGCCGTCCATCCGCATTCAGATCGACCCCGCGAAACTCGTCGCCAAGGGCCTGTCGATGGAGGACGTGCGCAGCCAGATCGCGATCACCACGGTCGACAGCCCGAAGGGCAATATCGACGGCGACAAGCGTGCCTACACGATCTACGCCAACGACCAGCTGACCCAATCCAAGGACTGGAACGACGTCATCATCGCCTATCGCAACGGCGGCCCGTTGCGGATCCGCGACATCGGACAGGCGGTCAGCGGCGCTGAAGATGCCAAGCAGGCGGCCTGGGCCAACGGCAAGCGCGGCGTGTTCCTGGTGATATTCAAGCAGCCAGGCGCTAACGTCATCGAGACCGTGGACCGGATCAAGGCGACCTTGCCTCGCCTCGTGGCAGCGATCCCGCCCGCGATCAAGATCGAGCTCATCAGCGACCGCACCACGACCATCCGCGCCGCAGTCGAGGACGTCCAGTTCACACTGCTGCTGACCATCGCCCTCGTGGTCATGGTCATCTTCATCTTCCTGCGCAGCTTCTGGGCGACCGTCATTCCCACCATCACGGTTCCGCTGGCGCTGCTGGGCGCGTGCGCCCTGATGTGGGTCGTCGGCTATTCACTCGACAATCTGTCGCTGATGGCACTCACGATCGCGGTCGGATTCGTCGTCGACGACGCCATCGTGATGCTGGAGAATATCACGCGCTACATCGAGGAAGGCGAATCGCCGATGGCGGCCGCCTTCAAGGGTTCCAAGGAAATCGGCTTCACCATCGTCTCGATCAGCATCTCGCTGGTCGCCGTGCTGATCCCGCTGCTGCTGATGGGCGGCATCATCGGGCGCCTGTTCCGCGAGTTCGCCGTCGTGCTGGCGATGACCATCTTCGTCTCGATGTTCGTGTCGCTGACGCTGACGCCGATGATGGCCTCGCGCTTCCTGCGCGCCCATGGCGAGGTGACCCACGGCAAGTTCTACCAATGGAGCGAGCGCGCCTTTGACGGGATGCTGCGGGGCTATGAATACATCCTCGACCATGCCCTGGCCTGGCGCCGCACCACGCTCACGATCTTCTTCGCCACGCTTGGCCTGTCGATCTACCTGTTCGTCCTGATCCCGAAGGGCTTCTTCCCGCAACAGGACGTCGGCCTGATCACGGCGACCTCCGAAGCCTCGCAGGACATCTCGTTCAAGGAGATGCAGCGTCGCCAGGTCGAGCTCGGCAAGATCGTGATGGAAGACCCCGACGTCGCCACGATCGCGATGAACATCGGCGGCAGCGGTCGCGCCGGCAACAACGGCAACATGTTCATCACGCTGAAACCTCGCGACCAGCGCGAGGCATCGGCCCAGCAGATCATCGCGCGGCTGCGTCCGAAATTCGACAAGGTCGAAGGCGCCCGCCTCTACATGCAGGCGGCCCAGGACGTCCGGCTCGGCGGCCGGCCGACCCGCACGCAGTTCGAGTTCACCCTGCAGGACGCCGATCTCGGCGAGCTCAACGACTGGGCGCCGAAGATCCTCGCCAAGATGGCGACGCTGCCCGAGCTGCGCGACGTCGCGACCGACCAGCAGACGCAGGGCACCACGGTTCAGCTCAAGATCAACCGCGATACCGCCTCGCGCTACGGCATCCAGCCGCAGCTGATCGACGACACGCTGTATGACGCCTTCGGACAGCGGCAGGTCACGCAGTATTTCACCCAGCTCAACACCTACAAGGTGATCCTCGAGATCCTGCCGGAGATGCAAGGCAATCTCGACAGCCTCAACAAGCTCTATCTGAAATCGCCGCTCACCGGCGACCAGGTGCCGCTGTCGACCTTCGCGACCTGGACCACCGATCCGGTCCGTCCGCTCTCGATCAGCCACCAGGGCCAGTTCCCGGCGATCACGATCAGCTTCAACCTCGCCCAGGGCGTCGCGCTCGGCCAGGCCACCGAGGCCGTGCAGAAGGCGATGGCCGATCTCGGCGCGCCGCCGACCCTGAATTCGAGCTTCCAGGGCACCGCGCAGGCGTTCCAGCAGTCGCTCGGCACCGTGCCGCTCCTGATCCTCGCCGCCCTCGTCGTGGTCTATCTGATCCTCGGCATCCTCTACGAGAGCTACATCCACCCGATCACGATCCTGTCCACCCTGCCCTCGGCCGGCGTCGGCGCGCTCCTGATCCTGATGGCGGCCGGCTTCGACTTCAGCCTCATTGCATTGATCGGAATCATTCTCCTGATCGGCATCGTGAAGAAGAACGGCATCATGATGGTCGACTTCGCCATCGCCGCCGAACGCGACGAGCACAAGACGCCGGCGGAATCGATCCGCCAGGCCGCATTGCTGCGCTTCCGCCCGATCATGATGACGACGATGGCGGCGCTGCTCGGCGGCGTGCCGCTGATGCTCGGCCACGGCACCGGCGCCGAAATCCGCCAGCCGCTCGGCTACGCCATGGTCGGCGGGCTGATCGTCAGCCAGGCGCTGACGCTGTTCACCACGCCGGTGGTCTATCTCTATCTCGACGAGCTCAACAACTGGTTCTCGGGCTGGGGCCGTTCGGATGACGGCGAAGGCCACGAGACGTCCGCGCACGGCACCGTCAAGCAGGCCGCCGAGTAAGCTTGCGCCGCGGCTCTCGCGACGCTACAGCGAGGCTTCCGGTTCACGCCAACGCAGTCTCGTCATGCCCATGCAATCCAGACTTGTCGCCCTCGCCGCCGCTCTCCTGTTGTCCACCGGTGCCGCGTATGCCCAGCAGGGCGCCAAGAAGAACGGTGCTCCCTCTACCCCGGCGGCACAGCCCTCGCCCGCGCCGACGCAGCCACAGGCTGACGGCGCTCCGGCGCAGCAAGCCGGCTGGGTCGTGCGCTGCACCAGCGTCAGCCGCGATGCGCCGCTCGAATGCGCGATGGAGCAGAACGCGGTGCTGACCAAGACCGGCCAGACCATCGTCCTGATCAACATCCGCATCGCGCCCGACACCCGCACGCCGGTGGCGCTGCTGCAATTGCCGCTTGGCCTCAACCTTCCGATCGGCGCCAAGCTCCAGGTCGATGAGGGCAAGACCGTCGACCTCCAGATCCAGACCTGCGAGAATCGCGGCTGCTACGCCTCGACGCCGATCGCGGCGGACCTGCTTGCGGCCTTGCGGTCGGGCAAGCAGCTGAAGGTCTCCTTCCAGAACATGGCCAAGGAGACGATCGCGATCCCGATGCCGCTGGGCGATTTCGCGGCGGCCTACGACAAGATCAAGTAACGGGCTTCTTCCGCTACTGCCGCGCCATCTGCGCGTTGCCGACGGCATTGCCGTCGAGCTTCTGGTCGTTGTGCATGGTGACGGTGACGCGCAGCAGCCGGCCCTCGAACTCGAACGGCGCCTCGTAATGCGACACCGGGCTGCCGCGGTCGCGGCCGATGTCGAGGCCGGACCACGAGATCAGCGTGTGGAAGCCGAGCTGGGTCTGGAGCGTGCCCGCCGGCTCGCCATCGATCAGCAGCGTGTATTCGGTGACGCCAGTTCGCGAGCCCTTGGCCGGCGGCTCCTTGCGCAGGAGGCGTTCGACGTGCACACCGAGCCGCCGCGCGCCTGACGGCACCTTGCGATCGGAGCGGACGACCTGGTGACTGCCGCCGATGTTGAGGTCGTGCACGAGATGGCCGTCCTTGACGTAGAGGCTGTAGCCCGAGGTCGCATCGCCGTGCGCGATCAGCACGCCGTTGGCACCCGCCTCATCGATCTCGACATGCGCCTCGATCGTGTAGCTGCGGCTGCGCACGTCGGGCGCGACGTCGGTCGGCACGTGACCCATTCCATGATGGAAGACGAAATGGTGACGCGCACCGTGGAAGCGCGCGGCGTTCTCCGCAAAGCGCGGCCCGAAACGGTCGTCGAGCGGCAGCACGTTGTGCTTCTCCGCCTCCTCCCACCAAGTCGCGATCATGCGGCCGAGACGCTCCGGCTCCTTGGTGGCGAGATCATGGGTCTCGGAGAAATCCTGGTCCAGATGAAACAGCTCCCATCTGTCATTCTCGAACGGCGTGCCGGGCGGATGGTAGGCGACCGCCTTCCACCCCGCCTGCCAGAGGCCGCGATGGCCGAACATCTCGAAATATTGCGGCGAGCTTTTTGAAGGCGCAGACGCGTCCGTGATCGAGCGCGCAAAGCTCTCGCCTTCGAGCGGCATCTGCCGGCAGCCCGCGATCGTGCCGGGCGACTCGATGCCGATCAATTCCAGCAGCGTCGGCGTGAGGTCGCAGGCGTGGACGAACTGGTGCCGCAGCTCGCCCTTGCTTGCGATCTTGTTTGGCCAGTTGATGACGAAGGGATCGCGGATGCCGCCGCCATGGGTGTTCTGCTTGTAGCGCCGCAGCGGCGTGTTCGACGCCATCGCCCAGCCATGCGGGAAATTGCTGTGGGTGTCGGGCCCGCCGATGTCGTCGATGCGGCTCAGCTTTTCGGCGATGGGCTCCGGCTTGAAGTTGAACGGCCCCATCGCGTTGACGAAGCCGAGCGGCCCGCCCTCCTGGCTCGCGCCATTGTCGGACATCACGATGATGACAGTGTTGTCGCGGATGCCGGCCGTATCGAGAAACGCGACGAGCCGGGCAAGATGCCGGTCGGAATGGTCGAGCATGCCGGCAAAGGCTGCTTGCAGGCGCGTGAACACGCGGCGCTCGTCCGCGGAATGATCCTCCCAGGCCTTCACGCCGTCATTGCGCGGCGGCATCCGCGTGTCCTGCGGCACCAGCCCCATCGCCTTCTGGCGCGCCAGGCGCTGCTCCCGTTCGACGTCCCAGCCGTGCGCGAAGGTCGCGTCGTAGCTCCTGATGATATCGGCGGGCGCCTGATGCGGCGCATGGCAGGCGCCGAGCGCAACCCAGGTGAGCCAGGGAATCTCCGGCCGGTCGGCGACGTGATCGCCGACGAAGCGGATCGCCTGGTCGATCAGGTCCTCGGTCAGGTGATAGCCGTCGGCGAAAGTGCCCGGAGGATCAATATGCGTGTTGTCGGACACGAGCTCAGGCGCATACTGATCGGTCTCAGCATCGAGGAAACCGTAGAAGCGATCGAAGCCGCGCCCGAGCGGCCAGCCGTCGAACGGGCCGGTGGCGCCGCTCTCGGTCAGCGGCGTGACGTGCCATTTGCCGACCATGTAGTTGCGATAGCCATGCACACGCAGCATCTCGGCCAGCGTCCCCGCCTCGCGCGCGATCTTGCCGCGATAACCGGGATAGCCGGAATCGAAATTGGCAAGGCAGCCGACGCCGACCGAGTGATGATTGCGTCCTGTCAGCAGCGCGGCGCGCGTCGTCGAGCACATCGCTGTGGTGTGAAAGCCGGAGTAGCGCAGCCCCTCCGCGGCGAGCCGATCGATGGTCAGCGTCTTGATTGTCGAGCCGTAGCAGCCGAAATCGGAGAAGCCGACGTCGTCGAACAGCACGACCAGGATGTTCGGCGCACCCTCGGGCGGCTTCGGCGCCTCCGGCCACCAGGGTTTTGACTCCGCAACCGTCTTGCCGACGGTGCCGCGGAACGGCGTGCCGCTGCCTGCGCTCATCTGACCCTCCCTGCCTGTTGCGTGAATCGGACGGTTGACCCGCGGTCCGACCGCGCTTAAATTATAATCCGAATTATGATTATGATTTTGATCGGATGCAAGCACCGATGCGGCCACGCTCAGAAGAGCCCGGATTTCGCGATTTCGACCTGCCGGGCGTTGCCCCGTCGCGCCAGAAGCGCAGCCGCGAGACGACGCTGGCGCTGCTGCGCGCCGGCGCCGATATGCTGCGGGCGCGGAGCCTTGCCGAACTCTCGATCGAGGCACTCTGCGCCGAGGTCGGCGCCACCGTCGGCGCCTTCTACAGCCGCTTCGAGAGCAAGGAGGCCTATTTCAACGCCCTGATGGCGCTGGCCACGCGCGACGGCGAGCAGCGGCTGGGCGAGATCAGGCGGCCGTCACCCGGCGCCGGCCTCGACAAGCTCTGCCAGGTCATCGTCAGCAGCATCATCGCCTGGATGCGCAACCACGAGGGCGTGCTGCGCGCGGCGCTTCAGCATGACGACACCCGCCCGGACAAATGGACGCCGTTCAAGGCGCTCGCGAAGGCGACCACGATGCGCGCCACCCCTCTCCTGCTGCCCGCCATGGGCAAGGGACGCAAGGCCGCCAAGACCCGCACCATCGCCTTCGGCTTCCAGGTCGTGCTGGGCACGCTGGTGAACGCGATCCTGAACGACCCCGGGCCGCTGCAGCTTCGGTCGAAAGAGATGGAGGCGCGGCTGGCCGGTTGCCTGTTGCTGCTGCTTCAGGCGGAGATGGGTCACTCGACTCCGAGATAGGCCTTCTGCACCTGCGGGTCTTCCGCCAGCGCCGCCGCGGTGCCCGACAGCACGCTTTTGCCGACCTGGAGCACGGACAGCGCACCCGGATTTCGCTTACGCTCCATCCGGGCTACGAGTCTCCGTGCTCTACCTCACTCAACTGATAACGTCGCTCGCGCGCAGCAGAGTCGTGAAGCCACCATAGATCATGCGCTTGCCGTCGAACGGCATGTCGCAGCCCTTGAGCCGCGCATCCGCCATCACCTTTTTGTTGACGGCATCGCGGCTCTCACGGTCGCGGTAGACGATCCAGGAGAACACGACGAGCTCATCCTCCTTCGCCATCACCGCGCGCGGAAACGATGTCAGCTCGCCATAGGGAACGTCGTCGCCGATGCATTCGACATAATCGAGCGCGCCGTGCTCCATCCAGACCGCGCAGGCCATTTTCGCCAGCGCCTTGTAGGCCTCGATCTTGTCCTTCGGCACGGCCAGCACGAAACCATCGACATAGGGCATCACGGATCTCCTTGGGTTGTGTGTCCCAAGGACGATGGAGCGCGCGGCGATCCGACCCCGCAGATGCGCTTTCAGATGAGGCAAACCGTCGCGAGCGGGGTGCGGCCAGCCGGGCTTCGCAAATGGTGCGGCTGCGGGGCGGGTCAATCATGGCTTGGGAAAAAGCGCCTGAATTGGCTGGGGAACCTGGATTCGAACCAAGACAAACAGAGTCAGAGTCTGTTGTGCTACCGTTACACCATTCCCCAACGGAATAGCCGAACAAATTCAATAGCTTACAAATTTGTCCGACTGCGGCCGGAAGCGCGTTTGGCGCAAATCACGGCTCAGGCGTGGCAGCCTTCTACCCGCTCGGCTCCGGGCTGGCAAGCGCGGCGGTGCACGGAGCTGTGAACCCGCAGCGGGGGACCGAAAGGTGCCTATTCCGGCGCGAGCGTCGCGAGCCCGGCTTCGATAATCGTGATCTCCTCGCAGACCCGCGCGATGGCCGGCTTCGGGTCCGCGCCCGTGACGGCCGTCAGTTGCCTGAGAAGATCCTGCCGATGCGCCAGCATCTCGTGAAGCGCATACCTCCGATGGAGCGATACTACTCCAGCTTGATGTTCGCGGCCTCGATCACCTTCTTCCAGCGCGCTGTCTCCGCGGCGATGTAGGCAGCGAACGGCTCCGAATCCACCGCCACCGCAGCCGCGCCGAGCTCGGCCATCTTCTGCACCGTGTCCGGTTGCTGCATGAAGGCGCGGATCTCGGTCGAGAGTTTTTCGACGATCGGCTTCGGCGTGCCCGCAGGGACGAAGAAGCCGTGCCAGGCGACCGCCTCGAAGCCGGGCAGGAATTCGGCGACGGCCGGGACTTCAGGATCGAACACGGCACGCTTGGGCGTTGCGGTCGCAAGCATCGCGAGCTGGCCGGTCTTCACCTGCGGCAGCAGCAGCGGCACGTTGTCGAAGGCAAGATCGATCTGGCCGCTGAGCAGATCGGTCAGCATCTGGCTGGAGCCCTTGTAAGGCACGTGCACCATCCTGGTGCCGGTCATCTGCTGAAACAGTTCGCCCGCAAGATGCTGCGAGGTGCCGACGCCGGCCGATCCGAACGAGACCTTGTCCGGATTCGCCTTCAGATAGGAGATCAGCTCCGGCACGGTGCGCGCCTTGATCTTGTTGGGGTTCACGACGAGAACGTTGGGCACGATGCTGATCTGGGCGATCGGCACCAGATCCTTGTCCGGCTGGTAGCTGAGCTTCGGCCCATAGAGCGAGGGGTTGATCGCGAGCGCCGACGTGCTGGCAAGGCCGAGCGTGATGCCATCAGGCGCCGATTTCGCCAGCCGCGTCACGCCGAGGATCGAGCCGGCGCCGCCGACATTCTCGACCACGAAGGGCTTGCCGAGCTTGACCTGCAAATGGTTGGAGACCATGCGCGCGAAGATGTCGGCGGTGCCGCCGGCGGCGAAGGGAACGATTACCGTCACCTGCTTGGACGGATAGCCGTCCTGCGCCTTCGCCGGCGACGTCGCCAGCAGCATGACCGAGGCAAGAACAAGCCACATCGATCTCATCGAAGTTTCCTCTGTTTTACCGTGTTGTTGATTGGCTGCCGCGCGCGGCAGAGATAGCTAGAACGCGACCTCGTACATGTTCAGGATCGCATCCCGGCCGAGATCGCGCGGGTTGTTGTCGAGCAGGCGGCGAATGGCGTGCGCCTCGTCGGCCATCACGCCGAGATCGTTCCTGGGCACGCCAAGCGCGGACAGCCGCATCTCGATACCGAGATTCCTGCAGAACTCGTAAGTTGCGTCGAACGCGCGTTTCGCGTCGCCCTGCTCCGGCAGTTCGAGCGCCCGGAGCACCGCGACCGTCTTGGCCTCGACCGCCGGAATGTTGAAGGCCAGCGTGTGCGGGAAGATCACCGCGCAGGCGAGCCCGTGCGCGATATGATGGCGCGTGCCAAGCGGATAGGCCACCGCGTGGCCGGCGGTGGTGTTCACCGGCCCAAGGCAATAGCCGCCATAGAGCGAAGCCAGGGCAAGACCGGCGCGCGCCTCGCGGTCGCCGCCGTCGGCCACCGCGCGCTTGAGATAGCGCCCGACCAGCCGCGCACCCTCGAGCGCATAGAGGTCGATCATTGGATGCGCCTTGCGGCTGGTATAAGCCTCGACGCAATGCGCGAGCGCGTCGACGCCGGTGGCCGCAGTGACCTCCTTCGGCACGGTCATGGTCAAGTCCGGATCGACGATGGCGATATCGGCAAGCATGAAGCGGCTCTGCACCGCCTGCTTGTTCTGGCTGACGGGATCGGTGACGAGCGCGCGGGTGCCGGCCTCGCTGCCGGTGCCCGACGTGGTCGGTATCTGCATCAGCGCCACGCTGCGGCCGGCCACCTTCTCCGGCCCGACGATGTCGGCAAAGGCCACGTCGCTCGTGCAGAGCACCGCGACCAGCTTGGCGAGATCCATCGCGCTGCCGCCGCCGAAGCCGACGACAAGATCGGGCTTGGCCTCGCGCGCCATCGCCACGGCCTTCTCCAGATTGGGCAGGTCCGGCTCGGGCTTGACGTCGCCGAACACCTTCACCACACCCGGCAGCGCCAGCATGTCGACGCGGCGCGCATTGAAGGGATCCGAGATCACCAGCGGCCGCTTGGCGCCGATCCGCTCGGCAAAGCGTGCCGCAGCCGTGATCGTCCCGTTGCCGAATTCCAGGGTGGTGGGACGTTGGATTTCGATGGGTGTGAAGGCGTTGGTCATAGCGCGGTCGATCTCATGATTTGGATGCGGAAGCGCCAGCGGCCAGCCGTTCGGCATAGTCGATGGCCTCGATCAGGCTGTGCTCGTTGGCGATGCCCTTGCCGGCGATGTCGAAGGCGGTGCCGTGATCGACGGAGGTGCGGATGATCGGCAGGCCCAGCGTGATGTTGACGCCGGAGAGCTCCTGCCAGCGGCCGGTCGCGGGATCGACCTGGAAGCCGAGCAGCTTGACGGGAATATGCCCCTGGTCGTGATACATCGCGACCGCCGCATCGAACTGGCCGGCGCGCAGCTTGACGAAGATGGTGTCGCCGGGCACGGGGCCGACGACGTCGAGACCATCGGCGACCGCTTTGGCGATCGTCGGCGCGGACACATCGATATCCTGCCGGCCGAACAGGCCGCCCTCGCCCGCATGCGGGTTGAGCGCCGCGATCGCGATCTTCGGTTTGGCAATGCCGAGCCGGCGCAGCGCATCGTTGGTGAGGTCGATCACCAGGCGCAACCGCTCCGGCGTCAGACGCTTCGGCACGTCCTCCAGCGCGACATGAGTCGAAACATGGCTGACGCGCATGTTGCCATGGGCGAGCAGCATCACCGAGCCGCGCACACCGGTCAGATGGGCCAGCATCTCGGTATGGCCGGGGAAATGATAGCCGGCCTTGTTGAGCGCTTCCTTGTTGAGCGGAGCCGTGACGATGGCCGCGGTGCGGCCCGCCTGCGTCAAACGCACGCCCTGCTCGATCGCCTTGTAGGCGAAGCGGCCGCCATCGGCGCTGAGCACGCCGGGCTTGATCGGATCGCCTTCGGCGTCGGCTTGCAGGTAGCAGAGGTTGGGCCATTCGGGATCGTCGGCCGACACCTGCGGGATCGCAACGTCGGTGCCGAGCGCGGCCTTTGCGCCGTCCAGTGCCGCGCCGCTGCCGATGACCAGCAGGCGCAGATCGCCCGTCGCGATCCGGTCCTTCAGCCCGACACAGGCCTTGACGATGATCTCCGGCCCGATTCCGGCCGGATCGCCCATGGTGATGGCAAGATGACGAGAGGTCATGTCGGACTCTCCATTCTGAGCAGATGATTGTCCCGGAGCAGATCACGCCAGAGCTCGCGGGTGCCGAACGCTCCGGACTTCGAGACGACGTCAACGCCGGCCCAGCGCCCGCCTTGCAGCACTGAACGCGGCAGTCCCGGCACGATGCGTCCTGTCACCTGGAGGGCATCGGCGCCGAGGGCAATGCATGCGGCCTTCAGGGTCTCGCCGCCGGCGACGATCAACGTACCGGGTTGATCGAGCGCCGCGATCAGCGCCGTCATTTCATGCGCGATCCGCCGCGCCGCCTCGGCGCGCGTCAGGCCTTCGGCGAGAGAGAATTTGACCAATGCGATTTCGTCACCGGCGAGCTTGCGCTGGACACGCGCGGCGCCCTCGCCTTCCGCAAGCGCGACGGTCGCCCCGCCGCATGCGGCGAGCTGCGACGCCGTGGCGGGCTGGTCGGACCCGAACAGCCCCAGCACCGGCAGCTTCAACTCGCTCTGCGCATCGGCACGGTGGCTCCGGGCGAGCGCCCCGGCCAATCCGCCGCTTCCGCACCACAGCACTGGCCCCGGCATGCGCCGTCCCATCTCCACCACACGGTCGAGGTCGATGTCGCTCTCGGCATCGAAGACCTGAACGCCGGCCTGCGCCAGCGTATCAGCCTGCCCCTGCCGCGCCTCAATGCCCTCGAGCTGCAACTGGGCGAGGAGATTGTCGCCGACACGATGCCACTCGCCTTGCACCGTGCGCGCGAATTGCTGGCCATCGACGGTACGGCGCCCCTGATAATCGAAGGCAGGCGCGACCACGCAAGATGCCCAATGGCCGCTGCCCAGGCAGGCGCCGAGCTCTGCCGCCCACGCCCCACGCAGGAGGCTATCGACCTTCTTGTAGCCGATCGTCGCCCCGCGCAGCTGCGGCGCCAGCCGCCCGACGATCTCGACGCTCTCCGCCTTGGAGCGCTCGCGCGTGCCGCTGTCGATCGCGAGGCTCCGGGAGCCTTGCGCCGCGGGCGCTGCCGGCCAGGTGACGTCGAACGGTCCGCACAGGCCGACGAACTCCGCCGCGGTGTCGAGCGCACCGGTGAGGTCGTCGGCAAGCAGGCGAACGCTCGTCATCGCCGCACGCCTCCCGCGGCAAAAATCTTGCCCGGATTCATCAAGCCATCCGGGTCGAGCAATTGCTTGATGTCGCGCATCAGCTCGATGTCGAGGGGATCGGCAACGCGGGCGAGCCGGCCGCGATTGGTGATCCCGATGCCGTGCTCGGCGCTGATGGCCCCGCCTTGCGCCGCGGTCTCGTCGTCGACGATCTCGTTGATCTCGGCCACCAGCTTGGCCGTGGCATCCGGGTCCTGGCAATGCACGCGATCCATCAAGGCCACGACATGGATGTTGCCGTCGCCGATATGTCCGTGCATGACCACATTCGCATGCGGCACGGCGGCCTTGATCCGGGCCTCGACATTGTTGACGAAGGCCGCCTGGCGCTCCAGCGGCACGACGCTGTCATGGGACACCACGTAACCGCTGCGCTTGTTGCCTTCGGACACGCTGTGCCGGACCGCCCAGATCGCCTTCGCCTGCGCCAGGCTGGAGGCCAATATGGCGTCTTCAGCGAGCCCCGCCTCCATCGCCTCCGCAAGCACCGCGGCCAGCGGCTCGTTCAGGTCCACGCCCGCGAGCGTGTCGGTCAGCTCGACGATCAGATACCACGGCGTCGTCAGCTCGAAGGGGATCGTGACATGCGGCACGGTCTTCGCGATCGCCTCGATCTGCGACCGCGACATGATCTCGAGGCTGCCGAGCCGGTCGCCGACAGCACCGCGCAGGCGCTGCATGATCTCGAGCGCCTGCTCGACACCCTGCAACTTCAATAGCGCCAACGCCGAGCTACGCGGCGGCGCGAACAGTTTCAGCACCGCCGCGGTGACGATGCCGAGCGTTCCCTCGGCGCCGATGAAGAGCTGCTTGAGCGCGTAACCCGTGTTGTCCTTGCGAAGCGCGCGCAGGCCGTTGAGGACGCGCCCGTCGGGCAGCACGACCTCCAGCCCGAGTACGAGATCGCGCGTCGGCCCGTAGCGCAGCACGGCGGTGCCGCCGGCATTGGTCGAGATGTTGCCGCCGATCTGGCAGGAGCCCTCGGCACCGAGGCTCAAGGGAAAATAGCGATCGACGTCTCGGGCCGCGTTCTGCACGTCGGCGAGGATGCAGCCGGCCTCCACGGTGATCGTGTTGGCGAGCGGGCTGACGTCGCGCACGGCCCGCATGCGGTCGAGCCGGATCACGACATTGCCCGCGCGATCGTCCGGCGTCGCCGCGCCGCACATCCCGGTGTTGCCGCCCTGCGGCACGATGGCGAGCCGCCTTGCCGCGCAGAATTTGACGACGGAGGCGACCTCGGCTGTCGAGCCGGGCTTCACCACCGCGACGGCGCGGCCGTGATAGCGCCCGCGCCAGTCCACCACATAGGGCTCCAGGTCGGGCCCGGACGCGATGACGTGCTTGTCGCCGACGATATCAGCGAGCCCGGCCAACGCATCCTGGAAAGAATCGGACATCGGATCGCCTCGTCGCCCGCGCCAAGTCTAGACGGTGGCGGCGGCGAATGCAGCAGCATCCGCGAGCAGCTCTTTCACCTGAGCCGGCGGCAGCGATACCAGCGGCGGCCGCAGCCGCTGCCATCCGGAATGACCGGTACGCTCGGCCACCAGCGCCTTCAGCGAGGCCATCTGCGGGAACCGCGAGACCAGCTCGCGCGCCTTCACGATGCGCGCCTGCGCCGCCTTGAGCGCCGCATCGTCGTCGCTGTCGCGAAAGTGCTTGTAGACGTAGGCAAGACTGCGCGCGACGAGATTGGACGTCGCGGTAATGCAGCCTGCGCCGCCCTTGCGCAGCAACGGCAGCATCAACGGGTCCGCGCCGCCCAGGACCGCGAACCCGGGGAAGCGCTCCACCATTGCGGTCATGTTGGCGAAATCGCCGGACGAATCCTTGATGCCGGTGAAGACGGCCGGATAGGCCTTGCGCAGCCGTTCGATCAGCGCATGCGAGATCGGCTGCGCCGACATCTGCGGATAGTGGTAGAGCACGACTTTCAGACGCGCATCACCGATGCGCTGCACCACTTCACTGTAGGAGGCGTAGATGCCGTCATCGCTGACGTTCTTGTAGTAGAACGGCGGCAGCATCACCACGGTGTCGACGCCGACCGAAAGCGCGTGACGCGTCAGCGCGATGGTCTCGGTGAGCGCGGCAACGCCGGTGCCGGGCAGAAGCCGCTGCGGCGCGATGCCTGCGGCCACCACGGCTTCGAGCAGCGCAGTGCGCTCCGCAACGGAAAAGGAATTGGCCTCGCCGGTCGTGCCGAGCAGCGCGATGCCGTCGCAGCCCTCATCCAGAAGGTAGCGGCAATGCTCCACGAAGCGCGCATGATCGGGCGCAAGCTCGGCGTCGAGCGGCGTCAGCGCGGCGGAGAACACGCCATGAGGGTGCAGCGATGATGTCGACAAAACTTCCTCCGATCGCCAAATCGATATTGTTCGGAATGCGAACATTTGTTATTTACTGATGCTGTCAGTAAAATCAGCGCGCCCCTGCGTCAAGGGCGATGCTGTCATGACGGGGACATTCGAGCATGGCCAAGGTCCAAAAGAAGGCCGCGAAGCGCAAACCTGAACCTAGCCCAAAGAATCCCAAGAATTATGTCTCTTCCGTTGGGAAGGCCTTCGCCGTGCTCAGGAGTTTCACCAGCGAGGCCTTCGAGCTCACCTTGAGTGAAGTTGCCGCACGCGCCGATCTCGATCGCGGGACCGCGTTCCGGCTGATCCAGACCTTGATCGAGCTCGGTTATCTCCAGCCGGTTCCGCAGACCCGTCGCTTCCGCCTCGGGCTCGCCTGTCTCGACCTCGGCTACACCGTGCTGTCGCACGGATCGCTGCGAGCCATCGTCGAGCCGCTGCTGCGCGACCTCGTGCCCGAGGTGGGCGATGCGGCCTCGCTCGGCATCCTCGACGGCGGCGACGTGATCTATCTCGCGCGCGTCGGCGCCGGCCTCGACCGCCACAAGATGGATCGCCGGCCAGGTTCGCGCATTCCCGCCTACAGCGCCGCGCTCGGCCATGTCATGCTGGCGCATCTGGCGCGGGACGAGCAGATCGAGCGACTGGAAGCGCGCCCTCGCGTCAAGCTGTCGGAACGAACGCTGACCGATCTCGATGCCCTGCTCGCCCGGCTCGATCTGGTGAAGAAGAAAGGCCACGCCGTCTCCGACGGCGAGAACGCCTATGGCTTGCGTACGCTGGCCACGCCGATCTTCGACGCCCAGGGTGTCGTGATCGGGGGATTGAGCGTGACCATCGACACGATGCGCATGGACATGCCGGCCTTCCGCGACCAGGCGCTGCCGCGGTTGATGCAGGTGACGCGCCAGGTGCAGGACATCGCGATCAAGTCGGGATTGTCGGGCTGAGGGCTGCGACTAGACGACGATGTGATCGAAGTCGGCGGCGATCCGGCTGTTCGGGAAGATCCTTGCCGCCTCGGCCAGGATCTCCTCGTCCTCGTAACGTCCCGACATATGGGTCAGCACGAGCTGCCCGACATTGTTCGCGGCCGCAAAGGTGGCTGCTTCTGCTGCGGTGAGGTGGCCATAGTCCCGCGCGGTCGGCGCGTCGCGATCGAGGAACGTCGCCTCGATCACCAGCATGTCGGCGTCAGCGACGTATTGCGACAGCCCCTCGCTGGTCTCGGTGTCGCCGATCACGACGAGCTTCCGGCCGCCGCTCGGCGGTCCCAGGACGTCCTCCGGTTCAATCGTCCGGCCATCTTCGATCACGACCGGTCGGCCTTGAGCCAATTCGCCGCGCAAGGGACCGTCGGGGACACCAAGGGTCGTGAGACGATCGGACAAAAGATGGCGACGTGCTGGGCTCTGGAAGGAGAAGCCAAAGCTGTCGGTGTCGCGATGGCGGACCGGAAAGCAGTCGATGGTAAAGTCGCCGGCATCGATGACCTGGCCCTCGGTCAGCGCTGCGAACTCCACGGGGATCGGCGCCCTGCCCGCGCCCCACAGACCCGCCAGCATCCGGATGACGATGTCGAGCGTATCTGGGCCGCCATGAATGGTCATCACGTCGGAGGTCTGCCGCAAGCCCAGCGTCGAGAAGAGACCGGGGATGCCGAGGACGTGATCGAGATGAGCGTGCGTCAGCAGGATGCGATCGAGCCGCCGGAAGCCGGCGCCGCTGCGCAGCAACTGGCGCTGCGTGCCCTCGCCGCAATCTATCAGGATGCGCTTGCCCGCGGCCTCCACCAGGAGGGCGGGATGGTTGCGTTCCGCGGAGGGAACGCTGGCCGAGGTCCCGAGGAATGTCAGGGCGAACATGCTCGTCACTGTCCAGAGACCGCCGCTCTTCCCGACAGCACCGCAACGGCCGGCACGGTGGACGGTCTCACCGTCCCCAATGCCATGCGAGCAGCAGCGCGTACAGGCCCATCGACGCAGCGTAGAGCGCGGCAAGCAGTGCGTATCCCGCGACCTGGCGACCGAGCGCCGCCTTCGGCGTGACCCACCAGCCCAACGCCCTAAAGGCGGCCGGCACCAGCCACCAGCCGAGCAGCTGGGTGCTCACGAGATTGCCGACGAACAGCGACAGCCAGACCGGCACACCATGGCTGTCGATCAGCGGCCGGCTGATGAAATAGCCCCAGAGGTAGACCACCGGATAGAGCACCAGCAGCACGATGAGGTTGCTCTTCCAGATCAGCGCGGGGCCCTGCTCCGGAGCCTGCGTCTTGCCGGCCGGGAACCAGAAATTGAAGCCGTAGCTCGCCCGCTTCACGTTCATGCCCGCGTTGAAGCGCGCGCCCTCCTTCAGCAGCGTCTGCCGCATGGGAGAGTCGAGCCAGGCATTGAGGTTGGCGTCGCTGTCGAACGACAGGATGACGATCCACTCATCGTGCAGGCCCGGAATGGGCCGCTCGATCTTGTGCCGCAAAAATCCCTTGAACTCGGCTTCCGCGGCCTGGATGCGCTGCTGCCATTTGAGGAATGCGTCCTCGAGCCCGTCAGGTACCTTGAAGGAGATGACGGCTGAGACCGCGCTGTCGCGTTGAACGCCGGTGTCCGGCAGAATATGGACATCCTCCGAACCGACGAAGAAGCGTTGTATCTCCGCAATCAGCTTCGCCCGCACCTCGCTCTGAAGCCAGGCGCGCGCCGCGGCCGGGCTGGCGAAGCGCAGGATCGTCACCCAGTCCACATGCGCCGGCGGCTGTGGCGGCACCACCTCCTGGCCGAGGAAGCCCGGCCACGCCTTGAGCACCTCGCCGACCTCGCCGTTCCACCGCGCGAACGCGGCGAAGCCGTCGTCGGCGATGCGGCGCTGGATGACGAGGGCGACCGGCTGGCCGGCCGTATCGGGTGATCCGTTCATCGCGTCCGCTTCAGTTCTTCTTGTAGAGACGCTTGCCCATCACCCAGGTCTCGTCGACGCAGCGATCGTCGCCGACCATCATGACGGCGAACAGCATGCTCGCGGCGTCATCGACCGTGCGCGGGCCGGCACCGTCGGCGACCAGCGACTGGTGCCAGGGTTGAGCGACCGGGCCACCGTTCGGATCGAGCGCGACGAAATCGGCTTCCTTGCCGGGCTCGAAATTGCCGAGCTTGTCGTCGATGTAGAGGCCTTCGGCGCCGCCGAGCGTGACCGACCAGAAGCCACGATAGGGCGAGAGCTTGTTCCGCTCGGCTTCCGCGAGGTCCTTGCGCGATGGATCGATGCTGCCGTCGAGCATCGTGTTGTTGCACATGCCGACCTTGTAGGCGTCATCGAGCACGGAGATCATCGAGAAGCGGTTGCCACCGCCCACGTCAGTGCCGAACGACATCTTCACCCGATGCTCGGGATCGGTGGCGCGGCCGAGACGGAACAGGCCGCTGCCGAGGAACAGGTTCGAGCACGGGCAGAACACCACCGCCGCGCCCTTCTTGGACATGCGGCGGAATTCGTTGTTCGAGAGATAGACGCCATGGCCGCCGGAGAACTTCGGACCGACCAGATCGAACTTCTCGTAGACGCCGAGATAGTCCTGGCAATCCGGGTGCTCGACCAGCACGCCGCTGCACTCGGCCGGGTTCTCGGAGATGTGGGTGTTGACCCAGCAGTCCGGATGCTCGTGCTTGAGGCGCTGACACGCCTTGAGCAGCTCCGGCGAGGCGCCGAAGGCGAAGCGCGGCGTGATGGCGTAGAGGTTGCGGCCCTTGTTGTGATACTGCGCGATCAGCCGCTTGCTGTCGCGATAGAAGTTCTCGGGCGTGTCGATGAATTCGGCCGGCGCGTTGCGGTCGATCCCGGTGAGGCCCGCGATCACGCGCATGTTGCGCCTGCTTGCCTCCTCGAACAGCTCCTCGGTCGAGACCGGTGAGGAGCTGGTGAAGGCCTGGCAGGTGGTGGTGCCGGCGGCGAGCAGTGCATCGAGAAAACGCTTCACGCCTTCGCGCGCGTAGTTGCGATCCTTGTACTTGATCTCCTCGGGATAGATCGACTTCTGCAGCCACGGCAGCAGCTGCTCGCCATAGGCACCGAGCACGCGGGTCTGCGGCAGATGGATGTGGCCGTCCATGAAGCCCGGAACGATGATGCGGTCCTTGATGTGGGTGACCTCAACGCCCGGA
Organism: Bradyrhizobium sp. CCBAU 11361; assembly: GCF_028128935.1. Classification (NCBI taxonomy): domain Bacteria; kingdom Pseudomonadati; phylum Pseudomonadota; class Alphaproteobacteria; order Hyphomicrobiales; family Nitrobacteraceae; genus Bradyrhizobium; species Bradyrhizobium sp. CCBAU 11361. Next base: position 71,604 of record NZ_LBJZ01000197.1, read on the forward strand.
TGCGCAGCGGCGATCTTGTCATAGGAGCCGAACGCCTTGATGACGCCATCGGTGACGACCATGAGGCCGTCCTGGTGAAAGCGCGCGGCGGCCTGCTCGTTGCCGATGTGCTTCCAGGGATCGTCGACGAAGTCGAAGAACGTGCCGCGAATACCGACGGTGGTCATGAACTGGTTCCTTCCTTAAGTCTGTGTGGCGTGGCGCGCCGCGGGCAGCGAGATCGCAAGCAGCGTGCCTGCAACAATGCAGAGGCCGAGATAAAGCCAGCCGATCGGCGCCTGCGTGGCTTCAGGCAGCACCGCCGCGATCGCCATGGCACCGCTCACCGCGAGGTAGCAGAGCGCGCTGATGAGGCCGCCGATCAGGCCGTGGTCACGCTCGAACAGGCCGAGCGCCATGCCGTACATCATCGGGCACAGGACGCCGCAGCCGCCGAGCACCAGCGCGCCGCCGATCGTGATCGACGCAAAATCGAGACGGATGGTCATCCCGGTCGCGGTCAGAACCACGGAGCCTGCGAGAAACAGCGCGAAGGCGCCGAAGCCCAGCATGCGGGCCGACATGACGCGCGCGAAATGGGCGCAGCCGAGCTCACCGGCGAGATTGACACCGCCAAGGCCGAGCGCGACGAGGCCGTAGATGGCCGCCGAATAACCGAGGCCGGTCTGGTAGAAGAACGGCGCGACGACGCCGAACGCCAGCTGCGCGCTGGCGGCAGCGGCAAAGACCAGCACGAAGGCCAGGAAGCCCGGACGAACGAGCGCCTCGCGGAGGATGCCGGCGGTGCGGCGCGGATCGAACGGCGCGCGGCGATCCGCCGGCAAGGTTTCGGGCAGCAGCAGCACGACGATCGCAGCGACGATCGCCGCGGCAACGGCGATGATGACGAACACTCCGCGCCACGACGTCAGCTCGACGATGAAGCCGCCGGCCGCCGGCGCAAGCACGGGCGCGAGCCCCCAGGCCGCGCCAAGCAGGCCGGAGATTGCGGTGAGCTCGCGACCGCGAAAGCAATCGGCCGCGACCGCGTAGGCGACGACGAGACAGGTGCAACCGCCGACGCCTTGCAGGAAGCGCAGCGCGAGCAGCAGCGAGGCGCTGGTGGCGAGCGCACAGGCAATGCTCATCGCGATGAGCACCGATAGCCCTGCGAGCAGGACGTTGCGGCGACCCAGCGTATCGGAGGCGATGCCGACTGGCACGAGTGCCAGACTCATGCCGAGCATGTAGGCGGTGACGGTGTTCTGCATCGACGCCGGATCGGCGGAAATATCCACCACCATCTGCGGCAGGCCGGGCGTATAGGCATCGAGTGGAATCTGACTGAACGGCACGACGCACAACAGGATCGGCACGATCCCACCCTTCGCGCGACCGGCGTCAGAAGCAAGTGCAGTCATGGGTAACGCCCCCTCGATGCCGGCTGCTCCTGTCTTTTCGTGCGCGCAATGCGATGCGACGATGCAGGCTGCGGATATTGACGCGCGGAGCGTGCCAGAACTGTGTGTAAAAATTCTTAGGAGTTCCGGTTGAATACGGACTCTGGCGCGTTGTTCTGTCTCTGTTGGAACGCTCAGACAAAAAACGCGAAAACAACCCCATGCACAGTACAAATCATTGAGGAATTTCGTCCCGCGCGGCGCGAGCCCCGCCAGCGCAGACGTTTGACACGTCGGGCAAGACAGGCGCAGGATTGCATGATCGCCGCTTGGGAACTCACCGTCGAGCCGACGCCATTAACCGTTCGGAAGGCATCGCTGTTTTCGGACGGTGCTGTCCTCCCAATTGGCAAGCAGGTCTGGTGTGTGTCCCGGATTGCGCTACGCTCCATCCGGGCTACGAAGTATCAGCAGTCACACAATGGAGATCGAGATGCAGGGCGGGTTGGCCTCGGATAGCGCTGACTTGGATTACGGCTCGATCAGCGCGCTTCTGGGTGCCCTGCACGCGCGCAAGGTGTCTGCGTCGGAACTGCTCGAGCATACGATCGCGCGCATCGAGGCGCTGGACGGGCGGATCAATGCCGTCATCGTTCGCGATTTCGATCGCGCAAGAGACGCCGCGCGCGCGGCCGACGCTGCGCTTGGCCGCGGCGAGCGTCAGCCGCTGCTCGGCATTCCCGTGACCCTCAAGGAACCGTTCAACGTCGCCGGCCTGCCGACGACATGGGGCTTTCCGCATTTCAGGGATTTCCAACCGGCGGAGGATGCCCTCGTCGTCTCGCGGTTGAAGGCGGCGGGCGCCGTCATCATCGGCAAGACCAATATCCCGATCGGGCTCAGGGATTTCCAGAGCTACAACGACATCCACGGGACGACGAACAACCCGTGGGATCTCGGCCGGTCGCCCGGCGGCTCCTCGGGCGGATCGGGGGCGGCGCTGGCCGCGGGCTTCGGTCCACTCTCGATCGGCTCGGATATCGGCGGATCAATCCGGGTTCCTTCGCATTTCTGCGGTGTGTTCGGGCACAAGCCGAGCCTCGGCCTGGTCCCGCTGCGCGGATACAGCCTGCCGCCGGCGCCGCCCGTCCCTGGCCAGGGCGATCTGGCTGTCGTTGGACCGATGGCGCGCACGGCCTCCGATCTCGCCCTGGCGCTCGAGGTGATTGCCGGCCCCGACGAGACGCGGGACGGGATCGGCTATCGCCTGGCGCTGCCGGCGCCGCGACACGACCAGCTCAGGAATTTCAGGATCCTCGTGATCGACACGCATCCGTTGATGCCGACGGGTGACGCCGTGCGTTCAGCCATTGGACGATTGGCAGACCGGCTCGACAAATCGGAGGCGCGGGTCGCGCGCTCGAGCACGCTGCTACCTGATCTCGCCGAATCCGCGCGGCTCTACATGAAGCTGTTGAACGCCGCGCGAAGTCCGCGCCTGACCCAGGCCGCCCTCGCAGAGGCGCAAGGAGTTGCCGCGGCACTCGCGCCCGAGGACCGCAGCCTGCAGTCCGAGCGCGCCCGCGGCTGGGGCATGATCCATCGTGAGTGGCTGGCGACCGACGCGGCCCGCCTGCAACTGCAACAGAGGTGGCAGCAGTTCTTCCGCGACTTCGACGCGGTGATCTACCCGGCCGCCGCCGTGCCGGCCTTTCCGCATGACCAGTCCGAGTCGTTCGACGCGCGGCAGCTCGACATCGATGGAAAGCTCTACAACTACTCCGATGCGTGCTTCATCTGGGCTGATCCCGCATCGACCTGCGGCCTGCCGGCAACCGCCGTTCCGATCGAGCGCACGCCTTCGGGCCTGCCGATCGGCGTGCAGATCATCGGGCCTTATCTCGAGGACCGGACAACGATTGCGCTGGCCGGGCTGATCGCGCGCGAGTTCGGTGGTTTTGTCCCACCGCCGTCGCTGCCGGCAACGTCATCCGCGAAATGAATCAGGTTCTCTCGGCCGACTGCGCCTCGATCGCCTGCACGGCCACGCTCGCCACCTGCCGCAGCGCTTCGCGATCCGCGCCCGAAGACGCCATCACGCCCATGCCGACGGAGACCGCCGAGACGTAGCGCGCGAGCGCGGCGGGATCAGAGCTCGGCTTGAGATCGCCCTCCGCCTTGGCGCGGATGAAGCGGTCGCGGAGCTGGTCTTCGTTCTGGGCGCGGCGGGCGGCGAGTTCGAAGGGGACGTTCTCGGAGCCGCTGCCGCAGGCGATGCCGCCTTGCACGAGCAGGCATCCGGGAGGATTGGCAGGATCGGTCTGCTTGTCGGCGATGCCCATCAGCATCCGCTCGGCAACCTCACGAGCGGTCGGCGCGGCAACCACCTCGTCCATCCAGACGCCACGCAATTTGGTGTAGCGGTCGAGCGCGGCCTTCAGCAGGCCTTCCTTGTTGCCGAAACAGGCATAAAGGCTCGGTGGGTTGATGCCCATCGCCTCGGTGAGCTGAGCGATCGTGGCGCCCTCATAGCCATGGCGCCAAAACACTTCCATCGCCTGATCCAACGCCACATCGGCGTCGAACTCGCGGGGGCGTCCCATGCCCATGTGCCTGTCTCCTCGGAATTCACGTTCTGCCTGAGGCTTAACGCCTAATCCTATCTATTTGTTCTAGCTTTATTTTCTCTGCAGTCTTCCAATTCTTGCGGTATGCCGCTACAATTTTCTTAGTGAATGGTACATAAGTATCTTGCGCTGCAGTATCCAGCTCCACATCTGTAGTGAACACTACATATCTGGAGCGCGCAAATGCCCCCCTCCCAAAATACCTCTCGCCCTGGCCGTATCCGCCGCCTTCTCGCCGGTGTCGCCGTTGTGGGTGCCCTCGCCGTGGCCGGTTCGATCGCGACCGGCCATTACTTTCGCGGAGCGCAAGCGACCGCAACGGCGGCCGCGGCCGAGCAAGCCGTTTCCGTCACGGTCGCGATGATCGAGCCGCGGCCGACCGTGCTGTGGGACGATTTCTCCGGCCGGCTCGAGGCCATCCAGCGTGTCGAGCTTCGCCCGCGCGTGGCCGGTGCGATCTTGTCGACCAATTTCACCGAAGGCGCGCTGGTGAAAGCCGGCGACGTCTTGTTCAAGATCGATCCTGCGCCCTACGCGGCCGAGGTCGACAAGGCCAACGCCCAGCTCGAGGCGGCGAAGGCGCGCGTGGTGTTCACCCAGAGCGAGCTCGAGCGCGGTGCGCAGCTCGTCGGCAATGCCGTCGTCACGCGGCGCGATTACGACCAGCGCGACAATGCCAATCGCGAGGCCATCGCCAACGTCAAGGCGGCCGAAGCGACGCTCCAGACCGCAAGGCTCAATCTCGATTACACCGAGGTGCGCGCGCCCGTGGACGGCCGCGTCGGCAAGATCGAGGTAACCGTCGGCAATCTCGTCGCCGCCGGCACCGCCTCCCCGGTGCTGACCTCGCTCGTTTCCGTCAATCCGATCTACGCGTCGTTCGATGCGGATGAAGAGGTCGTGCTGCACGCCCTGAACTCGATCGCAGATGCTTCCGGCAAGCGCGGCAATCTCGACCAGATCCCGGTGGAGATGGCGACCTCCGGCGGCCTTTCGGCGAAAGGCCATATCCAGCTCATCGACAACCAGGTCAACGGCCAGAGCGGCACCATCCGCGTCCGCGCGGTGTTCCAGAACGCGGACGGGCGCCTGATCCCCGGCCAGTTCGCTCGCGTGCGCATGGGCCAGCCGAAGCAGCAGACGCTGGTCATGATCGACGAGCGCGCGATCGGCACCGACCAGGACAAGAAGTTCGTGATGGCGGTCGGCGACGACAGCCGCGCGGTCTACCGTCCGATCACGCTTGGCGGCGCGGTCGATGGACTTCGCATCGTCACCACGGGCCTGAAGCCCGGCGACCGCATCGTCGTCAACGGCCTCCAGCGCGTGCGTCCCGGCGCCCTCCTCAAGACGGAGGTCGCGGCGATGGGCGCGCGTGGGCAGCAGGCTTCCAACCACAGCAACCAGGACGTGGTGCAACGCTAGTGTTCTCCGTCATTCCGGGGCGCGCATAACGCGAACTACGGTGCGCAATTGCGCACCTGAGAATCTCGAAGTTACGAAACTCCGACCACTTCACCTCCGAATTCCGGGTTCGCGGGCTTCGCCCGCGCCCCGGAATGACGGAGGGGCGGTCAGAGAACCGCAGGATATTGCCCAGGGGCAAAGCCATGAATCTCTCAAAGTTCTTCATCGACCGTCCGATTTTTGCCGGCGTGCTGTCGGTCCTGATCTTCCTTGCCGGCCTGATCTCGCTGTTCGCGATGCCGATCTCGGAATACCCGGACGTGGTGCCGCCCTCTGTCCTCGTGCGCGCGACCTACCCCGGCGCCAATCCGAAGGTGATCGCAGAGACGGTGGCCACCCCGATCGAGGAGCAGATCAACGGCGTCGAAGGCATGCTCTACATGTCGAGCCAGGCCACCACCGACGGCGCCATGACGCTGACGGTGACGTTCCGCCTCGGCACCGATCCCGACAAGGCGACGCAGCTGGTGCAGAACCGGGTGCAGCAGGCCGAGCCGCGCCTGCCGGCCGTGGTGCGCCAGCTCGGCATCATCACCAAGAAGTCGTCGCCCGACCTCACCATGGTGGTGCATCTGCTGTCGCCGAACGGTCGCTACGACATGACGTATTTGCGCAACTACGCGGTGCTCAACGTCAAGGACCGGCTGGCGCGGATCGACGGCGTCGGCGACGTCCAGCTCTACGGCGCCGGCGACTATTCGATGCGGGTCTGGGTCGATCCGCAGAAGGCGGCGGAACACGGGCTGACCGCGAGCGATATCGTCAAATCGATCCAGGCGCAGAACGTCGAGGCCGCCGCCGGCGTGGTCGGCTCCTCCCCGAACGTCAAGGGCATCGACCTTCAGCTCTCCGTCAACGCGGAAGGGCGGCTCGCGAACGAGGAGCAGTTCGGCGACATCGTCGTCAAGACCGGCGCGCGCGGCGAAGTGGTGCGCTTACGCGACGTCGCGCGCATCGAGCTTGGCGCGTCCGAATACGGCCTGCGCTCGCTGCTCGACAACAAGCAGGCGGTGGCGATCCCGATCTTCCAGGCGCCGGGCTCCAATGCGCTCCAGATTTCCGACCACGTCCGCGCCACCATGGCCGAGATCAAGAAGAACATGCCGGAGGGCGTGTCCTACCAGATCGTCTACGACCCCACCCAGTTCGTGCGCTCCTCGATCGAGGCTGTGATCCACACGCTGCTGGAGGCGATCGCGCTGGTGGTGCTGGTCGTGATCCTGTTCCTCCAGACCTGGCGCGCCTCGATCATTCCGCTGCTGGCGGTGCCCGTGTCGATCGTCGGCACCTTTGCCGTGATGCACATGTTCGGCTTCTCCATCAACGCGCTCAGCCTGTTCGGCCTGGTGCTCGCGATCGGCATCGTCGTCGACGACGCCATCGTCGTGGTCGAGAACGTCGAGCGGAACATAGAGGCCGGGCTGTCACCGCGCGATGCCACCTATCAGGCGATGCGCGAGGTTTCAGGTCCGATCATCGCAATCGCGATGGTGCTGATCGCGGTCTTCGTGCCGCTCGCCTTCATCTCCGGCCTCACCGGGCAGTTCTACAAGCAGTTCGCGCTGACGATCGCGATCTCGACCGTGATCTCGGCGGTCAACTCGCTGACGCTGTCCCCGGCGTTGTCGGCTCTGCTGCTCAAGGGCCACAACGAGCCGAAGGACCGGCTGACGATCATCATGGAAAAGAGCCTTGGCTGGTTCTTCCGTGGGTTCAACCGCGCCTTCACGCGTTCATCCGAGAATTACAGCGGCACCGTCACAAAGGTGATCTCCGGCAAGGCCGCGGTGATGGGTCTTTACGTCGTGCTGGTCGGACTCACCGCCCTCCTGTTCCAGCAGGTGCCGAGCGGCTTCGTCCCCGGCCAGGACAAGCAATATCTGGTCGGCTTCTCGCGGCTGCCTGACGGTGCAACGCTCGACCGCACCGAAGAGGTGATCCGCAAGATGAGCGACGTCGCGCTGACCCAGCCCGGTGTCGAGAGTTCGGTCGCCTTCCCGGGCCTGTCGATCTCCGGCTTTACCAACTCCTCCAATGCCGGCATCGTGTTCTCGACGCTGAAGCCGTTCGACGAGCGCAAGGGTCCGGCCCTGAGCGGGAATGCCATCGCGGCCGATCTCAACAAGAAATACGCCGGCATCCAGGAAGCCTTCATCGCCATGTTCCCGCCGCCGCCGGTCAACGGTCTCGGCACCATCGGTGGCTTCAAGCTCCAGATCGAAGACCGCGCCGGTCTCGGCTACGAGGCGCTGAACGAGGCGACGAAGGCGTTCATGGCGGCGATGCAGAAGGCGCCGGAGATCGCCGGCGTATTCTCGAGCTTCCAGGTCAACGTACCCCAGCTCTTCGCCGACATCGACCGCACCAAGGCGCTTCAGCTCGGCGTGCCCGTGACCGAAGTGTTCAACACGCTCCAGATCTACCTCGGCTCCTACTACGTCAACGACTTCAACAAGTTTGGCCGCACCTACTCCGTCTATGTCCAGGCCGATGCGCCGTTCCGTGCCCGCGCCGACGACATCCGGCAGCTGAAGGTGCGTTCGTCCTCGGGTGACATGGTGCCGTTGTCGGCGCTGCTGAAGATCCGCCAGAGCGCGGGTCCGGAGCGCGCAATCCGCTACAACGGCTTCCTGTCGTCCGACATCAACGCGGCGGCCGCGCCCGGCTTCTCATCCGGCCAGGCGCAGGAAGCGGCGACGCGGATCGCGGCGGAAACGCTACCGCCCGGCTTTGCCTTCGAATGGACCGACCTGACCTATCAGGAATTCATCGCCGGCAATTCCGGGCTCTGGGTGTTCCCGCTGGCGATCCTGCTGGTGTTCCTGGTGCTGGCCGCGCTCTACGAGAGCCTGACCCTGCCGCTCTCGATCATCATGATCGTGCCGATGGGTCTGCTGGCGGCGATGTTCGGCGTCTGGATGTCCAAGGGCGACAACAACGTCTTCACCCAGATCGGCCTCATCGTTCTGGTCGGACTCTCGGCCAAGAACGCGATCCTGATCGTCGAATTCGCGCGCGAGCTCGAATTCGCCGGGCGCACGCCGATCCGGGCCGCGATCGAGGCGAGCCGGCTGCGGTTACGTCCGATCCTGATGACGTCGATGGCGTTCATCATGGGCGTCTTGCCGCTGGTGCTCTCGACCGGCGCGGGGTCCGAGATGCGGCGCGCCATGGGTGTCGCCGTGTTCTCCGGCATGATCGGCGTCACCGTGTTCGGCCTGTTCCTGACGCCGGTGTTCTACGTGTTGCTGCGGACCGTCACCGGCATGAAGCCGCTGACGCATCACGGCAGCGACACCAGCGCGGCGCCGGTCCAGGGGCTCACGCACTAGATCAGGGAAATCCCCGATATCAGCAGCAGAACGAGCACGGTCTTGCGAAAGACCGTCTCGTTGACGCGGTGAAAGGCGATCACACCGAGCGCGGAGCCGGCGAACAGCGCCGGCAGGCTGATCGCGAAGTCGACGAAGACCTTTGACGACAGGTCCTGATGTCCGACCAGCAGCGCGATGGCAAAGATCTGCATCGCGGCGATGAAAGGCTGCACCAGGCCCCGCTGCTCGCTCTTGGGCATGCCGCGCATGTCGCACCAGATCGTCGGAATCGCGCCCGGCATGGCGGTCAGCCCGCCGACCAGCCCTCCCCCGAACCCGATCAGCGCGACCCAGTGCCGGCCGACGGCCTCGCCGGCCGTCACCAGCGTCGGCCGCAGCAGCATGTAGGCGGCATAGAGCGCGACGATGATGCCGAAGCCCCGCCTGAGCAGATGCGTATCGGTGGACTGCAACAGCGACACCGCGATGGGAACGCCGATCAATCCGCCGACGATCAGCAGCAGACTGCCCTCCCAACGAATGCTGCGCCGAAGCGCCCACAGATTGGTCGCCTGCACGCCGATGCTGCACGCCATCATCAGCGGCACCGCCTCCAGCGGCTGAAACACCCGGAGCAGAATGGCGCCCGCTACGGCCGAGAATGCGAATCCCGACAGCCCCGAAACGAAGGCGCCGGCGAATACGGCAACGCTGAGCAGAACCAGTGTCGTGACATCGGGCACGGACCGTCCTCCGCTCAATCGTAGGGAATTTGCGAGACGGCCGCGTCGACGTTCTCGGAGCAAACCTGCGGTTCGCGTGGAAACGACACATGCATTGCGTGCGCGTGTGAGCGCTCCAGCATCGCGAGGCCAACCAGTTGGAGAGTGACGAGTGCCGCGGTCATGGCGATCGCGACGATGTTGACGTTATGCACGTTCGAACGTGGGGTGGCCGGCGGCGCGCTCGCACGCATCAGATCCGTGGGCATTTGCTGAAATATCCTCTTTGCTGCTGACCGGAATGATTTCATTCAAAGGCAATGGGTCGTGCGGCTCTCTCAGCAAATGGCGGTACCGTTGCAAGGCGCGCCGCGCATCGATCTCGCGCTGGCTGCGAATGGCATCCCCGACGCGCGCGACGATATCGCGAAACCTGGCCGTCAAAGCAGGTGATGCCGTTCCCATGACAATCTTCCCTCAATGGTTCGAGAGACTGACGGAATTCACTGCTGCCTGCTGTGAATTGCTTCACACGAAGATCGAACGTCGAATAAGAAATCGTGTGACGTGTCTCTAGAAGAGAACGCCGAAAAACGCGTCATTCGATCGAATGACCCGCGATAACTTTCTAATGATGCCTCTGTTTTGAACCTATTGCGGCTGCAGTGACCAGCCCACTGCCCAAATGGGCGTCAGTGCACGAGCGGATTGGAAAATCCTGCCGCAAGCTTCACGAGATCCGCCTGACGAGAAACGCCAGTCTTGGCGAAGACGCGATGCAGATGCGTTTTCACCGTCGTCTCTGCGATGCCGAGCGCAATCGCCGTCTCCGGCACGCCGCCGACCTCGACGATCGACTGAAAGACCCTCAATTCCGCCGGAGTGAGGTCGAACGTGCGATCAATGAGGCCGGCGCACGAGCGGCCGTCGAATTCCGCCTTCCAGACGAACAGGGCTCCGACGGCCGACGTCCGCTCCGTCGCTCCGTCGCGCAGCAGTGACGGCAGCGCGATGACGTTCGCGATATAGTAGGAACCGCCATGGGATATCAGCGAGATCTTTCGACCGGCCGCCGCAGCCATTGCAACCTGCCCCGCGTCGCGGAAGATATCGCGCAGGGCCAGATTTGCCTCGGAGGATCGCGCCACGAGCCGGCCCGAGACCGACCGCAGGACGTCGGCCGCGGCCAGCATCGCCTTCGCGGCAGGATTGCTGTGGACGATATTGCAGGCGGCATCGAGCAGGATGACGCCGGCACTGAGCCGGTCCACGACATCGGCCAGCGCGATCGCTCGCTGCTGCTTTCGCTCGATCGCCCGGTTGATCAGCAGCGCACGGCTTGTGTGCGCGACCAGTGACTGCATTCGCGCGCGCTGCCCGGCATCGAGCATCTCCCTGCCCGGGATCACCGTCAGCAACATCGGACACGGCGACTTCGACTGCTCCAGCACCACGTTCGCCACGTCGGCATAGCCCTGTGGACGCAGCCATTCCTGATAGAAGCGGCCGCGGCGATATTCCTCGAAGTGCACGAGATCCGGGATGTTGCGCACCTCGCCATAACGGGGAAGCCTGGCGAGCGGATCATACTGCGCGTAGGTCTCGGCATAGAGCTGGATGTAGTGCGGATCGACCCCGCAATAAAAATGTGTCGCGCCGGACTTGCTGACGGGATCCTTCGAGATCAGGCCGCAGGCCTGGCTGCCGATGAACGCATTAAGCATGACGACCACGTCGCTCCACAACTCAGGGTGGAGACCGGCGTCATAGATGCTCTCGATCAACTCGGAATGTTTCGGAGGTCGGGGCATGGGAAGAGCCAGTGGTCAAACATCGAGATCGTGAAATGTTCTTCATGCCCGGCGGCCTAGTTGAGTCTATCACGGAAGCAAAAGGTTCAACTCCGATCGTGATTTTACCGATCAGTTGACGAGCGGATTGGCGAATCCCGCAGCGAGCTTGACGAGGTCGGCTTGCCGGGACACGCCTGTCTTGGCAAAGACGCGGTGCAGATGCGTCTTCGCCGTCGTTTCCGCGATACCCAGCGCAGTCGCCGTCTCGGGAACACCGCCGACCTCCACGATCGACAGGAGCACGCGGAGCTCGGCCGGCGTGAGATCGAAGGTCCGCGCGATCAGTTCGCCGTAGGACTGCCCTCGAAGCGACACCGCGCGCAGCAGCAGCGCGCCGACGGCATCGCCGACGCGTTCGCTGCCGTTGCGCAGCACGGATGACAGCGGCAGGATGTGCGCGACATAGTGCTCGCCGTGGGCCGAAATCAACGGAATCGCGTGCGCCCTTGCGGCCAGCAGGGCAACGTCGCCGCCGGTTGCAAATACCTCGCGCAGGCTCTGATTGGCTTCATTGCTGCTGGTTACGAGCCGCCCGGCAACGGACCGGACGACGTCGTCCGCCGCAAGCAGGGCATGACCGGCGGAATTGGCATGCACCACCCGGCAGCAGGCATCGAGCAAGAAGACGCCGGATGTCAGATTGTCCAGAACGTCGGCCAGCGCCGTCGCCAGGGTCAGCTTTGCGTCGATGGCGCGGTTGATCAGGAGCGCGCGGCTGGCGTGCGGGACGATGAACGAGAGACGGTGCTTCATCGCGGGATCGACCATGCGCCGGCCCGACAGCACCGTCATCATCACCGGGCAGCTCGCATTCGACGTGTCGAGCACGACGTTGGCCGCATCGCTGCACCCCTGCGGCCGCATCCATTCCTGGTAGAAGCGCCCGCGGCGATACTCATCGAAATCGACGAGGTCCGGAATGCTTACAATCCGGCCGTGCGGCGGCAGCACCGTCAGCGGATCGAACTTCGAGTGGGTCTCGGAATAGAGCTGGATGTAGTGCGGGTCTGCCCCGCAATAATAATGCGTGACGCCGAATTTGCTGATGGAATCCTTGGAAAACAGCCCGCAGGCCTGACCGCCGACGAAATCGCGGATGCCGGTGACGACGTCGTTCCACAACGAGGGATCGAGCCCGGCGTCGTAGATGGACTCGACCAGGTCGGGCAGCTTTCGTGGTCCGTGCATCGCTTTAAATGGCCTGAGTGATCAATATCACCAAGCGTAGCACAGCCACGACATGCGGCATCCTCCGATCGGAGGACGCGCCGGCCGGGCGGATGGAGCCCGGCCGGCGGGCGTCGCGTTCAAGCCGCCGGGGCTAATGCCGGCTCAGAACGTGACGCGAACGCCGCCCTTCGCCGTGCCGGTGCGGCTCTGGTCGGACATCATCATGCCCTCGACCGCGCCGAACACGGACACGTTCCTGGTCGTGCGGTAATCGAAGCCGATGCCGGCGACAGCGCCGACGGTGCTGCGGCTGCCGGGCGTCACGAACGACAGGTTCTGGCCGAGCAGCACGGTGTTGATGGTCGTGTCGCCCACACGCTGGAGTGCGATGACGCCGCCATGGATGTTGGCCTTGAACTCGCCGCCGGCAAGGCTTGTCACGCGCGAGAGATCGACCTCGCCGCGCTCCTCGAAATCCTGGAGCGTGCGGCCGCCGACCGACAGACCCTGTGCCGAGCCGGTCTCGCTGTAGCCGTCGAACCGGCCGGCGACGTAACGCAGCCGTGCCGTCGGCGTCAGCAGGTAGCCGTTGCCAACCTCGAGCTTGTAGCCGTAGGCGACTTCGGGACTGACGTACCAGCCGCTGTAATTGGCCGTCGCCGTCTCCATGCCGCCGACCGCGGCGTTGTTCAGCACCAGGCGGCGCGATCTATTGTCGGCATTGCCGCCCTGGATCGTGAAGTCGAAGAACTGCGCGGCCCATTCGAACCGGCTGTAGGCGCCGGCGAAGACGTAGTTGGTGTCGACCGACTGCGAATTGAGATCGACCGAGAGACCACCCTGCCCGCCGCCGAGGAAGGCGCCGACCAGCCAGTTCGGCTGCACCTTGCGGTCGATGCCGACGGCTCCGCCCCACGCCGTCGAGGTCGCGCGCAAGGTCGATGCGGTCTCATCCTGGATGCGATGGCCGCCAAAGCTGTTGACCCAGACCGTGATCGGCGCCGGATCGGTCCACAGGCTACGCGGCGCCTTGTTAAAGGGGCCGGCTTGTGCAGTTTCCGGCGCATAGGCCATCGCCATCATGTTGCTGCCGGCTGTGCCAGTGCCACCGTTCAGGCGCCCCTGCACCAGCGAGGAGACGCCGCCGGTCAAATCCATCAGCGTGCGGTCGGTCTGCGCCAGGGCGGTCGGATCGAGCGTCGCGAGAGTCGTGCCGAAGGCGACCGAAGGACCGTTGAAGGCGCCTCCCGACGTGATTGTATTGATGGTGCCCTCGAAATTTCTGAAGGTCGGCAGACTGATCGTCGTCAACGACGACACCCTGCTGCTCGGCGCGAGGTTGACGTTGACGACGTCGGCCCCGAAGCCGAAATCGACCACACCGTTGATCTTCGAGCCTGGCAGCAGCGTCAGCGTATCGGCCTTGTTGGAGAGCTGGATCGCCGTCCCGCTGGTGCCGGTGATGGTGCCGGAGTTCGTGATGTTCGATCCGTTGCTCGAAGAGATGCCGATCCTGGCGAGGATGGTGCCGGAGGCAAGATTGGTCAGGTTGACGTTCTGACCCGATACGCCAAACGCGTGACCGGTGATGTCGCCGGCGTTTGCCACTGTCACCAGACCGGAGGCCTGGATGGCACCTCCGCTTGCCGCGATCTGCGAGATGACCCCGGAGCGATTATTGGTGATGTTGAGGATACCGCCGGTGATGCCGCTCGCATCTCCCGAAATCGTTCCGGTGTTCGAGGTCAGATTCACCGTGTCGCCATTGATCCGACGGTGTCAGGACCCACTCCAGCGATCGTGCCGGAATTGGTCACGGTGACGTTCCTGACCTCGATCCCGCTCCCGCGTCCGCCGGCCTCACTCTTGATCGTGCCTGCATTGTCGATGGTCGCGGAAGCCCCGGTAATGCCGTGGAAACCCACGATCGTAGCCCTGGCAAGATTGGAGACGGTCACACCGCTCCCCGACGCGATCCCGGCCGAAGTAGCTCCGTCGATCGTGCCGGCATTGATGAATACACCGCCGTCGCGGCTCTTGATGCCAAACGCAAAACCGTGAACGTTGGCGCCAGCTTCGATCTTGTAGGTATTGTTGTCGTCAACGAACGTGCCATAGCCGGTACGACTGCCTTGCTGGGTGTCGACGTCGCCCGAACAGACAATCGTCGCGTTGCTGACAGGCGCCACCGGCGTGCAAGCGGCGATGGCCCGCTCGACCATGAACAACGGCATAGCCAACACGGCCGGCACCACAAGGCGCATCGACCGGCACGCCAGACGCCATCGTGCAATACCGCCCAGAGTCTTCGCATTCATTTTTAGTTCCTCGGTCGCCGCCGTCTCGCCCCATCGGCGTCAGGCACGTTGTCGCCAGCCTCCTCCGATCGCAGGAGGCTGGCTCACGCCAATTGGATTCGCTGAACGCCAGGGTAGAAAGGATCGTCACGACCGACTTGGACGGCAGCGACCGAGTTTCGGCTCAGAACGAACCGCACCGTTTCGCGGAGCACTGATGCAGAGTTGCGACACTGTGCAAACGCACTACGCCTGGTCCCAGCCCGCCCGCTCCGCGCTCTCGGCCCACACCGCCGCGCGATAGATCTCGCGCCCGGTGTTGTCCCTGACGCGGATCCACGCATCGCGATCGCGCAGATCGTCGCGCCAGACGAAGAGATGCCGCGCCATCTCGTCGGCCACCACGAAAGTCGCCTTGGCATGTTCGAACACCATGCCGCCCGGATCGATCTTCACGATATTGCCGACCAGGAGATCAAAGAAGAAACGGTGCATTCACCACTCCGGCCGCCGTTGCCGCACGCAACACTGGATCATGATCTATTCCGCGCGCCAGAACACGTAGTCGGCCGAATACGGCACGCTGCGATAGGCGCCGCCTGGGTGCAGGGCCCACTCACGACGCCTCCTTGCGTGTTGAGTTTTCGATAAAGGATCATGTCAAATCCCTTTCGCCTCATTGAAATGGCAGCTCTCTGAAATTCGACCGGGGCCCGTTACAGCGCCTCGCCGCTCCTGACGTTGCTTGGCGTCGCGCCATAGGCCCGACGGAAGCAACGGTTGAAATAGGAGAGATCGCCGAAGCCGACGTCGTAGGCGATCGAACTCACCGGCCGCTCGGCGAAGTCAGGCTCGCGCAGCATGCGATGGGCACGCTTGAGGCGTTGCTCGGTCAGGAAGGACGAAAAGGTCTTGCCGTCGGCCTCGAACAAGCGTTGGAGATAGCGCGGGGTCACGCCGAGCTCATGCGCAACATTTGCCACCGAAATATCCTGCTGCCAGCAATTGTTGACGATGAGGAATTTCGCCTTCTGGAGTCGCGCCGCCTTGATACCGCGCCGTCCGGTCGATTCCCGGGCGTGATCGGTGGCACCGAGAACGAGCGCCAGGAGATCATGCAGATGCGCGACGCCGAGCTGCCGCATCGCCGGTACCGCCAGTGCCTTTTCGTGCAACAGCGCTATCGCGTAGTCGACGAGCAGCCGAAGCCCGGTGGTGCGCTCCGGGATGACGCGCATCACCGCATCGTCGACATCCACGATCATCGGGGCCAGCACCCGTCGCGGCACGCGCAGCGAGAAGCCACTTCCCAGCGAGAGCCGCTCGAAGGTCGTGACGTCCTCCGCGCTGGTCAGGACCGCCTCTCCTGCCTGAAGCCTCAAATCGTGTCCGCGCTCGGATATGCCGAGAACGCCGGACCTGTTCACGATCAGGGCGAGACTGTCGTCGCCATCTGCAACCAGCTGCTTCGTGCGAATGACCCGCGCTCCGCACAATCCCCCGATCAGCAACTGGGCTTCCGGCAAGACGTGGGACGTGAAGCTCGCCGCGGCCGGCTTTCCGTCCCTTGCTTCGACCTCCGCCTTCAGCACGCCACGACAGTAGAATTCGCGCAGGAGCGGCACGCGCTCGTCTTCGGGAATGTGGTCCGTTGAAACATTGAAAATGGAAAATTCATCCTTGCCGCTCACTGCAATCTCTCCAACCAACGAGCAGGCTCGGCCACGCGCTGTTGTCTCCCGCACCCGCGTTCGGCGCCGGCGCGCATTGTTCCGTGGCGCACGCTGCCCTCCTCATTTCAAGTGACGGCCATATACGAAAGTATCAAATGACACGCGTCATACGTTCGGAGGACTCGCGCACCTTGCTCATCACAATGGATTGAGATCGCACGTTCGCGCGCTTCGCGATGTGAATTGGATCACACCGCGTCGTCGCCGCCGGTCCGCTGGGCAAACGGAACGGAAAATCCGGCGGCGATCTTGACGAGGTCGGCCTGCCTGCCGGCGCCGGTCTTTTCGAACAGCCGGCCGAGATGCGTCTTCACCGTCGTCTCGGCGATACCGAGCTTGGCCGCAATGTCGGGGACCCCGCCGATCTCGACAATCGCCATCAGAACGCGCAATTCTGACGGCGTCAGCCTGAACGCCGCCGCGATTGCATCGGGCACGAGCGATGACACCATCGTAGCCCTTTGAACGAACAGCACGGTGGCAGCTACATCACGCGGCAGATGGCGTTCCCGCCTCAAGAGAAAAGCGTGGAGCAGATAATGATGTCCGTCGGACGATGTCACGAGCTCGATCTGACGGCGACCGGTTGAATGCATTCCTGCATCCGCGGAAATTTCGAACAGGCTGCGGAATATTTTATCCACCTGGGTGTTGCGGGCGACGAGTCTGTCGCCGACCATGGCGAGGAGATTGGCGTCAGCGAAGAGCTGACGGCACGCCGCATTGGCATGGACGACTCTCCCCTCCGCGTCGAGCAGGCAAATCGCCGTGCTCAGTCCGTCCAGGACATCGGCAAGATCGTCCACGGTATGCGAGCGCGCCCTGATCTGGCGACCCATGACCCGCGATCGCTGGATGTGGGGCGCGAGCAGGCACATACGCTCACGCATCGCGTCGTCGACGATCCCGCGGGACCGGTGACGCAACACCTGCAAGATCGTGGTGCGCGCGTCCGATTTCTCGAGCATGACGGTTGCGAGATCGATCGCTCCCTGCGGCTCCACCCACTCTCGATAGAAACTGGTCGCCACGAAGTCGGAATGGGGCATGATGTCGGTCACGCCGACCGTCTGGCCCGCGGCGAGATCGAGATGGCGATCGAGCAATGGATCAAGTTCTACATATCTGTCGCGATAGAGCTGGCGGAACCGGGTATCCGTGCCAAAATGCTCGTGGATCTCGATAGAAAGCTTGGCTGCATCCCTGGACAGGATGGTGGCGGCACATCCGCCGACGAAATTCGAAACCTGCTCCAACGCCGCGCTGCGCAGCGCGGGATTGGCCGCCGCATCGTAAATCTCGCCGACGAGCGACGAGAACCGGTTTGCCTGGAGGATCGTCATCGGACGGACGACGGGATCTGCGTGTTACCCCGGTGGCGATAGGGGCGAGCGCTTGGGGAACTGAAGGAGGCAGGTCGGCCGATCGCCGCCTTGGACGGGGAAAAAATGCGACAGCGCAATGCTGGAATATCGAACATCGTCCTTGCGTAACGTCAACCGCAGGATGCGGCTTGGACGTTTTCGCCAAAGACTAGGATTAATGCGAACAGCAGTCGGACGGTGTGCGAAGAGTCACGCGCCCACTCGCGACGATCGGCTGCTGTCGCCTGACCGCCTTGTGGACCGGCCTCAGCGACTTACTTCCGGTTCTCCTCGCAGAATTTCAGTGCGGCGAGCGCCTCGCCGGCGCGCGGGACCTGCATCTCGATGCTGTCGTCGTCATCGTCCTCGAAATCGAGCGTGAGGCGCTTGGCCTTCGAGAGGCGATCCATGATCGACTGGTCGAATTCGAAGATACCGCGTACCGTGGTCTTGTCCATCACCTCCCACTTCGCCTTCTTCATGATGTCGGCGTCATCGGTGGCGACGTCGGCCCGGAGGACCTCGCCGACCTTGTCCCACTCCCAGCCGTCGTAGATCATCACGATCACGATGGCCTTCTCGGAATAGGTGATGACGATGACGTAGTCGCGGTTCTCGTCCTCCTTGTCCTTGTAGCCGCGGCTCGCATTGCAATGCGTATCCTGCGTGCGCTTCTCGATGGTCCAGTCGCCGACCTTGGATTGTTGCGCTAGCGCGGGCCTCGAGCTCAAGGCAGCTGCGCTCCAGGCGCCTGCGAGCATTCCGGCGACGAGAAGGAATCGTCTCATGTCAGCCTCCGGCGTATTCCCCGGAGCTGAGATGATCACCTCTGCCGGCGGCCCGCAAGAGCTTCAGGCCGCGGGAAAGGCAGCGGCAAGCGGCTTCCATCCTAACCCCGCCGCGGCACGATCGCGATCGGAGTGAAGGTGTAAACCTCCTCGCCGTTCTGGTTGAACATCGTCCATTTCACCAGCGCGATGCCTTGCGGCTTCGACTTCGACGGCGTCAGGCTCATGACCTCACCGACCAGATGCAGACGGTCATTGGGCCGCACCGGAATGGTCCAGCGCAGCCCGTCGACGCCTGCGCCGATCAGCGGATGCGGGCCGAAAGGACGGGTCTGGATCGCGAGGTTCATGGCAATCGCGGCGGTGTGCCATCCTGACGCGGCGAGCCCGTTGAACAGGGTCCCCTTGGCGGCCTCATGGTCGAGGTGCATCGGCTGCGGATCGAACTCGGCCGCGAAGCGCTTGATGTCGGCTTCGGTGACCTGAACTTCGGGGGATTTGAACCGCATTCCGATGCTGAGATCGTCGAACCACTCGACCTGCGCCATGATTTTGCCTCGCCATGCAAGACCGCCTGCGAAGACGCGCGGCCGAAGAAATTGAGCTAAATGCGCGATGTAGCGGGTCCTCGGCGCACAAACCAGCCCAGGGTTCCCCAAGAAACCCCTTTCCGAGTGCGACGAAACACGCCTGAAACAGATGGCCGGTTATCTAGTTGTCAAAATCATACAGGGACGGCCACCATGCAATTCCTTCTTGATCTGATCCTGGATTATTCCTGCTGCCAAAACCTCGTCGCCCGGCCGCTGCGGGAGGATGAGCTATGATCGAGCTGATCTCCGCCCTCCTCGCTCTTTGCAGCATCGGCGTCTTCGCGGCGCATGCGCTGGATGCCTATCGCACCACGCATTCCTGAGCGCCTGCGCTCGTCGCGTTAGAACGGCCGCCGGTAAAAATGCTCCGAATGCGTTGCCGGCGGAAACCTGTTGGCGAGCGCCAGCGCGGACTTTTCGTCCGTCTCGAGCGCAATCTTCTGCGCGAGCATCACGTCGCCGGGCACCAGGAAGCCTGACGGGACGAAGCACCACCCCATCATTGCCATGCCGGCATCGTCGATTTCGTGGACGTTGGCGGCCGTGCCGTAGTGGATGCGATACCTCTTGCCGGTATCGCAGCCGATCACATCGAAATACCGATACTGCTCGAACTGGGCGCGCTGCTCCGGTGTCAGCCATTCGGCCAGAAGCCGGCGGCCGCGCGCATCCGGCGTATTCTCGCCGAAGAAGCGACGGTAGAGTTCGCGCAGCGCATGCAAGCGCGCACGCGCCGGCGCGCGGAACCTGAGTGCCGCGAACATGAGCAGCTCAGATCAGCCGCCGACCAGGCGGGGATAGAATAGCGTTTCCTGCGCGGTCGGGTCGAACGACTTGATACGTGTAACTTCGCCGGGCCCGGTTCGGAAGGCGGCGGTAAAGCCGGCTCCGGTCAGCTCCCGAAAGCGCTGTTCGGCCCGCGCCAGCGCTTCGGCATTGTCGGGATCAAACTCGTGGCGTGTGTCGCCAGTCTGGTCCATCACGATCTGGGTTGCCATCTTGAGTCTCCTCATGCCCAGCCCTGAATCTGATCAAAGCAAACCTCATGCCGTCGGTTCCCGATAGCAACAACTTTCTCGCGCGGGCGCATCACGCCTTGCTGAGCAAGAGCGTTTTCGAGCGAAGTGGATGCCGGTTCGCGTCAAGAAAACGCGTCAAAACAAGAATCGAGAGCCCCGTTTGACACGGGGTTCTCGTCAGCGTGAAGCGGCCGTCCCCCCTTCGTCGATCTGCCGTCCCATCAGCGCGATTGCCTTCTGATAGACGCCGGCCGCATTCCAGGCCTCGATCGCGGCGAAATTCGGCTCACCCGGCTGGTAACCGGCTCCCGCACGCCAGCCATGGGCCTTCAGGAAATTCGCGGTCGAGTTCAACGCATTGGCGGCAACCTCGAGATTGCCGGTGCCGTAGGCCAGGATGTTCTTGGGCATGAACTGGGTCTGGCCGACCTCGCCATGCATGGAGCCGCGGGTCGCTCCCGACAGGGTGCCGCGGTCGATCAGCTTCAGCGCGGCATAGAGCTGGTCGGTGAAGAACTCAGGGCGGCGGCAGTCATAGGCAAGGGTCGCGATCGACGACAGCATGTTCTGGTTGCCGCGCTGGCTGCCGAAGCCGGTCTCCATGCCCCAGATCGCGATCAGCGGCCCGGGCGGGACGCCATAGCGCTGCTGGATCGAGGCGAACAAGGCCGCCTGCGACTGCTTGAGCTGCCGTCCCTTGGCGACGATGGTGGTGGCGCCGCGCTTGGCGAGAAACTGATCGAGCGACAGCGAGAAGCTGCGCTGGCCGCGGTCGGCTGCGATGGTCGCGCTGGCGTAATTCGTCTGCATCAGGGCGGAGATCGCGGTCTGGCCGATGCCCTTGCCCTGCGCCTCTGCACTGAACTCGCGCTTCCAGCCTTCGAACCCGGCCGGCGTGCTGCCGCATTGCGCCGCCTCGGCCGCGGGCAGAGAGAGAAGCAGCGCGGCCGCGCCGATCACCGCCGTCGCGACTGTCCTGCCCTTGATCATTGCTCGTTCCTCTCCTTACGGCGCGACCGGCTCGCGCATGATCCTACGTCGGTTGCGATCGCTCAAGTCCCGACAGGTACAATCGATCCAAGCAAAGCTCTTGACTCCGGCATGTCGCAACGCCCGCAAGTCACGCAGCCCCCGTTCCCACCAGGAAATTCACCATGATGCTCTGGTGCTGCTGGGTCATGCCGCTCAAGCCGGGATCGGGGCGCCGCCCGCCTCTGCGGCCGTCGTCCCCTAAGTCAATTCCAATCCATCCAGGCTGCCCTCCTTGCGCCATTTGTCGAGCAGCCGCAGGAACGCCACCGGCCCGCGCCAGTACTGGCTGTTTCTTGCCGCAATCGGGTCGAACACGCCTTCATTGTTGTAGTAGCCGGGCGTGCATTCGGCGAGATAGGTCTGGCGGCCGAGCGCGGCCTTGACGACCTCGTCGACCCAGGCGCCCTCGGCAGCGAGCGTCGGCTCCACCGTTCTGGCGCCACGCTTGCGCGCCTGATCGATGACATAGGCGATGTGCTGCGACTGCTCGTCTATGATGTGCGGGAAGTTGGCGCTCTGGCCGGCCTGAACCGTGACGATCAGGAAGCAGTTCGGGAAACCGCGGCTATAGAAGCCGTGCATCGTCTTGACGCCGTCGTGCCAGCGCTCGGACAGGCTCATGCCGTCGCGACCATAGACCTCAAAACCCATGCGGCGGGCATAATCGGTGCCGACCTCGAAGCCGCTGGCATAGATCAGGCAGTCGAGCTCATAGGCCTTGCCATCGACGATCACGGCATTCTCCGTGATGCGCTCGACGCCCTGCCCCCTGGTGTCGACGAGATGCACGTTGGATCGATTAAAAGTGTCGAGATATTCGTCGTGGAAGCATGGCCGCTTGCAGAACGCCTTGTACCAGGGCTTGAGCGCGGCCGCGGCTGCCTCGTCCTTCACCACGGCATCGACGCGCGCGCGGATCTCCTCCATCTTGCGGTAGTCGGCCTGCTCGATGACCTTCAGCGCCTCCTCCAGCGAGGTCACCGGCTGCGGCTGGCGGCGCGGCGCCAGCAGGATCTCGCCAAGCAGGCCGGTCCAGCCGTCCTGCACCAGATCCTGCTCGAACGGCTCGCCCGAGATCACGGCCGTGAAATTGTCCATGCGCTCGCGTTGCCAGCCGGGCCTGAGGCTCCGCGCCCAGCTCTGATCCGTCGGCCGGTCGTCGCGCACGCCGATCGCCGACGGTGTGCGCTGGAAGACGTAGAGCTCCTTCGCCGAGCGGCCGAGATGCGGCACGCATTGCACGGCGGTGGCGCCGGTGCCGATGATGCCGACGCGCTTGCCGGCGAGACCGGTGAGACCGCCTTCAGCCGTACCGCCGGTGTAGCCATAATCCCAGCGGCTGGTGTGAAAGCTGTGTCCGGCAAAACTTTCGATGCCGGGAATGCCCGGCAGCTTCGGCCGGCTCAGCGGGCCGCCGGCCAGGATGACGAAGCGCGCGCGGATGCGATCGCCGCGATCGGTCTCGACCAGCCAGCGCGCCTCCGGCTCCTGCCATTCCATCCGCGAGATGACGGTCTGAAACAGCGCACGCTCGTAGAGGCCGAAGTGACGGCCGATACGGCGGGAATGTTCGTAGATCTCCGGCGCCCGCGCATATTTGCGCACCGGCATGTAGCCGGTCTCCTCCAGCAGCGGCAGATAGATGTAGCTCTCGGTATCGCAGGCCGCGCCGGGGTATCGATTCCAGTACCAGGTGCCGCCGAAATCGGCGGCCTTTTCCACGATACGGAAATCCGAGATGCCGGCTTCGCGCAGGCGCGCGCCGCAGAGAAGGCCGCCAAAGCCGCCGCCGACGATGAGCACTTCGGTCTCTTCGCTGACAGCCTCGCGCGCAAATCCCGGATCGGCCCAGGGATCGTCGAGATAGCGGCCGAAATCGCCTGACACCTCGACATATTGCGCCTTGCCCTCGGCGCGCAGACGGCGATCGCGCTCGTCGCGATAGCGCGCGCGGAGTGCGGAAATGTCGACCATAGGTGTGCCGGCTGCGCCGGTCTTGTGTCTTTCCGCTGACATCCATTTCCTCCACGGCAGACGCTGCTTCGCCGGCAGCTCACCTCACGTTAGCCCTGAAAAAGTGACGCATGCAATCGCGTCCGCCGTTTTTTGCGTGAACGGCGCGTGACGTTCCGGTAACCTCGCGCGCAAATCACAAGCGCCATGCAACGACATGGCCATCCGGAGGAAATGATGCAGGGATTGATGATGGACATGCCGCTGCTGATCAGCGGCCTGATCCAGTACGCCGCCGACTATCATGGCGAGGCGGAGATCGTCGCGCGCGAGATCGAGGGCGACATCCATCGCTACACCTATGCGGATGCTCATCCGCGCATCAAGCGCATGGCGCTGGCCTTGAAGCGTCTCGGCATGACTCCTGGCGACCGTGTCGGCACGCTGGCCTGGAATACCCACCGCCATTTCGAGATGTTCTACGCCGCGCCGGGCATGGGCTATGTGCTGCACACCGTCAATCCGCGGCTGTTTCCCGAGCAGCTCGTCTACATCGTCAACCACGCCGAAGATCGCCTGCTGTTCATCGACCGCGCCACGCTGCCAATCGTCGAGGCGATCGCGCCGCAATTGAAGACGATCGAGGCTTACGTCGTGATGTCCTCGCGCGAGCGGATGCCGGAAACGATGCTTGCGAACGTCCATTGCTACGAGGAGCTTCTGGGACGGGAGAACGACGCCGGTTTCACCTGGCCGGAGTTCGACGAAAAATCCGCCTCCACCATCTGCTACACCTCGGGGACGACGGGAAATCCCAAGGGCGTGATCTATTCGCACCGCGCCGCGATCCTGCAGACCATGACCTGCTGCAATTTCGACTTCCTGCCGGGACACGTCGAAGGGGTGCGCGAGGTGATGATGCCGATGGCGCCGCTGTTCCACGGCAATGGCTGGAATATGCCGTTCACCGCGCCCTATACAGGCTCGAAACTGGTGCTGCCCGGCCGCAACTATGAGCCCGACAAGCTCTATGAACTGCTCGAAGGCGAGAAGGTGACGCTGTCGGCGGGGGTGCCGAGCTTCTGGCTGATCCTGCTCGACTGGCTGGGCCGCACCGGCAACAAATTCTCGACCCTGCGCGCGACGCTATCGTCCGGCTCGGCGCCGCCGCGCGCGATGGTCGAGAAGCTCAAGCGCGACTATGACATCGACTACGTCCAGGCCTGGGGCATGACCGAGGCTTTGGGCTGCTCGATGCCCGGCTTGCGGCCGGGCTCCGAGCATCTCAGCGAAAAGGAGAAATTCGACCGACGCCAGGTCTCGGGCCGCGCCTGTTTCGGCACCACCTTGCGCATCGTCGACGACGGCGGCAACGAGCTGCCGCGTGATGGCAAGTCCGTCGGTCATCTGCGCGCGCGTGGTCCCTGGGTCGCCTCGGGCTATATGAAGCTCGACGAAGGCCTCGACCGCGACGGCTGGCTGATCACCGGCGACATGGCGGTGATCGATCCGCAGGGCCACGTCACGCTCACCGACCGCTCCAAGGACGTGATCAAGTCCGGCGGCGAGTGGATCTCCTCGATCCAGCTCGAGGACGTCGCCTTGTCTCATCCCGACGTGCTGCAGGCTGCCGTGGTCGCGATTGCGCATGAGAAGTGGCAGGAGCGCCCCCTGCTCCTCGTGGTTCGCAAGAAGGGCGCGACCGTCGACGGCAAGACCCTGCTCGACCACATGCGCCCGAAGATCGCGAACTGGTGGATGCCTGATGCCGTCGAGTTCCTGGACGAATTCCCGATGACCGGCACCGGAAAGGTGCTCAAATCCGCGTTGCGCGAGAAGTTCAGGGACTACCGCGTCGCTTGAGGCGGCACGCGATCACGCTGACGTCCGCGCCGTCCGTCGATCAAGGAGACGAAAGATGCTGTACCCGATGTCGCCCAAAGTCGTCGAGCTCAAGCGCAAGCTCGAAAGTTTCATGGACCGGCACATCTATCTCAATGAGGAGCGGTTCTATCGCGAGGCCGAAGAGCTCGGGCCCTGGAAGGTCTATCCCGTCGTCGAAGAATTGAAGCCGCTCGCACGCGCGGAAGGCCTCTGGAACCTGTTCCTGCCGCAGTCCAGTCACGGCGCGGGCCTCACCAATCTCGAATATGCCCCGCTCTGCGAAGTGATGGGCCGTTCGCATCTTGCGCCCGAAGTGTTCAACTGCTCGGCGCCGGACACCGGCAACATGGAGGTGCTGGAGCGCTACGGCACGAAAGAGGACAAGGAGCGCTGGCTGAAGCCGCTGCTCGCGGGTGAAATCCGCTCCTGCTTCGCCATGACCGAGCCTGCGGTCGCCTCGTCCGATGCGACCAACATCGAGAGCTCGATCGTACGCGACGGCGACCATTACGTCATCAACGGGCGCAAATGGTACACCACCAACGCGACCGATCCGCGCTGCAAGATCTGCATCTTCATGGGCAAGACCGACCCCGACAATCCGGACCGCCACGAGCAGCAGTCCATGATCCTCGTGCCGATGGACACGCCAGGCATCGAGGTGAAGCGTCCCCTCCCCGTGTTCGGCTTCTACGGCGTGCCCGACCGCGCCTCCGAGGTCGTCTTCACCAATGTGCGGGTCCCGAAGGAAAACATGCTGCTTGGCGAGGGCCGCGGCTTCGAGATCGCGCAGGGTCGCCTCGGCCCCGGCCGCATCCACCACTGCATGCGCCTGATTGGACTGGCCGAACGCACGCTGGAAAAGATGTGCCGCCGCGTTCGCAGCCGCGTCGCCTTCGGCAAGCCGGTCTCCGAGCAGACGGTGACGCAGGAGCGCATCGCGGAATCCCGTATCATGATCGAACAGGCCCGGCTGCTGACGCTGAACGCCGCCTACGCAATGGACACGGTCGGCAACAAGGTCGCGAAGAGCGAGATCGCGATGATTAAGGTCGCCGTACCCAACATGGCCTGCCAGATCATCGACTGGGCGATCCAGGCCCATGGCGGCGGCGGCACCTCGAACGATTTTGGCCTGACGCAGGCCTATGCCACCGCGCGTCTGCTGCGCCTCGCCGACGGCCCGGACGAGGTACACAGAAACCAGATCGCGCGGTTGGAGCTGAGGAAGTATTCAAATGCCTGAGGAGGCGTTGGCCCATCAGTAAGCATCGAAGCCAACGCAATGGAATCGGCGTCTAATCGAAGCTTGGCGGCTCATCGATGGATACCGGCACATCCTTCTGCTTCGTAGCTGCTTCGAGCATCGCGTTGAAGATGATGATCGGCAGGTAAAACATAAGCATGATCGTATTCCTCCTGCTGTGACAACCTCGGCTTACAGGGCCAGGTTCCTCGAATTGACACTCGCCGGCCTCGGAACATTCTCGTGGCTTACTTGGCTACCGACGAAACCAAGTCTCGAAGAGTCTCAGGAACGCATCGCGTCAATCGCATGAGCGATCAACACCATCGCGCTCGCGGCGATGAGAAACACAAGCAACCAACTCACGTCCGCCTCCAACGCCGGGAGTGAACGCGGTCATCCTTGCACAGTCAAAAACCATCCGACCGGAACCGCTATTCAGCGGCTCGCTGATGCTTCGCAGCAACAAGTGCATCCGCTGTCGGTCCTATCGGCAGAACGCCAAAAGGAGCAACGCGCCAACCACGCATGCCGCTAGGACTAAAAACCAAACGCCCAAAGCAACTCCCCCGACTCACACACGCGAGGCAGGATTAGCTCCACCATTTGGTATTGAAACGGTCGTTGCCGGTTTTTCCCCAACCCAAACGCTGCTCCATCTGCGCTCGCGTTAGTCCAATACCTCCACCGTCGCCGAGCGTCCCGCAACCAGCGACATCGCGTCGGGAACAGGATCCAGCGCGATGCGCACCGGCACCCGCTGGGCCAGGCGCACCCAGCTGAAGGTCGGGTTGACGTTGGCGAGCAGGTTGGCGCCGTCGGCGCGGTCGCGGTCCTCGATGCCGGCGGCGATGCTCTCGACGTGGCCTGACAGCGTGACTGTCTCGCCCATCAGGCGGACCCGCACCTTGTCGCCGACGCGGATGCGCGCGAGTTTGGTCTCTTCGAAATAGCCTTCCACATGCAGCGTGTCGGTGTCGACCAGCGCCATCACACCCTTCCCGGCCGTGACGTAGGCGCCGGGGCGCAGGTCCATGTTGGTGATCACGCCATTCACGGAGGCATGGACCTCGCTGCGATCGAGATTAAGCTGGGCGACGGCACGGTCGGCGACGGCTTGATCGAAGGCCGCCTTGGCCTGGAGCTGGGTAGCCAGAACCTGTTCCTGCTTCTGCTGCGATACCGCATCGGTCGTCAACGCGCTGTAGCGCTTTAAATCGGCATTGGCCTGATCGAGCGTCGCCTGATGACCGGCCACCGACGCATCGGCCTGGCGCAGCGCCAGCGCAAAGCGTTCGCGGTCGATCCGGAACAGCACGTCGCCGCGGCGGACTTTCTGGTTATCCTTGACCAGCACCTCGGTGACGAAGCCGGAGACATCAGGGGCGACCTGGACCACGTCGGCGCGGACGCGGCCGTCGCGGGTC
Source organism: Bradyrhizobium sp. CCBAU 11361 (assembly GCF_028128935.1). Taxonomy (NCBI): domain Bacteria; kingdom Pseudomonadati; phylum Pseudomonadota; class Alphaproteobacteria; order Hyphomicrobiales; family Nitrobacteraceae; genus Bradyrhizobium; species Bradyrhizobium sp. CCBAU 11361. The sequence continues at coordinate 99,472 of NZ_LBJZ01000197.1, forward strand.
CAAGGCTGTTCCATGTAGTAGACCCAAAGCTCGCGGCCGACGGCGAGCGCGGCGACGACGGCGATGACCGTCACTGCGAGGCGAGCGAGCCAGGCGAAATTCCCCTTCATGAAAGATACTCCGAGAGATAGACGACGACGCCGAGAAGGCAGACGAAGATCGAAAAATCGAACAGCGCGCGATGCCAGACCAGGCGGTAGAGGTCGAAGCGCTGCATGAGCCGGCGCAGAATCGCGCTCAGGACATAAGCGACAATGACCCACAGGAGCAGCGACGGCACGAGCACGCCGTAGATGTCGATCACATATCTCATGCCGCAACACTCTCACCCGCGCGTGCCCGGTAAGCCGGCGCGTCCGGAAACAAGCCACGCCTGATACCGACGAGACCTATCAGGGCGTCTTCGCGCGCGCTGTCATTGGGATCCTTCACCGCCTGGGCCAACGCCCGGTCGACGCTCGTCAGCAGCTCGGCCGGCATTCCGTCGCCCGCGTAGCCGCGGCAGGCGACGGCGAGCCGATCGAGCATGTCGTCGATGACGGCAATGGTGGATGCCGCAAGCCCATAGCGGGCGCGGCGCAGGTCGATGATGTTGATCCCGATCCGAAGCTGGGCGAGGCTGTCGGTGTCGCGGCGATCGCTCTCCGAGAGATAAGCGATGCGCTGCACCAGAAGCCCGAGCCTGTGCAGCATGAGGCCCGCGAACTCGGCGCGGTCGCGCTGGCCGCGCCGTTCGGCGGCGACCGCGAGCGCCTTCCAGTTCGACAGCACCAGGCGATTGGCGATCCATTCCGCGCCGACGCCGCGCGCGATCCGCGTCACGATCTCGGCGATGACAACGCCGATGAAGAAGGCCACGGCGGAATTGGCGTAGGATGCAAAGTCCGCGCTGTAGGTCGACTGGATTGCAAGCAGGGTTGCAGTGTTGGCCGCGAGCGCCATCCCGGTTCCCGCCGTGGCCGGACGGCCGATCAAGAAGCCGTAGAGCAAAAAGGTCGGCGCCAGTGCGACCACCAAGACCTCGAGATGGGAGATCGCGGGGACCACCGCGAACAGATAGACCGCGACGACGACGATGGCGACCAGCGACCACCGGCCAAAGCTGCGGATGAAGCGCGCGGGCTCGTCTTGCGCGGCGAAGAACGAGCACGCGACCGCCGCCATCATCGGCGCCGACGCACCGTCCGGCCAGCCGGTCCCGATCCAGAACGCACAGCAGATCAGGATGGCCACGACCGCGCCGGCGGCCGACCACAATGCAAGGCCGCGGTCGCGGTGACGCACGGGCGCGGCACCGGCCTCGGAATGAAAGGCCAGGTCGATGGTTGAAACGTTGCGGCTCTCGGCAATCGCCTCGGTCAGCGCACGGCAATCGCGCGAGAGGTCGACCAGCTCGCGCAGCCGCGACAACAGACTGGTGGTGATGATCCGCTCCCAGTCGGCGCCGCCGTCGAGCACCGCCTGCTGCTCCGAGATCGCGGCCCGGATCCGCTCGGCCGGCTGCCGCGCGCCGCCGTCGCTCGCGATCCATTGCGCCACGTCCTCCAGGAGCCGCTTCAGCTCGGGTTGCCGCCGTAAGGCCTCCTCCCCCAGCGCGGCCAGCCGATCCTCGAGCGAGGCGATCACCGGCAGCAGAGTCAGCATGCGCAGCCGGATTTCACTGAGGCCGGTCACGGCATTGCGGTCGGTCAACCGGTCATAGGCAAGATGGGTGGAGAGCGTGTCGATCTCGACAATGTCGGTCGCAAGTTTCAGGCGCTTGCCGCGACGGGTTTCCCCTGAGCCCTCCCGCAGCAGCACCACCTCGCTGAGGCGGCGCGCATCCGACAGCCAGCTGTCGACGCGGTGGGCCACGGCCGGTGCGACGCTGCGGGGAAACACGATGGTCGAGACCAGGCTGGCGCAGATGATGCCGAGCGAGATTTCCTCTACCCGCGCAACCGCGGTGTCGAAGATGGCGCCGGGCTCGGACACCGAGGGAAAGCCGATCAGCGCGACCGTGTATCCGGCCAGCATGAAGACGTAGCTGCGCGGCGTGCCGTCGAGCAGCGAGAGATAGAGGCAGAGCCCGACCCAGAGCGCGATGGCAAGGCAGAGCAGTTCCGGCGCATCGATCAGGTTCGGCACCAGCGCCACCGTCATGGTCGCGCCGACCAGCGTGCCCAGCACCCGGAAGAACGCCTTCGAGCTGGTCGCGCCCGCCAGCGGCTGCGAGGTGATGTAGACGGTCGCCATCGCCCAATAGGGCCGCGGCAGGTCCATGGCGAGTGCGATGACGAGCGCCAGCATCGACGCAGCGAACGTCTTCAAAGCGAAAACGAGGTCCGCATGGCGGACCAGGAACGGCTCATCGGCGCGCATGACTATTTCGTCTCGGAAAACGTCTTGGCTTCATGCAGGCGACTGGCCCGCTGCTCGATGCGCTGGAGCGTCTCGAAGGTTATCGCAAGTTCCTCAGTTCCGATATCCTTGAGCAGGCTTGCCCGCACCCGCCGCAGCACCCGGTTGGTCTCCTCGACCTTGGCCTCGCCCGCCTTCGTCAGATGTAGCGTTTTGGCACGCCGGTCAGTCGGATCTTCGCGGCGCTCCACGAGGCCTTCGGCCTGAAGCAGGTCGATCAGCCGGACCAGCGACGGCCCCTCGACGCCAAGCTCGTCGGCGAGCACGCCCTGACGGACATTCTCGCCCTGGCGCGACAGCAGCAAAAGCGGAATCGCGGTCGCATCGGACAGGCCGTGATCGGACAGCGCCTGATCCGACTCGCGGCGCCACATGCGAGCGAGACGCGCGATGACTCGACCGATCTCGGAATGGATATGTGCCTGCGCGGGAGCCATGCAAATTAGATAGGACACTAACTAATAGGCTACAACTATCTAATCCGGCGTGGTGCGATCGATCACGCAAATGCGAACCAGGACAACGCAGGATGAGACCGGGTTCCACGACTGAGGCAAGGGAGGCGATAGCGGGCGAGAGCGTGCTGACGCTCGTCCCGACCTCCGTCGTCGTCGCCGTGGACGGCACGGGAATGGGAATCATCCTGCCGCTGCTGCCGTTCTATTCGCAGCGGCTCGGCGCCACGCCCTTCCTGCTCGGCGCGCTGATCTCGGTCTATGCCGTCTGCCAGCTCGTTGCCGGCCCTGTGGTCGGCATGCTCTCGGACCGCTACGGTCGCAGAAGGGTCCTGCTGGTCAGCCAGATCGGGACGTTCATCGGATTTGTGCTGCTCGCATTGGCGGGCAATCTGACCCTGGTGTTCGTGGCGCGCATCATCGACGGCCTGATGGCCGCGATCGCGGCCATCGGCGCGGCACTGGCCGGACAACTTCTCGACACGCCGCGGGCCCGCCAAGATAGATCAAGCTGAGTTCGCAGTGCCCACCTCTCCCTACGGGAGAGGTCGAAACCGCCCTCGCCTCAGTTCACCACGTAGACATCAGGATCGAAGCTCGAGCTCGGCTTCTTGAAGGCGTTGCGCAGGGCCGCCGACATCGGGACGTTGTAGTTGAGGCCGTTCGGCAGCGTCGGCGATTCCAGCCACCTCTTGTAGAGGACCTCGATCTCCGGGCTCGCATAGAGCTCTGCCGTGGCGCGATCGGCGAGTGCCTTGAACGGCGCGTCCTCCCGCCGCAGCATGATCCCGTAGGGCTCCGGCTTCGAGAACGCTTCCTCGCTGATCATGAACAGCGCCGGCTCCTTGGATCGTGCGATCGCGACCGCGAGCTGGACGTCGTCGAGCGCGTAGGCCTGGGCGCGATCTGTCTCCAGCAGCAGGAAGGCCTCGGCCTGGTCCTTGGCCGGCATCACATTGATGCCGAGGTTGCGTTCGGTGTTGACCTTGGCGAGCTGCGTCAGGTTGACCGACCCCGCTACCGCGGTGACCGCCTTGCCCTTGAGATCGTCGATGGTGTTGATCTTTGCGGCCTTCTTGGCCGCAAACCGCGTCGCGCTGAGGAAGTGTGTATTGGTGAAGGCGACCTGCTTCTGGCGGTCGGCATTGTTGGTGGTCGCGGAGCAATGCAGGTCGAGCGTGCCGTTGACCATCAGCGGGATGCGGTTCGACGACGTCACCGCGAGAGTGTCGACGGCGATGTCGGGCATGCCGAGCTGCTTCTTCACGGCGTCCACGATCTTGAGGCAGATGTCCATGGCGAAGCCGACCGGCTTCTGGTTTCCGTCCAGATAGCTGAACGGGACCGAGGCCTCCTGATAGCCGAGCGTGATCTTCTTGGTCTCCTTGACCTTCTGGAGCGTGCCCGACAGCTCTTCGGCTGAAGCTGCGCCCGCAAGACATGTGACGGCCAGGAGAACGGTGGGAAGACGCATCGGAGGCTCCTAAAGGGGGTCATCGGCTCGTGTCGAGACGCTATCGCGGAGCTAATAGCCCAGACGTCCGCCAGCCGCCAGAAGAGGCAGCGTCTACCAGCTATCGCGCTTTTATATACAACCTGGTCGAAGGGAGCCTCGGGCGCGCTACTGACAGGTCAGCTGCTGTTCGAACCAGCCGGCCAGTCGCTCCGACAGGGGCGGCCAGGTCCGCTGGAAGCCGGCGAGCCTGCCGACATTGGCGCGGTACATCCCCCGCAACTCCTGTTCGATGGCCGGCAGATCAACGCCGGCGCAGACCCCGTCCCTGACGATCGTCTTGCCTGCAACGACGACCTCTTTGACCAACGATGCGTTGCCGCGCGCGAACAGCAGCGCCATGGGATCGACGGGCATGATCCGGTCGCGATCGAGCCGGTCGAGATCGATCACGACATAGTCGGCGGGGTTGCCCGCAACGAGCTCGCCGCTCCCCGGCGCGCCGGTCGCGCAGCGCCCGTTGCGGATGGCGAGCGCGAACATCTCGGCTGGCGTCCATGTCGCCTTGAAGCCGAGGCCGCCATGGGCCATCTGCACCAGCCGCATCTCGCGCAGGATGTCGTCGTCCTCGTCCAGCGCCAGCCCGTCGACGCCGACCGCGATGGCGCAGCCGCATGCGTGCGCGGCGGCGATCGGGGCGAGCCCCGAGCGCAGATGCATGTTCGAGCTGAAATTGGTGACGATGCGCGCGCCGGAGGCCGCGATCATCGCCAGCTCATCGGAACGGGCGTGGATGCAGTGCGCCAGCGTCAGCCGCTTCGAGAGGAAGCCGATGTCGCGGAGCCACCGCACCATGTCCGGAAAGTTCTGGTCGGCCCAGGCACGCTGGTACACGGTCTCCAGCAGATGCATGTGAATGCGGCGGCCGGTCAGCGCCGAATTCTCGGCCACCGCCTCCAGCAGTGGCTTCGAGCACCATTGCACGCCCGCAGGCCCGAGCTGCACATCGACCATCGGGCCGGTGATGGCGGCGGCAATGGCATCGGTCAGCTCGATATAGGCCTTCGGCGACATCGGCGCGCGGACGAACAGCTCCTCGATGGTGTTGCGGTCGTCGCGCGAAAGACCGGAAAGCACCGGTTCAGCATCGCCGTACACGATCGGATTCTGGTCGCGCACCGCCATCGCAAAGGCGATGCGGATGCCGACGTCGGATGCAGCCCTCGCAACAGCCTTGGCTTCATCGAGCAAGGGCATCGTCCCGCTCGGGCGGGTGTAATGCACCATCATGGCGGCGCAGCCTGCCTTGGCCGACCGGGCCAGTGCGGACGCCGCGGTCAGATAGGGATCGACGGGCGTGCCGAGCACGGTCCGCAGGATCCAGCTTTCCAAGGGCAAGCCGACCGCGCCAAAGGACGAGGCGGTGGCGCGGGCATGATCGTGGGCGTTGACGAAGGCCGGAACGACGAAGGAGCGAGGACCGGGCTCCGCCCCTTCAGAGATACCGGTGATGACCCCGCCGTCGTGCCGCAGCACGACGTTGTCGCTGACGCCGCGGTCAGGGCCACGGAACAGGCTGGCTGCCGAAATCTCCGTGGCCATGACCGTCGCTCCACAATCAGTTGGCAGTATACACCAGCTCCCGCTCCGCGCGCGGCGGCAGGAATTCGCGCGAGAAAACCTCCGCCGGCGTCGGCGCGCGGGCGAGCTGGTAGCCCTCGACCACGATGCCGATGGCGCGCGTCATGCGGTCATCCTTGATGTCGCCGATGCCGATCTCCTTCATCTCCGCCGAGACGATCAGCTTCTCGAAGGAATATTGCAGCCGGCGCTTCTCGACGGCAACGTCGATCAGATTGTCGTAGTTCAGCGCGGCCTTCATGCCGGCGTTCTGGTCCTTGGCCACCGCGATCGCGCCCTTGTTGATGGCGCGAACGAGGCCGGCGACCGCCTTCGGGTTGGAGGCGAGCAGCTTCTTCGAGACCATCACGCCGTTGGAATAGAGGTCGAGGCCATACTCACCGAACGAGAACCACTTGAAGTCCTTGTCCGGGTCCTGGCGGTTGAGCACGAGGTTGAAGTAGCTGGTGATGTTGAAAACGAGCGCGGCGTCGATGTCGCCCTTGATCAGCATCGGCTCCTGGAGGTTCGGCGCCATGTTGGAGATCTTGATCTTCTCGGCGTCGAGCCCGTTCTTGCGGGTGAACACCGGCAGCAGGCGCGTCGTCGGCGTGCCCTGCGCGCCGCCGAGCGTATGGCCCTCGAAATCCTTGATGGTGTTGATGCCGCTGGTCTTCTTGGCGACGATCGCGAATGGCGGCTGGTTCCACATCATGTAGACCATGACGGGCGCGTCCTGCGGCTTGGTCGAGGCGTTCTGGATGATCGCGTTGACGTCGCCGAAGCCGGCATCATAGGCACCGGACATGACGCGCGTGACGGTGGCGCCTGAGCCTTCGCCCTGGTCGATCACCACGTTGAGGCCCTCTTCCTTGAAGAAGCCGTTGTCCTTGGCGTAGAAGAACGCGGCGTCGCTGCCTTGCGTCTTCCAGCCCAGCGTGAACTTGATCGTGGTGTCTTCGGCCATCGCGGCGCCCGTGGACAGGGCCAATCCCAGCAGCGCGGCAGTTACTCTTCTCAACATCGAGACCTCCTCAAGCTTCGTTGCGTGATGGTTTGAAAATCAGGTGGCGATCACGTCGTTCTTGCGCGTGGCCCAGCCGGTGACACGGCCTTCGATCAGCGAGAACACGGCGTAGAGAGCGACGCCGAGACCGGCGAGCACGAACAGGCCGGCGAACACCAGCGGCACGTTGAAATTCGAGGACGCGGTCATCATGACGTTGCCGATGCCACGATTGGAGGCGACGGTTTCCGACAGCACTGCGCCGACGAATGCGTAGGAAATCGCGACCTTCAGCGAGGCAAAGAAGAACGGCATGGTCCGGGGCAAACCGACGTTCCAGAGGATGTCGAACTTGCTGGCGCCGAGCGCCTTCAGCACGTCCTCGAGTTCGGGCTCGGTGGTCGCAAGACCCGTGGCGATGTTGACCACGATCGGGAAGAAGCAGATCGACAGCGCAGTCAGCACCGCCGGCACGGTGCCCGAGCCGAACCACAGCACGAAGATCGGCACCACCGCGACCTTGGGGATCGAGGAGAAGCCGATCAGCAGCGGGTAGCAGGTGTCATAAGCTGTTTTGGAGACGCCGATGATTGCGCCAAGGGCGACACCGAGCGCGACGCCAAGCACGAAGCCGAGCATGGTGGTGGCGAGCGTCTGCACGATATGCGGCCACAGCACCGGGAAGCGCTGGAACAAGGTCACGAACACCTGCGACGGGCGCGGCAGCACCAAATCCGACATGCCGGTCATCAGGCAGAACAGCTCCCAGGCGACGAAGAACAGCACGATCAGCCCCGCCGACCACGCCTTCTGTCTGATATCGATCCCGAACATCAGCCTGTCCTCTGCTCAGCCGCGCTGCGCGCATCCTCGATGAAGGCGCGCAGCTTCTGGTTCAGCGCGACGAAATCCGGCTCGAAGGTCATGGCAACGGTGCGCGGCCGGGCGAATTCGACGCGGCTGTCGTCGAGGATGCGGCCGGGACGCGCGCTCATCACGCAGATGCGGCCGGCGAGAAAACCGGCCTCGCGCAGATCGTGCGTCACCAGCAGCACGGTCGGCTTATGCGTCATCCAGAGATTTTGCAGGATCGCCCACAGCTCCTCGCGGGTGAACTGGTCGAGTGCGCCAAAGGGCTCATCGAGCAGCAGCAGGCGCGGCTCGTGGATCAGCGCGCGGCAGAGATTGGCGCGCTGGAGCATGCCGCCGGAGAGCTGCCAGGGATAGCGGCTGCCAAATCCCCTGAGCCCCACCTGCTCCAGCAGTGCATTGGCCTTGTCGCGGAATTCGCTCTTGCGCAGCCTGCGGAAGTTCGAGCGGAACGGCTCGACGATCTTCAGCGGCAGCATGATGTTCCGCTCGATCGTCATCCACGGCAGCATGGTCGGGTTCTGGAACGCCATGCCCACCCGCATCGCGCGCGCCGCGACCTCGCGGCCGCCGACGATGACGACGCCGCTGGTTGGCTGCACCAGCCCGCTGACGAGACGTAAGATGGTCGATTTGCCGCATCCGGACGGGCCGACCAGTGCGACAAACTCGCCGTCGGCGATCTTGAGCGTCGTCTTCGACAGAGCGGGCACGGCCCGGTCGCCGCGCCCGAACGTCACGGAGGCGTCCGACAGCTCGATGGCGGTCGCGGCGACGGGCTGGCCGTCAAACTGATCATTGGGTTGCATGCGTATCACGGGAAAAGTGCATGCAAGCTGAATGCCAGCGGCCAACCTCCGTGAAATCAACGGGCTAGCGAAACGCCGGGCCGGATGGCCGGATACGATTTAGGCAGCTTGAGCCCCAAACTGCATGCAATTGGAGCGATGGATTGTCGTCGCCCTGTGCTAAAGGAGCGATGACGATCCCACTCCAAGGATTCGCCGATGGCGGCGCGCGCAAGCAGCAAGACTTCAGAATCGTCGGACAAGGTCAGCGTGATCTGCCGCGCGCTCCGGCGCGCGATCATCGAGCAGGCGCTGGAGCCCGGGGCGAAGCTGCCGGAGGATGCACTCGGCGAGCGTTTCGGCGTCAGCCGCACCATTGCCCGCCACGCGCTGGGGCAACTCGCCGCCGAAGGCCTGGTCGAGCTCCGCCGCAATCGGATCGCGGTGGTCGCGACGCCGAGCTGGCAGGAGGCGCGCGATGCCTTCGACATCCGCATCGAGCTCGAACGGCTCGTGGTCCGCCAGCTTGCGGGCAAGCTGAGCAAGAGCCAGATCGCCGAACTGAACGCCCATGTCGATGCCGAGGACCGCGCGCGCGGCGGCACGGATGCGGTTTCGATCCGGCTCGCCACCGAATTCCACATCCTGCTCGCGCACATGACGAACAGTCCGATCCTGGTGCGCTATGTCAGCGAGGTCGCCTATCGCTGCTGCCTGACGCTTTCGCTCTACAGCCGCCCGCATTCGACCGAATGCGCCATCAACGAGCACCGCGCCATCATTGCCGCGCTAGCCAAGGGCGACGAAGCCAAGGTGATGGAATTGATGCACCATCACCTCGATTCCGTGGCCAATCGCGCACTGGTCGCCCCTGCCCCGCAGCGCGGCCGCGACCTGCTCGATATTCTCGCGCCCTATGCCGACGAGGTGACGAGCGATCGCGTCGTCAAGCTACCGAAGGTCGCCCGAAGAGGTTAAGCCTCGATCCCGCGCTGGACCAGGAGGCGCTCGGCGCTGTCGTTCCAGACGTCCATCTTCACGATCTGTCCGCCCCTCACGACGAAACGATCGACGTAGCGATTGCCCTCGAACGGCGTGCCGTCTATCCACTCGCCGTAGAGCGTGCCGACGCTGTAGACGACGGTCTCGTCCGCGCCGGAGCAGACGTCGAACCGGTCCATCTTCTTCTTGACCCAGCGATAGCGCTTGGCGTTGAAACCGGTCGGACCGCGCGGATGGTCGAACTCGCGGCCGCCTGTGAAGGTGATCACCGTGCCCGGCTTCATGTAGGCCGCAGCAGCGTCGGGATCGGGTATCATCGAGGCCGTCAGGTAAGCCTCGACAATCTCGGCGTCGGTCATCGGGCGTTCGGCTTTTGCGGGGGTGGACATGTCAGGTTCTCTTGGCAGGTTCTCCGGAAGCCCCGGCATACTACAATTCATGCCTCAAACTGCATGCATATTTTTTGGACAATTCGATGGCGGAACTGCACACAATCTGGAGCTGCCCGCTTCCGCCGCTTCCGCTAGGCTAACACACCCGAATATGACGCCATGACCACGCAGACCGCCTTCGACCTGATCTTCCGCAACGCGCTGTTGCGATCATCCGCCGCACCCGTCGATATCGGCGTGAAGGGCGGCCGCATCGCCGCGATCGAGCCCAAGCTTGCCTGCGAGGCGGTCGAGGTCGATGTCGGCGGACGCCTCACCCTGCCCGGCTTCGTCGACACCCACATCCATCTCGACAAGGCCTGCCTGCTTGGCCGCTGCGGGCACAATCACGGCAGCGTCTCGGAAGCCATCCGCGCCGTTGCCGGGATGAAGAAGGATTTTACCGTCGAGGACGTCTACGCGCGCGGCGCTCGCGTGCTGGAGCGGGCCATCGTGCACGGCACGACGCGTATGCGTACCCATGTCGAGATCGACCCGCGCATCGGCTTACGCGGCTTCGAGGCGATCAAGTCGCTCAAGCGCGACTACGCCTGGGCGATCGACCTCGAACTCTGTGTCTTCCCGCAGGAGGGCCTGACCAACGATCCCGGCGCCGAGGAGCTGCTGATCCAGGCGCTGCGCGACGGCGGCGAGGTCATCGGCGGCTGTCCCTATATGGACACCGACCCGAACGCGCATCTCGCGCGCATCTTCGATCTCGCGCAGGAATTCGAGGTCGATGTCGACCTCCATCTCGACTTCGACCTCGATCCGTCCTGGTGGCACCTCGACGAAGTCTGCCGGCAGACCGAGCGGCGCAACTATCAGGGGCGCGTCGCGATCGGCCATGCCACGAAACTCTCGGCCTTGCCCCCGGAGCGGCTGAAAGCCGCCACCGCGCAATTGGCAAAAGCCGGCGTTGCCGTCACCGTGCTGCCCGCGACCGATCTCTATTTGATGGGTCGCGAGGCCACCCACAACGCGCCGCGCGGGCTCACGCTCGCGCACAAGCTCGCGGGCGACGGCGTGCTGTGCTCGGTCGCGACCAACAACGTGCTCAATCCCTTCACGCCCTTCGGCGACGCCTCGCTGCTGCGGATGGCGAATTTCTATGCCAACGTCGCCCATGCCTCCGTGAGCGACTTCGAGATCTGCCTCGATCTCGTGACCGAACTGCCGGCACGGCTGATGAACCTCGGCGATTACGGCATCAAGGTCGGTAATCCCGCCGATCTCATCGTGCTCGACACGCAAGACGGCCGCTTCGCCATCGCCGAGCTCCCCGATGTCATGATGGGCTTCAAGGCTGGCCGGCAAACTTTTGAGCGGCCGCGGCCCACTCTGTTCAGCCCCGGACGCTGAGCAGCTCTCGCCTTCCCACGCCTTGCGCCCGCTCCGCGGCCCGCGCAACACTCGGCAAATCGTCCAACGGAGGAACCGGATGGCCTTCGACACACTCTTCCTGAACGCACGCTTCGACGGCGGCGCCCGACATCACATCGCGGTCAAGGATGGCCGTATCGCCGCGATCACGTCCGTTGACCAGCCACCCGCCGGTGCCGAGACGATCGATCTCAAGGATGCCCTTGTCGTTCCCGGCTATGTCGAGGGTCACATCCATCTCGACACAAGTTTCTATGGCGACGCCTGGCGTCCGCACAAGCCATGCACCGACGGGTTCAACGTGCATGAACGCGTCGCCTTCCAGGCCGAGAATATGGCCGAGGCCGCGCCGATGGACGTGCGGGCGCGCAACCAGCTCGATCTCTGTATCGGGCACGGCACGACGCAGATGCGCAGCCATGTCATGGTGGACGGCTCGGTCGGCCTGAAATCGCTCGAGACGATCCTGCGCGTGCGCGAGGAGTACAAGGGCCTGATCGACATCCAGCTCGTCGCCTTTCCCCAGAGCGGAATCCTGTCGAGCCCGGGCACGCCGCAGCTGCTCGACGAGGCCATCCGCCTTGGCGCCGACCTCGTCGGCGGGCTCGATCCCGCGAGCTTCGATCGCGACGTCGAAAGGCATCTCGACGTCGTGTTCGGCGTCGCCAATAGGCACGGCGTCGATGTCGACATCCATCTGCACGACATGGGCACATTGGGCGCCTTCGAGATCGAGCAGATCGCGGCGCGCACGCGCGCGCTCGGCATGGAGGGACGCGTCGCAGTCAGTCACGCTTACGGACTCGGCGACATCTCGCCAGATTACCTCAGGAAGATCGCCGATGTTCTCGCCCGCTCCGGCGTCGCGATCATGACCAACGCGCCGGGCGCGCGGCCGTTTCCGCCGATCCTCGCCTTGCGCAACGCCGGCGTAACCGTGTTCAGCGGCAACGACAACATTCGCGATTCCTGGTGGCCCTATGGCGACGGCGACATGCTGCGCCGGGCCACGACGCTCGGCTACCGCTCCGGCTTCAACATCGACGAGGAACTGCGCGCCGCGTTCGACGTCGTCACCGCATCAGGCGCAAAGGCGCTCCGGCTCGAAGGCTACGGGCTGCGAATCGGCGCGAAGGCCGATTTCGTGGCGCTGGATGCGGAACACGTTCCCGAGGCCGTCGTCGCGGTGCCGCAAGGGCGCTCCGTCTACAAGGACGGCAGGCTCGTCGCCGCGAACGGCAGGATGGTAGGGAAATCCGGCTGACGACCGGCCGCTTTCCGTTCGATGTTACCGCCAAGCTTTCTCAAATTCCGAATACGGTAGAATCCCGGATAGTAGATTCTCTCCGATTCCCGATAGGTGCGCGCATTGCAAGTCCCGCGGTGCCGGTCATAGTAGGGCCTGCACTGAAGTCTGCATTCTACGGGGAAGCATGGACATGTTCAGCGCATTCAGCAGCCATTCCGTTCGAGCGAGAACACCGAGCGAGATCGCCGTGAAGCGGCTCGACGGCATCGGGCACGTGCTGTCGGACCTCGATCTCGCTGATGTCCAGACTCAGGATGACCTGACACGTGCGCTCATGACGCTCGACACCGCCGACAAGTGCATTCGGGCGATCCGCGCGGAATTCCGGACTGAAGCTGCGAGCGACCGGCTGGTCCGCAAGGCCGAAAGCCTGATGGAATTGATCGAACGCGCCCGCGACGAGCTCACGGGCTGTCGCGCGGCAGTGTCCTGAGCCGGCGTCGCCCTACTTCGCGCGATTGATCTTCGCCAGGATGCGGTCGGCCTCGATGCGCCAGTCGGCGCTGCGCGCAAACTCCCCGGTGCCCCTGATGCCGAACAACCCTTCGTCGGCGAGATCGGCGACCCAGGCCTGCCGTTCGGCAGTGCCCTGCGCCGACCACGGCGTCAGCCCCGCCTCGCGCACCGTCTCGGCGACCTCGCGCACCTCCTCCGCGCGGCGACGGCCGTGCTCGATCACGCGCTGGAAGAAATAGGCACCCTGCTTCTCCCAATTGATCGCGGGAAAGGTTTCCGCAAGCGAGGCCAGCACGGCATCCTCCACGCCATAGGCGCGCGCGGTGGTGAAACTCTCGATGACCATGGCCTCGAGGCCCTTGATCATGATGCTGCGGCACATCTTCACCGCGGAGGACACACCGAGCTTGTCGCTGGCGACCTTCGCGGCAAAACCGATCGCGTTCAGAAGCGGCTCCAGCTCTTTCGCGCCGGGCCCGCCGAGCAGCAGCGGCACCTTGATGCGATACGGCGGCACCGAGGTCATCACGGCGCCCTCGACATAGCGCCCCGCAGCGCCGTCGATCAGCGCGGCAGCACGCTGCTTGGCACCGGGAGACGCCGAATTGAAATCGAGGAACCAGGTGCCCTGATTGATCGCGGCAGCGCAGGCCTTTGCGACCGGCACGGCCTGGCTCGCCGTGACCGCAGAGATGATGAAATCGGATTTCGCGGTCAACTCGGCGTGAGAGGCCGCAAGGCCGACGCCGAATTTCGCTGCATGCTCCTTCAGCGCACCATCCTGCTCACTACCGAGCTTGATGTCATAGGCGGCAACCTTGATGTCCTGCTGGCGCAAATCTTCGGCCAGGATCCTACCGACCTCGCCGTAGCCGACCAGCCCGACCTGCCATCGTCTCGGATCTGACATCAGTTCAATCCTCGTGTCGTCTCGTCGAACAGCTCCTCAACCGCATAGCGGCGCGGGATCAGTGCCTGCTGGAATGCGTAGTCGACGATCAGCTCCAACGGTTTTCGGTTGGCTTCGACCCCGAACGGGACGAGGTCGGGCGTCGCCGCAGGCCCCACCTGCTCCTTGTTCCGCTTGAGCAGATCATAGACGCCTGCAACCACATCGGGGCGTGACTTCGCGAGCGTCTCGGTCACGACCACGAGATGATTGACCGGCACGACACCGCGCCGGGCGTACCATGTGGCAGCCTCCGCGGCCGGATCGGGGAATAGCGGCTTCAACCTGGGATTATCAGAGGTCTCTCCGAGGACGGCATCGAGCTCGCCGTCAATCAGCATCTGCAAGATCTTCTTGTCCTTCGGCGCGCGCTCGGTGGCGTCGACATATTCGGCAACATGCGGATCCTCGAAGGTGACCCAGCGGATCTTGTCGAGATTGACACCGCAATCGTTGGCGAGAATGCCCCTGATCCAGGCGCCCGTCGTCGTCGTGAAGGAGCGGATGCCGACGCGCTTGCCTTCGAGATCGCCCGGCCCAAGCGTTCCCCGTTCCGGATTATAGAGCGCATAAGAATGCTGGAAGCGGCCGAGCATGGTCGCCGGCAGCAGCACCAGCGGCTTGCCGTGGGCCTTCGCCATCAGATAGGTGACGATCGCCATCTCGCAGACATCGAACGCCTGCTCGCGCACCATCGGCTTGAACGCCGTGTTGGTCGGCGTGTACGCGATGAAGTCGAGATCGAAGCGGTCGGAGCGGAGCTCGCCGCTCTTCACCGCCTGGACATGAGGATGACTGCCGAGCACGGCCTTCAGCTTGAGACGATCCATCCGCCCGCTCCGCTTCTGTTGTCCCGCTCAGACGTCCTCGGGATTATCGACATAGACGAGCCCGGCTTTCGCCAGCGCTTCGCGCATGCTGTACATATCGAGGCCGAGCTCCCCCGAGGCCAGCCGCTTGCGCTTGCCGCCTTCATCCGCGTTGCGCGTCTTCGCCTTCTCGGCGACTTCGGCGGCATAGCGCTTCCGCACCACCACGACGCCGTCGTCATCGGCGACGATGATGTCGCCGGGATCGACGTTGACACCGGCGCAGACCACGGGGACGTTGACCGAGCCGAGTGTGGCCTTGACGGTGCCCTTGGCCGAGACCGCGCGCGACCACACCGGAAACTTCATCTCGTGCAGCGCTTTGACGTCGCGGCAACCGGCATCGATGATCAGCCCCTGCACGCCGCGCGCCTGCAGCGAGGTGGCGAGCAGCTCGCCGAACATGCCGTCGGTATTGTCGGAGGTGCAGCCGACGACGAGGATGTCGCCTTTCCTGCACTGCTCGACCGCGACATGGATCATCCAGTTGTCGCCGGGCTGTGCCAGCACGGTGACGGCGGGACCGGCAATCGCCGCGCCGGACCAGACCGGTCGCAGATAAGGCTTCATCAGGCCGATGCGGCCGTAGGCCTCGTGCACGGTCGAGACGCCGTACTCCGCCATTCCGGCGGGATCGGCTCGCTCAATGTTGCGAACGACGACCGGCTTCATGCCAGCTCCTCCGCAACCGTCGGAAACAGCCGCTGATAGGCCTCGCCATAGGTCATGGGGACGCCGGTGTTGCGGCTGCCCTGGATGCCGCGGTTGAGCGCAACGCGCTCGTAATAGCCCCAGAGATGCTTTTGCGCGGCGAGGATCTGGAACGCCTCGTACTTCTCCTTCCAGACCTCGTCTATCTTGAGGAGCAGGTCGGGCTTGTAGTTGCACTGCTCCGGCTGGTGCGGCTCGAACAGGAACACCGGCGGCGCCGAGTACTTGTACTGCGCGCCGGGCTTGTGGCCCATGGCCTGCGCGACCACGCGGGTCTCCTGCGCGAAATGCGCGGCGTTCGGATGGTCGAAGTTGTAGGGGTCTTCCAGCGCATGCGTCAGCACGAAGCTCGGATTGAGCTCGCGATAGATGTCGACCATGCGGTCGAAATGCGCTTCCGTCAGCTTCAGCGGATAGTCGCCGCAGTCGAAGAACTCGATCTCGGCGCCGAGCAGCTTTGCCGCCCGCTCCGCCTCGTCCTTGCGGCCGGCCTTGACCGATTCCAGCGTCGCGCCCTTCTCCTTCCAGGCGAACTGGCTCTCGCCGCGCTCGCCGAAGGACATGCAGACGATCTTCATGCGATAGCCCTTCTTCGCATGCAGCGCGATGGCGCCGCCGGCGCGCCAGACGAAGTCGCCCGGATGGGCCGTGATCACGAGACCTGTTTTCATGGGACGGACTCCCCTCTCTCATTCGTCAGCATCATAGGCCGCCCGGCTCACGCAGGCAGCCAATTCATCAGGCCGTGATGGCCGCTTGTTCCTCGCCGTCGAGCACGCGCCGCAAGCGCTCGCCGTCGAGCGCGCCTTCCCATTTGGCAATCGCGATGGTCGCAACCGCGTTCCCGATCAGATTGGTCGGCGTCAGCCCCTGCGACATCAGGCGATGGATGCCGAGCACCAGCGCGACGCTCGTCACCGGAATGCTGCCCGTGGCCGACAGTGTCGCCGCCAGCACAACGAACGCGGCACCCGCGATTCCCGCCGCGCCCTTGGAGGTCACCAGCAGGATCAGCAGCAGCTCGACCTGCTCGGCAAGCCCGAACGGCGTGTTGGTCGCCTGCGCCAGGAACACCGAGGCCGCGGCGAGGTAAAGGCAAGTGCCGTCGAGATTGAAGGAATAGCCGGTCGGGATCACGAGGCCGACCACGCTCTTCTCGCAGCCCGCCTTCTCCAGCTTGGTCAGCATCCGCGGCAGCACCGTCTCGGACGAGGTCGTGGCGATGCAGATCAGCAGCTCTTCCCAGATGTAGCGGATCAGCTTGAGCAGCGAGAAACCGCACAACCGCGCGACGGGCCCAAGCGCCACGACGATGAAGATCACGCAAGTGAGATAGAAGCCGCCCAGCAGCTTGCCGAGCGAGGCCAGCGAGCCGACGCCGAACTTGCCGACCGTGAAGGCGATGGCGCCGAACGCGCCGATCGGCGCCGCCCACATCACGAAGCCGACGACGGCGAACACCATCCTGGCGGCGATGTCGATCAGATGCACCAGCGGCGCGGCGCGCTCGCCGAGCTGGACCAGTGCGAAGCCGCACAGCACGGAGATAAACAGCACCTGGAGGATGTTGCCCTCGGCAAACGCGCCGATGAACGTGGCGGGCACGATGTTCATCAGGAACGGCACGAAGCCGATCGCACCGGTCTGCTTGACATAGGGCTCGATCGCGCTGGCATTGATGCTGGCGGGATCGATGTTCATGCCGATTCCGGGCTTGAGCAGATTGACCGCGATGAGACCGATGATCAGCGCAATCGTGGTCATGACCTCGAAATAGACGATCGCCTTGACCGCGACGCGCCCGACCCGTGCCATGTCGGCCATATGGGCGATGCCGTGCACGACGGTGCAGAAGATGATCGGCGCGATCAGCATCCGGATCGCCTTGATGAAGGCATCCCCAAGCGGCTGCATCTTGGCGCCCGCTTCGGGGTTGACGATCCCAAGCGCAATGCCGGCCGCCATGGCGATGAGCACCTGGATCCAGAGCTCCTTCCACCAGGCGCGGCTGCGCGGCTTGTCGATCGCCAGCGCCGTCATTGATCGAACTCGAACAGGCGCGCGGGGTTGTCGACGAGGATCTTCTGCTGGAATTCCGGCTCCGGCACGAATAGCGGGATCAGGTCGACGAGGTCGCCGTCATTCGGCATCACCTTGACGTTGGGATGCGGCCAGTCGGTGCCCCAGATGACGCGGTCAGGCGCGGTCTCGACGATTTCTCGCGCGAACGGCACGGCATCCGTAAACGGCGGACCGGCCGAGGACACGCGCTCGGACCCGCAGATCTTCACCCAGCACTTCTCGTCGCGCTGCATCAGCTCGATCAAAATCTTGAACGGCAGCTGGTCGAGCCCCTCCGCCGCCTTCACCCGCCCCATGTGGTCGATGGTGTAGCTCAGCGGCAGCCTTGTCAGCATGTCCGCATATTCAGGCAGGTCGATCGCATCGAAATGCAGGTCGATGTGCCAGCCGAGCGGCGCGACCATCGCGATGATGCGGTTGAACACGCGCTTGTCGGGGACACCGCCGAGATGGCGGACGAAATTAAAGCGGCAGCCGCGAAAACCGCCCTCGTGCAGAATGTGAAGCCCGCGTTCGGTGATGGTGTCGTCGATATTGGCGACCGCGCGGTAGGCACCATTGCTCAGCGCGATCGCATCGAGCGCGACCGTATTGTCGGTGCCGTGCACGCTGGCATTGACGATGACCGCGCGCTCGACGCCGAGCTTGGCATGCAGCGCACGGAAATCCTCCAGCGGCGCATCCGGCGGGGTGTAGGAACGGTCAGGCGCATAGGGGTATTTCGCGCCGGGCCCGAAGATGTGGCAATGCGCGTCGCAGGACAGCTTTGGCAGCTTGAACTTCGGCGTGCGCGTGTTCGGATCGGGCGGCGGAATGGTCGGCGTGTACATCATCGTCATCACTTAACCGCCGAGCGAGCTCGCTTCTTTCAGGTCTTGCTGCTGACGACCGGCCGCCGCCGTACCGGCGCGGCCTGATCGAGCGCCGGGGCCTGGAACGCGGCGACGGTGGCCTGCACCAGTTGCTCGATGGCGCTGGCGGCATCGCTGCCGTCGGCCTCGCCGCGCGACAGGCGCGAGACACGGTCCGGCGTCACCAGCGAGTAATAGAGCGCGCCGAGCAGGAAGTGGCTGCGCCAGACGATATCGGTCCGCGGAATATGCGGCAGGCTCTCGTGGACCGCGTCGATGAAGGCGTGGCTGGTATCGTCAAAGGTCTGCGCGATGATCTTTCGCGCGACCTCGTTGCCTTCGGCCGACATCACGGCGCGCAGCCGCGTGAAGCGCGCCCCGCCCCCGGCGAGGTCGCTGCCCGAGGTGAAAGCCGGCACCACATAGGCGCGCACCACCGCCTCAAGCCGATCCTGGAGATCGCGCACGCGCTTGGCGGCGGCGAGCAGCTCGGAGCGACGCAGATTCATCGGCCCGCAATGGCGCCGGTAGATCTCCAGCAGCAGGCCGTCCTTGGTCTTGAAATGATAGGTCACGCTGCCGGGATTGGCCCCGGCGGCCTGTGCGATATCGCGCACCGACACGGCATTGAAGCCGTTGGTGGCGAACAGCTCCTCGGCCGCGGCGAGGATCGCCTCGCGCATGTTCGGCTTGCGGGCCGTTTCCTTGCTGGTGGGCTTGCGTACCATGTGATTTGTACTATCGTACAAAAGATCAGGTCTCGTCAACAAAAACCATGGGCAGCGTCCGGACGGCTTCGAGACCGCCATACGCGCGCAAACGCCCTCTAGGAGTGCTGGGAATGCTGGGTTTGAACAAGACAATCGGCGGTTTGATGCTGGGTGCCGGCCTGCTGCTGGGCGGCACCGCACAGGCCGCCGACAATTACCCGAGCAAGCCGGTCCATATCCTCGTGCCCTACGCGGCGGGCGGCGCCGTCGACGTGCTCGCGCGTACGCTCGGCCAGGCGCTGGCCAAGACCTGGGGCCAGCAGCCGGTGATCGACAACCGTCCTGGCGCCGGCGGCATCGTCGCCTCGCAGGCGCTGACGCAGGCCGCGCCGGACGGCTACACGCTGATCCTGGTCGCGAGCGGCCATCCGCTCAACCAGTTCATCTATCCGAGCGTGCCCTATGACACGTTCAAGGATTTCACCGCGATCACCGAAGTCGCCTCCTCGCCGCTCGCAATCGTGGTGGCGAAGGACAGCCCCTACAAGACGCTCGGCGATCTCCTGGCTGCGGCAAAGAAGGAGCCGGACAAGCTCTCCTACGGCATGTCCGGCAACGGCACGTCCGCGCATCTCGCCGGCGAGCTGCTCAAACACATGTCCGGCACCAGGATCGTCGCGATCCCCTACAAGGGCGGCGCGCCGGCACTGACCGCTGTCATCGCCGGCGAGATCCCGCTCAGCATCAACCCGCTGGCGGAAGCCATCGGCCAGCTCGAGGGTGGCCCGGTGCGCGCGCTCGCGGTGACCTCCGCTGAACGCTCGAAGGCGCTGCCGGATGTTCCGACCATCGCCGAGGCCGGCGTATCAGGCTACGATGTTTCGGTCTGGTGGGGCGTTCTTGGGCCGGCCAAAATGCCGGCGGAGATCGTGTCCAAGCTCGAGACCGACCTCAAGGCCGCGCTGCAAGACCCCAGCGTGCTGTCGACGCTCGGCAAGATCGGCGCCGCTCCGGTCGGCTCCTCCGCCAAGGATTTCGACGCCTACATGCACGCCGAGGCGACCAAATGGGAGCCGGTGCTGAAAGCTGCCAACATCCGCGCGCAGTAGGGCTCTTCTGAGGCCCCATCTGGACGCCTAGCGTGCACCGCCCTGCTTGCGGTCGCACTCGTCAGCCTGCTCGGCGCGCCCCGCGCGCGCCGAAGGCGAAGCAAAGCTGCACAACGCTGTATTCCCTCGGTGCAACCGCCGCCGAATTGCGCTAATTTGCGCCGAGCATGACTCGACGAACCGGCAGCGCCGATCTTCCCCTCCACACCGGACGGGTTCCGCCGTGGCTCGCGAGCCGCATGGCCTCGCTTGGCGCGATCGTCACGCAGGCGATCGTGCATCATTACGGCCGCGATGCGTTCCTCCAGCGGCTGTCGCATCCGTTCTGGTTCCAGTCGTTCGGTGCCGTGATGGGAATGGACTGGCATTCCTCGGGGATCACCACCTCCGTGATCGGCGCGCTGAAGCGCGGGCTCGGCCCGCTGCAGGACGAGCTCGGGATCTATGTCTGCGGTGGCCGGGGCCAGCATTCGCGCAAGACGCCGGACGAGCTGTTGCAGCTCGGCGAGCGCGTCGGCTTCGACGGCGTAAAGCTCACTCGCGCCAGCCGGCTGGTCGCGAAGGTGGACAGCGCGGCCGTGCAGGACGGATTCCACCTCTATCTCCATGGCTTCTTCGTCACGACCGACGGCAAGTGGACGGTGGTGCAGCAGGGCATGAACGGCGACAAGCGGCAGGCCCGCCGCTATCACTGGCATTCCGAAGCCTTGAAGAGTTTCGTCGACGCGCCGCACAGCGCGATCGACGGGCCGCAGCAGGGCGAGATCGTCAATCTCACCGACCACCGCGCCGACATCTCGCGCAGCGCGCAGCTCGAACTCCTCGGCGATCTCGGCCCCGATCGCATCGTCGCCGAATTCGAACGGCTCACCGGGACCGAGCCCGCGCAAGCGATGCTGCCGCATCTGATCATGCCCGCGCATCACGATATCAGGCCCAAGGACGTGTTCGCGCGGCGGCTGCACGGTACGCTCGCTGCCGCCGCCGAGCGTGGCCCGGTCGACTTCCCGGAGCTGCTGCTGACGCCGGGCGTCGGCGCCCGCACGGTGCGTTCGCTGGCGATGGTGGCCGAGGTCGTGCACGGCGCCCCCTATCGCTTCAACGATCCCGCCCGCTTCTCGCTCGCTCATGGCGGCAAGGACCGGCACCCCTACCCCGTCCCGATCAAGGTCTATGACGAGACGATCCGCGTGCTGAAGGGCGCGATCCAGAACGCAAAACTCGGGCGCGAAGAAGAGATGCAGGCGCTCAAACGTCTCGACGACCAGGCGCGGCGGCTGGAGCGGACCGCGCGTGGACCGTCGGTCGAGGCTTACATCGCCGGCGAGCGTGCGGCCTCTCCCGATCTCGACGGC
This sequence comes from Bradyrhizobium sp. CCBAU 11361, assembly GCF_028128935.1. Taxonomy (NCBI): domain Bacteria; kingdom Pseudomonadati; phylum Pseudomonadota; class Alphaproteobacteria; order Hyphomicrobiales; family Nitrobacteraceae; genus Bradyrhizobium; species Bradyrhizobium sp. CCBAU 11361. Next base: position 121,281 of record NZ_LBJZ01000197.1, read on the forward strand.
CGCTCCGTATTCGGCTGGGAGCGCGATCTCGTCGCTTCGAAGAAATCGACCGGCTCCTGAAGCTGTCGCTGAAGGGCTGTCGCCTAGTCTTCAGCCGCCTCGTCGTCGCGCAGCCGGTTGGCCGAATGATCCTGATACTGCTCCGTCTGGATGAACTTTCCGTCCATGCCGCGAATGTCGGAATGTTGCGCCTTGTCGCGGTTCGACAGGATCATGTTGTCGCCGACCTTGTCCTTTGCGATGTCAGTAAGTGCGCCGGTCCCCGCGCCCTTGCCATGCGCGCCTGATCCGATATGCGTCTTGCCGCCGTTGGGCATGGATTGCTCCCTTGCTGTTGCGTGAATTGGGGCAACGCCTGCGCGACGGAGATTGTTTCGCGCTTCACGCAAGTTGATGCGCGCCATTGTTCCCGGCACGGCGTGCGCGGTGTCAGTCTGCCAGCAACGGCTCGGCTGCGGCACCACGGATCGGCCGGCGGTTCCCGCCGGCAACGACAGGCAATCGCGCGATCGCACGCATACCCGGACGCTTGCGCCAGTGGATTTGCGCGGGGTCGACGGCGAGCTCGAGTTTCGGCCATCGCGCAAGCAGCGCCTGCAATGCGCAACTCGCCTCGATCCGCGCAAGCTGGTGGCCGAGACAGAAATGAATTCCCGTTCCGAACGACATGTGGCGGTTCGGCTTGCGCGTGAGGTCGAGCCGCTCCGGCTCGTCGTGCACCGCCGGATCCATGTTCGCCGCAGCGAGCATGGCCATGACGCGGTCGCCTTTCTTCAGCCGTACGCCCGCAAGCTCGACGTCCCGCCGCAGATAGCGCGGCTTGGAAAACTGCACCGGCGAGACGAAGCGCAGGAATTCCTCGACGGCGAGCGAGATGCGGCTCCAGTCCTCCTCCAGCCAGTCGCGCAAGCCCGGATTCCTGAGCAGCTCGTAGACCGAGCCGCTGATCAGATGCGTCGTGGTCTCCGAGCCTGCCGCGAGCAGTAGGAACACCATCGACACCATTTCGTCCGGCGAGATCTGGCCGCCCTCGCGCTCGACCTGGACCAGTTCGGCGATCAGGCCCTCGCCGCCCTGTACGCGCGCGATCTGCAGCTGCTGCTCGAGGTAGGCGCGCATCTTGCGGAGCGCGAACAGCAGGCGGAAGAAGCTGACGACATTCGTCAGCGAGGACATCCTATTGGCCCAGTCGATGAATCTTGGGCGATCGGCCGCAGGCAGGCCCAGCAATTCGCAGATCACCGACACCGGCAGGATGCGGGCGTATTGCTGGACGAGGTCGGCGGGGCTACCATCGGCAAACAGGTCGTCCGCCAAACCGTCGGCGATGGCACGAATGCGCGGCTCCATCGCGACGATCGCGCGGCGGCGGAATGCTTCGTCCACGATACTGCGCAGCCTCGTGTGATCCGGCTCGTCCAACGTCAGCATGTTGTTGGCGACGGTCGTGACAAGCTTCGGCATCCACCAGCGCAGGCCGGCGAGTTTGCCGTCCCCCGTGCGCAGCGTGAAGGTGGTGCCGTCCTTCAGGACCTCAGCGGTGGCGTCATGCGTGGTGGTGATCCAGACATCGCCGACGAGAGGAAATCGCGTCGCAACCACGGGGCCGGACGCGCGCAGTGCTGCGATCGCCGTGGGCGGATCGCGGAAGAAGGCCTCGCTGGTGAGATCGAGGCGCGGTGTCATGGGATCACCGGAGTGGTTGGTGGCGCCTCAACCAGATGGTACGCGCGAGCCGAGGCACAAGGGCCGGAACCGGTGCGCGCTGAAAAGAGCCTATCCGCGGCCCGGCGAGCGCGGCCCGGTCTTGCGCTGCTGCTGGTTGGTATAGGCGTCCCAATGGCTCCAGCTGCCGCTGCTGAGGCTTTGCAGGTCGGTGGTGAGCGGACGGCGCGTGCGCTTGTCGTGGTCGGCGATGGCACGCTCGGACTGCGCGATCTTGCGCTTGAGTTCCCCGATCGCCTTCTGGGTCTGGCCGTTCCGCTTCGACGAGGCGATCTCGCCCATCGTGAAGCGCGCCGTCTCGAGCGCCTTCAACTCGGCGCGGTTCTTCTTCAACTGAACCCGGTGCCAGGCGATGTTGCTGTCGCTGTCCGCAACCATGTGGGAACTCCGCTGATTCGTTCCCACAGTGTATCGTGCGCCGAATCGGCGCCGCAACGCCCGTGCGAGGGCGAAAATGCGGTCTTCTTGCGCAAGAATTCCGCGTCTAGAGCCCCGGAACGGGGCTCTAGCTTCTAGTTTTGACGCGTTTTCTTGACGCGAACCGGAACCCACTTCGCTCGAAAACGCTCTAGCGCTCGGCGAAGGCCTTTTCGACCACGAACTGGGCCGGCTCGCCGTGATTGCCCTCGATGAAGCCGCGCTCGCCCAGGAGCGTGCGGGTGTCCGCGACCAGCGCCGGACTGCCGCAGATCATGACGCGGTCGTGGGCCGCTTCCAGCGCCGACAGGCCGATATCGCTGAACAGCTTGCCCGAGGTGATGAGGTCGGTGATGCGGCCGCGGTTGCGGAAGGGATCGCGGGTCACGGTCGGGTAGTAGATAAGCTGGCTCTGGATGTACTCGCCGAGCAACTCATCCTTCGGCAGATGCTCGGTGATCATCTCGCCATAAGCGAGTTCCTTGACGTGGCGGCAACCGTGCAGCAGCACGACCTTCTCGAACCGCTCATAGGTCTCGGGGTCCTTGATCACGCTCAGGAACGGCGCCAGCCCCGTGCCGGTGCCGATGAGGTAGAGGTTGCGGCCCTCTTCCAGGTTGTCGATCACCAGCGTGCCGGTGGCCTTGCGGCTGACGATGATCTCGTCGCCTTCCTTCAGGTGCTGGAGCCGTGAGGTCAGCGGGCCGTCCGGCACCTTGATCGAGAAGAACTCCAGCGTGTCCTCGTAATTGGCGCTGGCGACGCTATAGGCCCGCAGCAGCGGCTTCTCGCCGACCTTGAGCCCGATCATGGTGAATTCACCGTTGCGGAAGCGGAAGGTCGGGCTGCGGGTGGTCTTGAAGGAGAACAGCGTGTCGGTCCAGTGGTGGACGCTCAAAACGCTTTCCTGGTTGAAATTGCTCATCTCACCCTTCCGTGTCGCTACGTTGCGGTTCCGAGGCGGTCAGCTATGCGTCGTTTGTACACGATCATTCGTGTACTAATGAATAATCCGGCTTGATCCCTTGGTCAAGGCTGCCCAAGATCGACAGCGTTGCAGTTAAGGACAAGGACCCCCTTCCATGGCGCATGACGCACCCCAGGCCACCGGACCCTCGAAGCTCGTGATCCGCAATATCGGCCTGATCCTGTCGGGCGCGCTGGAAAAGCCGATCCTGGACGGCGACACCATCGTCGCCGAGAACGGCAGGATCACCGCCATCGGCCGCTACAAGGATCTCGACACGGAAGGCGCGACCACCATCGTCGATGCCAACGGCACCACGGTGACCCCCGGTCTGATCGACAGCCATGTCCACCCCGTCGCCGGCGACTGGACGCCGCGCCAGAACCAGATCAACTGGATCGACAGCTCCCTCCATGGCGGCATCACCACCATGATCTCGGCAGGCGAAGTGCACATGCCCGGCCGCCCCCGCGACGTGGTGGGGCTGAAGGCGATGGCGATCTTCGCCCAGCGCGCGTTCTGGACGTTGCGTCCGGGCGGCGTGAAGGTTCATGCCGGCGCGCCGGTCATCGAATGCGAGATGGTCGAAGAGGACTTCAAGGAATTGGCCGCCGCCGGCGTCAAGCTGCTCGGCGAAGTCGGCCTCGGTGGCGTCAAGGACGGACCGACGGCGCGAAAAATGGTCGGCTGGGCGCGCAAATACGGCATCCAGAGCACGATCCACACCGGTGGCCCCTCGATCCCCGGCTCCGGCCTGATCGACAAGGATGTGGTGCTGGAGGCCGACACTGACGTGGTCGGCCACATCAATGGCGGCCACACCGCCCTCCCCGACGACCAGATCCGCTGCATCTGCGAGGGCTGCAAGCGCGGGCTCGAGATCGTTCACAACGGGAATGAGCGCTCGGCGCTCTACACGTTGCGCATCGCGCGCGAAATGGGCGACCTGCACCGCGTCATCCTCGGCACCGACGGGCCGGCCGGCTCCGGCGTGCAGCCGCTCGGCATCTTGCGCATGGTCTCGATGCTGTCCTCGATCGGTGAGCTGCCGGCCGAGATCGCGTTCTGCCTTGCCACCGGCAACACGGCGCGGATGCGGCAGCTCGATTGCGGCCTGATCGAGGTCGGCCGCGCTGCGGATTTCGTCATCATGGACAAGGCGCAGCACTCGCCGGGCAAGAACATCCTGGAGAGCGTCCAGCTCGGCGACCTTCCCGGCATCGGCATGACCATCATCGACGGCATCGTCCGCACCCAGCGCAGCCGCAACACCCCGCCGGCGGGCAAGGTGCCGGAAGTGGTGGCGAAGTGACCCAGCCGGAGCGGTCCGCCGCTCGGCGCGCCCCTCGAAAGCATTGAACAGATCTTCGGCCTGTCGCGTCTAACGCAGGCAGCCCTGGCGGCGGCATTTCATTTGCTGGAGCGTCGAGGCGGACATGAGAGGTTGGTTGCAGATTGCCGCCGGCGTCGTCGGTGCGGTGGCGGGATTCATCGCCACGCTTCTGCTGCTCGAGCTCGGCGGCTTCGGCAACCGGGCGGACCTGATCACGTCGGGCCTGCTGGCACTGTTCGGCGCGATCGCCGGCCTCGTGCTGGCCACCCGGCTGGCGACACGCACGGACGGAAGCGCGGGCAGCCTCGCGCGCAACAGTCTGAAATCGCTCGCCGTCGTCCTGTTTCTCTGCGCGGCCACCGGTGTCGGCTACTACGCCTACGCCGTGACAACCGCCACGCCCTGGCTCAACCCGAACGCCGCCAATCCCCTGCTTCTGTTCGAGGTACGCCTCCCGGCCGGAACGACGGTGCCGGCATCGGCGCAAGGCATCGCCATCGAGCTGCAAACCGATCTCAACACCATGCCGGGGGAGCCAAGCGTCAGCCGCTTCCGCCGCGACGGCGACAAGCCAGTCATCGCCGGCGAGGTCGAACTCGCCTTTCGAACCTCGCACCGGCAGCTCGCGGTCAACATCGAGGGCCAGCCGAGCCGGCTCTATCCGATCGGAATGTCCGCCAAGGCACCGCACACGGCCGAGTTCGGCCCGTGGCAATCGCAGGCCGACGGCAGCGAAATCCGCTACCGGGCCAAATGGCCGGGAAAGACGTAAGCCGCCCGATCAGCGCGGCTTGGGCAACTCACAACGCATATAGACCTGGCGCTTGGCTTGCCCCACCGGGCCGTTGTCGATCACCAGCTTGCCGTCAGCGGCAATCGAAATCCGGGGATTGGAGCGAAACTTGTCTCCCTCGCCTTCGCAGGCGAGCCGCATCTTCCAGCCGAGCTTCCCGTCAGCGGTGATCGCACTGGCGCGGCATCGCGTCTCGTACCAATAGAGGCGGTTGCCGCCCTCGATGCTCATGCGGTTGGGGCTGTCGTCATTGCGGCAATCCTTCCTGGTCGACGCCCAGAACCCTTCATAGGCTTGCGCCGCCCAGGCAAGAGCACATTCGCTCGCCAGCGCCGCGCCAAGACTCAACACCACCGCAACGCAGTGCGCCACTCTCATGCCGGAAAACCTCGATGGAGCCTTCATCGAGATTAGTCGCGAGGTCACCGCAGCTTGTTCAACAGCCCCATCGGCATCTCGCGCTCCTTACGCTCGCTGGTTCGCTGGAAAAGCGCTGCGCAGACCGGCGTCGGCCGGCGGCAAAAAGAGTTTTGCGCGGCGATCGTATCTAGCTAAGGTTGCGCCACCATCCGCATCCTATCCGAACGAGGAGCCCTTCGTGAGTGAACAGCTCGCCGACCTTCCGCTTCCAGTCCAGAGCCAGTGGTCTGTGGTCCGCAGCTGCGTCTGGCAAGTGCTGGCAGCCCTGGCAAGCTCCTTATTGGTCAGCTTCGTCGTCGGCTTCGTCGTGGCCTTCGTCGGAGCGGCGACCCGTTCCGCCTCCTTACTCCATATGACCCAAGAGTTTGCGTACATCCAATCGCTCGCGATTCTGTCGATGTTGATGGTGAACGCGACGTACCTGCTCTTCGCCCGCGACGAGCTCAAGGAGAGGCTCCGACAGTTTCTTCCCGATCTGATGAACGGACTCCGCCGCCCCGTATCGCTGCTGATCCTGGTTTGCGTGCCGCTGGGCCTGCTCGGCTCGGTTCATTGGGCCATCACCACAACCCAGCTGACGAGGAATTTCCTGCACGATATGTCGCCGATCTATTGGCTGGCCATTGCGGTCCTTCTCGTCATCGTGGCCCCCGTGGCGGAAGAGATATTTTACCGCGGATACGTATGGGGCCGTCTGTCCAGTATCATGCCACCCTGGAAGGCAGGCACGATCTCCGCTGCTCTCTTCCTCGGCTCGCATGTTCCTAACGGCATCCTCGCGCCCCTGCTCGTGCTGCCGCTGACGATCCTTCTGACCGTCCTGCGACTACGGCGCGTTGGAGTGGGCGTGTGCGTACTCGCACATGGCATCTACAACGGGACGATCATTCTCGGTAACCTCGTCCAGACCTACGTTGCACCGCTCCACATGCCTTCATAAGGATCGCGAAATCCGCGGCCGACATTCACCGCAGCTTGTTCAACAGCCCCATCAGCATCTCGCGCTCCTTGGCGTCGAGCGGCGCGAGCGTCTCGCGGGTGATGGCGAGCGCGTTTGGCGCCAGTTTTTCGGCAAGCTGCTGACCGGCGCGTGTCAGGCTCACGAGCAGACGCCGTCCGTCCTCGGGATCCTGGCTGGTCTCGGTCAGGCCACGGGCCGTCAGGCGGTCGATCACGCCCTTGATGGTCGCGACATCCATGGCCGTCAGCCGGCCGAGCTGGTTCTGCGAGCACGGCCCGGTCTCGGCGAGCTTTGACAGCGCCGCCCATTGCGTCGGCGTCAGATTGGTGCCGATGTCGCGGGAGAAGATCGAGCTGTGGCGCTGCCAGACCTGACGCAGGATGAAGCCGACCTGCTCGTCGAGCACGTAAGGCGGTTTTGCCGGTTTGACGCTCTTCTTCGCCGCAACGCTTCTCGCCATCCGCTCGCTGCCCTTCCCTTTGCCCTCACAACGACAGATGCGCGTCGCGGATGTCCGGACGCGCGTCGAGCTCGGCCATGGTGCCGCCGAAACAGATACGGCCGCGCTCGATGATGTAGGCGCGATCGGAGATCAACCGCGCGAAATGCAGATTCTGCTCGGAGACGACGATGCTGACGCCCTCCTTCTTCATGGTCAGGATGGCATCGACCATCTGCTCCACGATCTTCGGCGACAGGCCTTCCGACGGCTCGTCGAGCAGCACCAGCGACGGATTGCCCATCAGCGTGCGCGCGATGGTGAGCATCTGCTGCTCGCCGCCGCTCATGCGGCCGCCCGGTCGGTTCTTCATCTCGCCGAGGTTTGGAAACAGCGTGAACAACTTGTCGCGCGTCCAGTATGGCGCGTTCGGACGCTTCGGCTGCCGGCCGACTTCGAGATTCTCCTCCACCGTCAGATCGGTGAAGATTCGCCGTTCCTCCGGCACATAGCCGAGCCCCTCGCGCACGATCTCGTGCGTCGGCCGCACCGATACGTCCTTGCCCTCGAACATGATGCGGCCCGAGCGCTGCGCCACGAGGCCGACGATCGAACGGAACGTCGTCGACTTGCCGGCGCCGTTGCGCCCGAGCAGCGCAACCACCTCTCCCTGGCCGACCTCGAAGCCGATGTCGAACAGGATATGCGCCGGGCCGTAATGGCTGTTGAGGTCCTGCACCGTGAGCTTCATGTCGAGGGTCCCTCGCGATGCTCGGCATCGTAAAGCAGGCCCTCGCCGAGATAGACTGCCTGCACCTGCGGATTGCTGCGCACTTCCGCCGGCGAGCCTTCCGCGATCAGCGTGCCGCGATTGAGCACGATGATGCGGTCGGCATGCTCGAACACCACGTCCATGTCATGCTCGGTGAAGAGCACGCCGATCGATTTTTCCCGGGCGATTTGAGCCGTCAGCCGCATCAGATCGACGCGCTCGCGCGGCGCCATGCCAGCGGTCGGCTCATCCATCAGCAAGAGTTTCGGCTCGTTGGCGAGCGCGACCGCAAGCTCGAGCCGCTTGAGGTCGCCATAGGCCAGCTCGCCGCAGGGCCGGTCCGCATAGCCGCCCATGCCGACGAGTTCGAGCAAGCGGCCGGCTTCGCCGCGATCGAACTTCGGCGCCGAGCCCCAGAGGTTGAACAGCCGCTTCCCGTGCGAGATCAGCGCGACTTGCACATTCTCGCGCACCGTCATGGTCGCGAACGTCGCGGTGATCTGGAAGGTACGCCCCACCCCGAGCCGCCAGATTTCGCGCGGCTTCTTGCCGGTGGTTTCTTCGCCAAGCAGGCGGACCTGGCCGGAATCCGGTTTGTTCTGGCCGTTGAGCATGTCGAAGCAGGTGCTCTTGCCGGCGCCGTTCGGCCCGATCAGCGCCAGGATTTCGCCGGCACGCAGCGAGAACGAGACGCCGCGCACGGCATGGATGCCGCCATAGGATTTGGTCAGGCCTTCGACCGCGAGAAGTGGGGGTGCAACGCTCATTCGGCGGACTCGATCGGCTTGGCAAGCAGGGGAGATCCCGGCGGCGATGTCTTCCTGCGGCGTTGCGCCAGCATCTCCAGCATGCCGACGATGCCCTTGGGGAAGACGACGACGATCAGCACGATGAAGCCGCCGAGCACGAGCTTCGACAGATCGGTCTGGCTGACCAGCCAGATGTTGAGGGCCTTGTAGACGATGGCACCGATCACCGCGCCCGACACCGTCTCGACGCCGCCGAGCAGCACCATGACCAGCGCGTCGACCGAGAGCGAGATGCCGAGATTGTCCGGGAAGACGCTGCCCTTGAGATAGGCGAACAGCGCACCGCCGATGCCGGCGGTCGTGCCCGCGATCACGAAGGCCGTCCACTGGATGCGCTTGGCGTTGATGCCGATCGCTTCACTGCGCAGAAGCGAGTCGCGCGTGGCGCGGAGCGCATAGCCGAACGGCGAGAACACCATGGCCCGCAGCGCGACCGTGACGAGCGCCGCGACGCCGAGCGCGAGCCAGTAGAAATGCGACGGGCTCGCCGCCCATTTTTCCGGCCATACGCCCAGAATGCCATTGTCGCCGCCGGTCACGCTCACCCACTGGAACGCGATCGACCAGACGATCTGGGCGAAGGCGAGCGTCAGCATCGCGAAATAGACGCCGGAGAGTTGCACGGCGAAGAAGCCGAACACGGCGGCGCCCATGCAGCCGAGCAGCGGCCCGAGCAACAGGCAGACGATCATCGGCAGTCCGGCCATCTTGGCGAGGAAGGCGATGCCGTAGGCGCCGAGTCCGAAATAGGCGGCGTGGCCGAAGGATGCGAGCCCACCGACCGACATCAGGAAATGCAGGCTGACGGCGAAGATCACGAAGATTGCGATCTCCGAGCCGACGGTCAGCGCGTAGTTGCCGGCGAACAGCGGCAGCGTCGCGGCGATGACGAGTGTTGCCAGCGCAGCCAGCCGCTCGTTCGACGTCAGCGGACGCCACGGGTTGACGGTGAGACCCGGCGTCCTGCGCGCCGGCGCCTCCGGCTTGCCGAACAGGCCCCAGGGGCGGACGATCAGCACCACCGCCATCACCAGGAAGACCAGGATGATGGAGATCTTCGGGAAGATCAGGATGCCGAAGGCGTTGAGCTCGGAGACCAGCACCGCCGCGACGAAGGCGCCGACGATGCTGCCGAGACCGCCGATCACGACCACGACGAAGACCTCGACGATGATGCGCAAATCCATTGCGTGATGCACGGCATCGCGCGGGATCTGGAGCGCGCCGCCGAGCGCTGCGAGGAAGACGCCGACTGCGAACACCGACGTGAACAGCCATTTCTGATTGACGCCGAGGGCTGCGACCATGTCGCGGTCCTGCGTTGCCGCGCGCACCAGCACGCCCCAGCGCGTGCGCTGGAACAACAGCCAGAGAATGCCGAGCACGACCGGGCCGAGCACGATCAGGAACAGGTCATAGCTCGGGATGTTCTGACCGAAGAAATCGATCGCGCCCTTGAAGCCCGGCGCGCGGCGGCCGACGAGATCGTCGGGTCCCCAGATCAGCACGACGAGGTCCTCGACCATCAAGGTCAGGCCGAAGGTCGCGAGCAACTGGAACAGTTCGGGCGCATGATAGATGCGGCGGAGCAGCACCATCTCGACAATGACGCCGATCAGCGCCACGGCCAGCGCGGCCGCGACAATACTGCCCCAGAAGCCGAATGCGCCCGAAAACCGCTCGCTGAGCGTGAAGGCGATGTAGGCGCCGATCATGTAGAAGGCGCCATGCGCGAAATTCACGATCCGCGTCACGCCAAAGATGATCGACAGGCCCGAGGCCACCAGGAACAGCGACGCTGCGCTGGCGAGTCCGGTCAGAAACTGTACGACATAAAAGGCCATCGGCGGTCCGGGTTTGGTTTGAAGTCACCTCTCCCCGCCTGCAGGGAGAGGTCGAATTGCGGAGCAATTCGGGTGAGGGGGAGCCTCCGCGAGTCCATCTGTCACCTCCCTCGCGGAGGCTCCCCTCACCCCAGCCCTCTCCCCGCAAGCGGGGCGAGGGAGAAGAAAGAGATCAATCCTTCGGCCGCAGCTTCTCGACTTCGGCATCGCTGGGCAGATAGTCCGCGCCCTTCTTGTAAGAAGAGTCCACCATCAGGCCCTTGCCGTCCTTCAGCGCGGTCTTGCCGACGTAAGCGCCGAGCGTCGACTGGTGGTCGATCTTGCGGAAGGTGATCTCGCCGAACGGCGACGGCATCGACAGGCCCTCCGCCGCGGCAATCAGCTTCTCCGGATCGGTGGAGCCGGCCTTCGCCAGGATCGCAGCGGCGGACTTGATGGTCTGGTAGCCGACGATCGAACCGAGACGCGGATAGTCGTTGTACTTGGCCTGATAGGCCTTCAGGAACGCATCATGCTCGGGCGTCTTGATCGAGTACCAGGGATAGCCGGTGACGATCCAGCCCTCCGGCGTCTCGTCCTTGAGCGGATCGAGATATTCCGGCTCGCCGGTCAGGAAGGAGACAACCTCGCGCCCCTTGAAGAGGCCGCGGGTGTTGCCTTCACGCACGAGCTTCACGAGGTCGGCGCCGAAGGTGACGTTGAGGATCGCCTCGGGATTGGCCGCGGCGACCGCCTGCACCACCGGGCCCGCATCGATCTTGCCCTGCGGCGGCCATTGCTCGTCCACCCACTGGATGTCGGGGCGCTTCTCCGACATCAGCTTCTTGAACACCGCAACCGCCGACTGGCCGTACTCATAGTTCGGCGCGATCGTCGCCCAGCGCTTTGCCGGCAGCTTGCTGGCTGCTTCCACCAGCATCGCCGCCTGCATGTAGTTCGAGGGCCGCAGGCGGAAGGTGTACTTGTTGCCCTTCGACCAGGTCACGGCGTCCGTCAGCGGCTCGGCCGCGAGGAAGAAGACCTTCTTCTGGTTGGCGAAGTCGCTGACGGCCAGACCGATGTTCGACAGGAACGTCCCCGTGAGCATCGCCACGCCCTCGCTCGACACGAGCTCGTTGGCCGCGGTCTGCGCGTCCGCCGGCTTGCCGCCATCGTCCTTGGAGACGACGACGAGCTTCTTGCCGTTGATGCCGCCCGCCGCATTGATCTCTTCGACCGCGAGCTGCCAGCCCTTGCGATAGGGCTCGGTGAAGGCCGGCAGCAGCGAGTAGCTGTTGATCTCGCCGATCTTGATGTCCTGTGCCATGGCCGAATGAGCCATGCCGCCCGCCAGAAGCGCGAAGGCCGCGCCCACAAAATAGTTTCTTGCTCGCATCCCAACCTCCAGTTTTGAACTCTCTACGTCTTCAGCGCGATGTTATCGGAGAAGCTGTGCCGGCCTCCCCGGTTCAAGCTTCTATCTCAGACCGTCCTCGCCCTTCACTTCCGCAACCGTCAGCCCGCCGACGCGTGGCAGCGGACGGCCGCTGTCGGTGACGGCGACCGCGACCATGATCTCGTTGGCGCGCGGCGCGTCGTTGATCTGCACCTCCATGCCGTCGAAGTGGCTGCGCACGAAGGCCGCATCCTTGTGACCCAGGGGAATATCGAGCGTCGTGCCGGGGCCGCTGCGCTTCTTCGACGACGGGATCAGCGCTGCGCCCTTGCTCAGAACTTTCCGCACCGGCGCGCCCATCTTCGGGTGAAGAATCGCGGCCGCATGCTCCAGCTCGCCATTCTCACCGACGGCCGCCGCCTTGCCGTAGCTCTGCACCTTCGCCCCGTCGATCCCGAGCGCCGCGACCGCGCGCTTCGACAGCAGCTCGCCAAGCTCCTCGCCGATCGCGATCAGCGGCGCGAGATCCTCGACATATTGTCCGGCGAAGGGATTTTCGATCACGGCAATGGCCGCGGCGCGCCGGGTCGGCGGCGAGACCTGGCGGCCCATCTCCATTTGCGTCTCTTCGACGACGGTGACGATCTTGCGGATGATCGCGCTCATGATTGTTTCCCTTGGGCTCGTCCCTGTTCAGGCATGAACCGCGTTCTCCAGCACAGGCGGGTGCGATCGCTGCCTTTCAATATCTTTCGGTCCGATGACAAGCATATCACCACTGAGCTGCAACACGGCACCCTCGATCAATCCGCGATCGAACAAATGCCGTGCACATTCCGCGCCAGCTTCCAGCGCGACCGCAATCTCGGTCGGCGACAATTCACCGACGTCGCGGGTGACGAGGCGCGCGCCGAGATCGCTGTCGGGCTGAAGCTCGTTCGCGGGCTGCCGGACGATGGCGGGATGCCCGGGCAGATCGACGGCGTTGGCGATGATCGTGGCCGCCGCATCGGCTCGCGCGGCCGTTGCCGCCAGCACCGTCACGGCGTCCGCAATACCGAGCGAAAAGCTGCGGCCGTGGCGCCCGCTGGTCGCGATCCCCCGCACGGGATCATCAGCAACGACCTTCATCCTCCGCATCACGCCGTCGCGACCGGGCCGGTCCATCACGCCGACCGAAAAATGCTCGCCTCGCGCAAGATGCAGCGCGATGTCGCCGCCATTATTGACATAGGCCTGGTCGAGCGATGCCGCGTTCAGCATTGCGCCCAGAATCTCCTCGGCCACGCTGCCGGCCACTGCGGCCATCGGCGTGATGAAGCAATCAGCGGCATAGGGCGCAACGGCAGCGTACATGCGGCGGGCAACGACGCCCTTCAGTGAGCACGCTCCGGGTTCCGCCGCCTTGCGCAACTCCGTCAGCTCCAGGCAGAGCTCATCGAGCAGTCCGGTGAAACGGCGCGCCGCGGCGTCATAGGCCGCACGCACCTGGCTCGCATCCCCCCTCGCCTCGACGATCAGATCAATCGGACCATCCTGCAAATGCAGCCGCCGACCATCAGACAGCCATGCGATTTGCGGGAGCCGTGTCATGCCCGGGGCCCCGGAATCGGGTTCTGCCAGGGCAACTGCCGGACATCGTCGCCGCCCTGCACCTCGGAGAGCGGCTTTACATAATCCATGTGTCCGCCGAGTGCGGCATAGTCGGACAGCTTCATCGTGAACTCGATCGGCGCGACCAGCGCCGGCGTCGGCACGTAGCCGAACGCGCCTGAAGGCATCTGCGTCACGTCGACCATGTAGGTGATGCCGCCGCCGGGCCAGACATAGACCGGTGCGCCGCCGCTGGTGACGCGTGTCAGCGCGTCCTTCACCGAGCGCGTCAGCCGCACTGGATTGTCGGTGACGCCCGCGCGCAGCGAACCGCCCGCACCGGCCATGAACAGCACGGTGCACAGCGCCGGCTCGCAATTCTCCTGGATGCGCTCGACCGAGAACTTCAGATCATCAGGCATCTCGGTCTCGACCGGCTTCAGGGCCTCGTCGAGCACGTAATAGGAAGAGTGTTCACCCGTGGTGGAGACCATGAGCATGGAGAGGCCAGGCTTGGCCTCCTTGGCATCGAACGGCCCGAGAATCGCGAGCGGATCGGAGATGTTGGTGCCGCCCCAGCCCGTGCCGGGATCGGCGACCTGGAAATAGCGGCCGGGCGTCGAGCGCCGGCCCTTCATCTTGATGCCGGTGTCGGCGATGTCGAGCAGCTTGCCGGCCTGGTGCTCCGAGAGCACGCCGGTGATGTGATCGTCGACGACGACGACCTCGTCGACCTTGCCGTGCCATTGCTTGGCGAACATGCCGATCGTCGCCGAGCCGCAGCCGACGCGCATGCGCTCTTCCTTCACGCCGTTGACGATCGGCGGCTGGCCGGCCTGCACCACCACCGTGGCGCCGCCGTCGATGGTGAGCTCGACCGCCTTGCAATTGGCGAGGTCCATCAGCGTGTCGCAGGTGACGCGGCCTTCCTTCTTGGAGCCGCCGGTCAGGTGATGCACGCCGCCGAGCGACAGCATCTGCGAGCCGTATTCGCTTGTCGTGACGTGGCCGACCGCCTCGCCCTGGGCGCGGACGGTTGCGGTCTCCGGGCCGAGATAGCGGTCGGTGTCGATCTTCACCTTGATGCCGCAATAGGAGAAGATGCCCTCGGTGACGACGGTCACCATGTCGACGCCGTCGACCTCCGCGGAAACGATGAACGGTGCCGGCTTGTAGTCGGGATAGGTCGTGCCCGCGCCGATCGCGGTAACGAAGGTCGAGGGTTCGTGGACGATCTTGCCGTCCCAGTCTTCCGTGCGGCTGAACGGCACGAGCTTGCCGCCATGCGAGACGGTGCGCTCCAGGATCACATGCGGATCGACGCGAACGAGCTTGCCGTCGTGGTTGGCATAGCGGTCGCAGGCGCCCGCTGCGCCCGGCTTGATGTAGCACATCACCGGACAGGCATCGCAGCGGATCTTGTCGGTGGCGGCGCTCGTCGTTTCAGTCACCATGTGCAAGCCAGCGGACACTGCGGTTATCATTCGTATACGAACGATGTTGCGCGCGGTCCCGATAGCTGTCAAGCGGCGGCGCGCGCGAAAAGATGCGCCTGCCGAATAAAACCTCATTTGCCTCCCGCCTTTGTCCACAAAGCGGGCAGTCGCGCTGCACTGCGGCATGGCCGCTTGCACGTTTGTGTACAAACGGTATCGTCGCAACGTACAATTTTTGCGACCCGATCGTCGCGGGGCTTGGGAACAGGGATGACGCAGACACCGATCCGCCTCACCGTGAACGGCAGGATCCACGAGGTCACTGCAGAGCGCCAGACGCCGTTGCTCTATGTGCTGCGCAACGACCTCGCGCTCAACGGCCCGAAATATGGCTGCGGCCTCGGCGAATGCGGCACCTGTACTGTCCTGATCGACGGCGCCGCCGCGCGCTCTTGCGTCATCCCGATCGGCGGCTGCGCGGGACGCGACATCGTGACGCTCGAGGGGCTCGGCACAAGCGACAAGCCTGATCCGGTGCAACAAGCCTTCATCGACGAGCAGGCCGCGCAATGCGGTTATTGCCTCAACGGCATGATCATGACCACCAAGGCGCTGCTCGCGATCAACCCGCGGCCGACCGAGCAGGAAGCGCTGGCGGCGCTGCGCTACAATCTCTGCCGCTGCGGCACGCATGTCGAAATCCTGCGCGCCGTGATGCGCGCATCGGGTCAACTCACTGAGGCCGCCGACTGATGGCCTCCCCTGCCTCGAACGGAGCTGAGCGGCAATCGGGCTCGCTCGTCGTCGTCCACACGGTGGACGAATGCACATCCGAAACCTTCGTCCGCATCACCGCGGACGGCTCGGTCACCGCTTACAACGGCCATGTCGACCTCGGCACCGGCATCCGCACCGCGCTCGGCCAGATCGTCGCCGAGGAGCTCGACGTGTCCTTTGCGCGCGTCGTCGTGGTGCTTGGCGATACCGCCGTGGTGCCGAACCAGGGCGCCACGATCGCCAGTGAAACCATCCAGATCACCGCCGTGCCCTTGCGCAAGGCCGCGGCACAGGCGCGACAGTTCCTGATCGCGCGCGCGGCCGAGCGGCTGGAGCTGCCGGCGGCCGATCTCACAATCGAAGACGGCCTCGTGCGCGGACACGACAACCGCAGCGTCAGCTATGGCGAGCTGATCGGCGGCGAGACGATCCGGCTCGAGCTCGCCGACGACGTCGCCGTCAAACCTGTCGGCGAATACGCCATCGTCGGCCAGTCGATGCCGCGGGTCGATCTGCCGGCGAAGGCCACGGGCGAACTGACCTTCGTGCACGACATCCGCCTGCCCGGCATGCTGCACGGCCGCGTGGTGCGTCCGCCCTATGCCGGCGTCGATGCCGGGCCGTTCGTCGGCACCAGCCTGATCGCGGTCGACGAATCCTCGGTGCGCGACGTTCCCGGCATCATAGCTGTCGTGCACATCGGCGATTTCGTCGGTGTAGTCGCTGAGCGCGAGGAGAATGCGATTCGCGCCGCGGAGCAGCTCAAGGTGAGCTGGAAGCCGACGCCCGATCTCACCGATCTCGCCGACGTCGAGACCGCGCTGCGCGCCAATCCGTCGACGCCGCGGACGTTGATCGACAAGGGCGACGTCGATGCGGCGATATCAGGCGCCGCCAAGCCGATGCAGCGCACCTATGTGTGGCCGTACCAGATGCATGCGTCGATCGGCCCGTCCTGCGCGGTCGCCGACTTCCAGAACGGCAACATCCGCGTCTGGTCGGGCACGCAGAATCCGCATCTGCTGCGCGGCGATCTGGCGCTGCTGATCGAGCGCCCCGAGAGCGAGATCGAAGTCATCCGGCTGGAGGCCGCCGGCTGCTACGGCCGCAACTGCGCCGACGACGTCACCGCGGATGCACTGCTGCTGTCGCGCGCGGTCGGCCGTCCCGTGCGCGTGCAGCTGACGCGCGAGCAGGAGCACGCCTGGGAGCCCAAGGGCACCGCGCAGCTCATCGACGTCAATGGCGGCCTCAACGCAGACGGCGGCGTCGCGGCTTACGACCTCGCCACGCGCTATCCCTCGAACGCCGCGCCGACGCTGGCGCTGCTGCTGACGGGTCGCGTGTCGCCCGATCCGGCCGTGCTCCAGATGGGCGACCGCACCGCGATCCCGCCTTACGACTACGACCACATGCGCGTCGTCGCCCATGACATGGCACCGATCGTGCGCGCGTCCTGGCTTCGCGGCGTCTCGGCGCTGCCGAACACGTTTGCGCATGAATCCTACATCGACGAGGCCGCAACGGAAGCCGGCGTCGACCCGATCGAATACCGGCTGCGCTACCTGAAAGACCAGCGCGCCGTCGATCTCGTCAATGCGGTCGCTGAGCGCGCGGGCTGGACGCCGCGACCGGCGCGCGAAGAGAAAGACGGCGAGGTCGTGCACGGGCGCGGCTTTGCCTATGCGCTCTATGTCCACAGCAAGTTCCCCGGCTATGGCGCGGCGTGGTCGGCCTGGGTCGCCGACGTCGCCGTGAACAAGACCACCGGCGACGTCAGCGTGACGCGCGTCGTCGCCGGGCAGGACTCCGGCCTGATGATCAATCCGGACGGCGTGCGCCACCAGATCCATGGCAACGTCATCCAATCCACCAGCCGCGCGCTGATGGAGGAGGTCTCGTTCGAGCGCGGCGCGGTGGCGGCGCGCGAATGGGGCGCCTATCCGATCATCCCCTTCCCCGACGTGCCCAAGATCGACGTCTTGATGCTGCCGCGGCCGGACCAGCCGCCGCTCGGCGTCGGCGAATCCGCTTCGGTGCCGAGCGCGGCGGCGATCGCCAATGCGATCTTCGATGCCACCGGCGTGCGCTTCCGCGAGCCACCGTTCACGCCGGAGCGTATCCTCAAGGGATTGCACGGCGATGCCCCAGCTAAGCCGCAGGCACTCCCCGCTCCCGCTGCGCCGCCGTCTCGCATCTGGCAGAATCCGTTCGCCAGGCGCGCCGGCATCTTTGCGACCATTGCCGCCGTCTGCACCGCCGCGATCGGCGTCGGCGCCGCCTTCTTGCCCGGGCGCGCCATCGCGCCGATCGCGCGGCCCGATGCATCGGTCTATTCCGCGGCAACCATCGCCCGCGGCCAGCAGCTTGCCGCGCTCGGCAATTGCGCGGAATGCCACACCACCATCGGCGGCGCGCTCAACGCCGGCGGCCGCGCGCTTCAGACACCGTTCGGCACGATCTATGCGACCAACATCACGCCCGACGTCGAGACCGGTATCGGCGCATGGTCCTATCCTGCCTTCGAACGCGCGATGCGCGACGGGCTGCATCGCGACGGGCGGCAGCTCTACCCCGCTTTCCCCTACACGCATTTTTCGAGGACCAGCGAGGCCGACCTCCAGGCGCTCTACGCCTATCTGATGGCGCAGCCCGCGGTGCGCGCGACGGCGCCCGCGAACACGCTCGCCTTCCCGTTCAACATTCGCCCGCTGCTCGCGGGATGGAATGCGCTGTTTCATGAGGCGAAGGACTTCAAGCCCGATCCCGCCCAATCCGAGCGGTGGAATCGCGGCGCCTATCTCGTCGAGAGTCTCGGCCATTGCGGCGCCTGCCATTCGCCGCGCAACGCGCTCGGCGCCGAGCAGCGCGGGGCCTATCTCGCCGGCGGCTTTGCCGAAGGCTGGGAGGCGCCGCCGCTCACCTCGCTGTCGCATGCACCGATCCCCTGGAGCGAGGACGAGCTCTACGCCTATTTGCGCACCGGCCATTCGCGCTATCACGGCGTCGCCGCCGGCCCGATGGCGCCTGTTGTCAGGGATCTCACGGCCCTGCCCGACCAGGACATTCGCGCGATGGCCGTCTATCTCAACTCGTTCAACGATGCTGCCACCGAGACGCCGGGTGCGCTTGCCGCCAGGCTCGAGAGCGCAACGCAAGTCACCACCGCCGCCTCGACCGGCGCGCGGCTCTATCAGGGCGCCTGCGCCGTCTGCCACGAAGTCGGCGGCCTGCCGCTGTTCGGCAGCCGGCCCTCGCTCGCGCTCAACAGCAATCTGCACAGCGCGACATCGGACAATCTCGTGCAGGTGATCCTGCACGGCATCACCGAGCCCGCATCGAGCGATCTCGGCTACATGCCCGCGTTCAGGAACAGCATGAGCGACGCGCAGGTCGAGGAGCTCGTCACCTTCCTGCGCAAGCAGTTCGCACCTGACAAGCCGGCCTGGAGCGGCGTGCACGAGACGATCGCGCGCGTGCGATCGCCTCCGCACTAAGGCGATACGAAGACAGGCATGGCAGCAAGCTCGCCTGCAGCCATCCTTCGAGACGCCCGCCTACGGCGGGCCCTCAGGATGAGGTCGCGTTTTGCGGCGAGATATCAGACCCTCATGGTGAGGAGCCCGCCAAAGCGGGCGTCTCGAACCATGCAGGCCGAGCTCGTTCGGCACGCCCAATGTCGTGTGCGAAAGGGAGAGGGAACGGAGAAAGCGCTGCTGTCGGCCGCTCATGCTCTACGCGTGCTTCTTCGCCTCCACCGGCGGCGTGCCGTGGGTGTGGAAGGACTCGATCGTCTTCAATCCCCACGCCTGGCCTTTCTTGCGCTCCTCTTCGGTCCACACGATCGGCTTCCAGTCCGGTGCGAGGATGAGGCGCGCGCCGGCATTGGCGACCTCGACGCGGTTGCCGCCGGGCTCGTAGACATAGAGGAAGAAGGTCTGCTGGATCGCGTGCTTGTGCGGACCGGTCTCGATGTGGATACCGTTCTCCAGGAAGATGTCGGCGGCGCGCAGGATCTCCTCGCGGCTGTCGAGCGCGTAGGTGACGTGGTGGAAGCGGCCCGGCGTGCCGGAATGGTCGAGCGAATAGGCGAAGTCGTAGCTCTTGTTCGACATCGTCAGCCACATCGCGGCCTCGCGTCCGTCATTGAGCACGATCTGCTCGGTGAGCCGGCAGCCGAGATAATTCTCGAAGAACTCGCGGTTTGCCTTGATGTCGACGGCAAGGCAGTTGAGGTGATCGAGGCGGCGGACATTGACGCCGCGCGCTGGAAAGCGCTGCGCCTGGTTCTTGAGCGCGGGCTTCAGCTCCGGCGGCGCCTGAAACCATTCGGTCTCGTAATAGAGTTCGACGATGTGGCCATCAGGGTCGCGGCAGCGGAAGGTCGGCCCCTGCCCCATGTCGCCGTCGATCCAGCCGATGTCGAAGCCGGAGCCTTTGAGCGCGGCGACCCGGCGCTCCAGCGCCTGCTGGCTGCGCGCGCGCAGCGCCATGTGCTCCATGCCCGAGGTCTTCGACGCCGTCAGCTTGAGCGAATAGCGCTCGTAATCGTCCCAGCCGCGCAAGTAGACCGACTCACCCTTGCGGCCGCTGACCGTCATGCCCATGACGTCGACGAAGAATTTCAGGCTCTCGCCCGGCTTGGGCGTCAGCAGCTCCATATGGCCGAGATGGGCCAGATCGAGGATCGGTTCGGGCTGCATGCTTTCCTCCAGGGCGTGACTGCGATCCGCAGGAACCGGATCGTGCATTCGGGCGCGGGGCCGCAATTGGCTCATGCGCAAGGGGCGGCTCATTTGTACTAATGTACAAATGATTAGGTCCCGTCAACAAATCAACCCTTGCATCCCGGACCGAATGGCGCCCTGCGCGTGAGGAGAACCACCCCGAACGGCGGACGGACTGCCCGAATGGTAAAATCTTCCTTAATTCGATTGAGCGCCTGCCGGCCCCAAAAAGGAGCATTTTCCGGCCGTTTCCGCCCCCTGGTATGCATCAGGAACCCACCTGTCGGCCGAATTGTCGCGGATTTAACGAAGCGGCCGCGACTGCTGTTTAACCGTTTGTGCAGCCGCGGCCGCGCATAGTCCGGTGCAAATCCCTCGCTCTTGCCAGGTTCATTCATCGTGACATCCTTTGGACGCGTGATTTCGGTACGCGGATCGCTCGCCCGGGTCGGGCTTCTGGCGGCAAGCCAGATGCCGATCTCGGAGGTTCGGGCGACCGTCGGCCGTTTCGTCAGCATTCGCTGCGCCAGTTCGGTCATCGTCGCGATGATCACCGAGGTCTCCTGCGAGAATCTGTCGAGCGCCGACAATTACATCGCCATCGCCTCGGTCGACCTGCTCGGCGAGATCCTCAACGCCGCCGACAAGGCCAAATTCCAGCGCGGCGTCACCAACTATCCGACCATCGGAGATTCGGTCGACCTGATCACCAGCCAGGAGCTGCGCACGATCTACGCGCCGACCGGGTCGGACCAGATCAATGTCGGCTTCCTCCAGCAGGACCGCTCGGTCGTCGCCTATGTCGATATCGAGGAAATGCTGTCCAAGCATTTTGCCGTGCTGGGATCGACCGGCGTAGGCAAGTCGACCGGCGTGTCGCTGCTGCTCAACGAGATCCTGAAGGCACGGCCGAACCTGCGCATCTTCCTGCTCGACGTGCACAACGAATACGGCCGCTGCTTCGGCGACCGCGCGTTGGTGCTCAACCCGCGGAACCTGAAGCTGCCGTTCTGGCTGTTCAATTTCGAGGAAATCGTCGACGTGCTGTTCGGCGGCCGTGCCGGCGTGCCCGAAGAGCTCGACGTCCTTGCCGAGGTGATCCCGATCGCCAAGGGCATCTACACGCAGTACCAGAACGCCGATCGCCTCGGCCTCAAGCGCATCGATCCCAAGCAGATCGGCTTCACCGTCGATACGCCGGTGCCGTATCGCCTGGTCGATCTGATATCGCTGATCGACGAGCGCATGGGCAAGCTGGAAAACCGCTCCTCGCGCATCATCTATCACAAGCTGATCTCGCGCATCGAGGCGGTCCGCAACGACCCCCGCTATGCCTTCATGTTCGACAACGCCAATGTCGGCGGCGACACCATGGCCGAGGTGATCAGCCATCTGTTCCGCCTGCCCGCCAATGGCAAGCCGATGACGGTGATGCAGCTCGCCGGCTTCCCGGCCGAAGTCATCGATTCCGTCGTCTCCGTGCTGTGCCGCATGGCCTTCGACTTCGGCCTGTGGAGCGACGGCGTCTCGCCGATGCTGTTCGTCTGCGAGGAAGCCCACCGCTACGCCGCCGCCGATCGCAACATCGGCTTTGGGCCGACCCGCAAGGCGGTGTCGCGCATCGCCAAGGAAGGCCGCAAATACGGCGTCTATCTCGGGCTGATCACCCAGCGCCCGGCCGAGCTCGACGCCACCATCATCTCCCAGTGCAACACGCTGTTCACGATGCGTCTTGCCAACGAACGCGACCAGGCGCTGCTGCGCGCTGCGGTGTCGGATGCCGCGGCGAACTTGCTGTCCTTCGTGCCATCGCTCGGCACCCGAGAGGTGCTGGCGTTCGGCGAAGGCGTCGCACTGCCGACGCGCCTGCGCTTCAAGGAGGTGCCGCCGCACCAACTGCCGCGCGGCGAGGCCACCATCAGCAGCGTGCCGTCGGTCACCTCCGGTCACGACATGCATTTCGTCGGCGCGGTGCTCGAACGCTGGCGCGGTGCCACCTCGCAGCGCGACACGCCGAACGACCCGGTGTTCTCGGCCCCGCCGGCGAAGACGATGTCCAGCCTCGAAGCCCCGATGCTGCAGCCCTCGATGGGGCTGGACCCGGACCGCTTCTCGCTGCTCAAGAAGCCGCTGCGGTAAGGGGCGGACACCGCTTCCTCACATTCCGCTGTCATGCCCCGCGACCCGGCTACGCCAAGGCTTCGCCGGGGTTGAGGTCGAGGAGCGCCGAAGCTTTAGCGTAGGCGGCAGGCGGGGCATCCAGTACGCCGCGGCTTCTCGATTCAATCACTGCGGCCTCTGGAATACTGGATCGCCCGCCCCAGTGCGCAAGAGCGCACAAGGCGGGCGATGACAGCACGTTGAGGCGGCCGCCCGCATCGACTATGGTTGCCGGCCCCAAGCCGGAATCCATGCTCATGACAAAAACAGCCGCGCAACGCTTCCCCGCTCCCGCCCTCGACACGCTGCCTGACGACATCCGCACGCGCCTCCTGACTGTCCAGGAAAAGAGCGGCTTCGTGCCGAACGTCTTCCTGACGCTGGCCTACCGGCCCGACGAGTTCCGCGCGTTCTTCGCCTATCACGACGCGCTGATGGAGAAGGACGGCGGCCTCACCAAGGCCGAACGCGAAATGATCGTGGTGGCGACCTCGGCGGCCAACCAGTGCCAGTATTGCGTGATCGCGCATGGCGCGATCCTGCGCATCCGCGCCAAGAACCCGCTGATTGCCGACCAGGTCGCGGTGAACTATCGCAAGGCCGACATCACGCCGCGGCAGAAGGCGATGCTCGATTTCGCGATGAAGGTCTCGGCCGACGCGCAGCGGATCTCGGAGGAGGATTTCGCCGCGCTCGCGCCGCACGGCTTCAGCGACGACGACATCTGGGACATCGCCGCGATCTCGGCCTTCTTCGCGCTGTCGAACCGGCTGGCGAACTTCACCGGCATGCGGCCGAACGACGAATTCTATCTGATGGGCCGGCTGCCCAAGAAGTGACCGACCGCTCCGTGTTGCGAACGCGACGCCGCACCGGAAAATGCAACGTGCGGGTTCCCGTTTTACGGGAACCAAAACGTTTTCACAATCAGACACGTTTTGTTAAGACACTCACCCTCAACTAGCAGAAATACCTCGACACAACTCACGCAGTCTCCGTCAACGGAGACGCGGATGAGTCGTGCCTGCTTAGGGGATCCGTCTTATGAACGTGCGAGCATTCGCCGTCGCGACTTGCATCGGCGTAACGTTCTTCGCCGCTGGATACGCATGGAACTATCAGCCCGACGCCATCAACCCCGGCGAAATATGGAGCATGCTTCAATCGGAGCACGGCATGGCGCGAGCCGCCGTCGCACGCGTCCTCATCGAGCCGAATTCAGCTCATTTTAGCGGCTTGCGAACGGTCGACGCGGACAACGCAAGATACGTGTGCGGCTCCGTGAAGGCGATGGACAAGGAGAGGCAGTATGTTGAGACCGCCTTCGTTTACACCGTCGCGATCGATTATGCCCGTATCGACGACGACGGTCGGATCACGTCGCAGCGCTCGACATACAGCCCCTGCCCAATCGCGGCCGACGACAAAATTGCCGACCAGAGGACGCTGATCTCGCCCGGCGCCCTGTCGATGATCAAGACCGTCGAAAAGGTCATCCCCAAGTCCAGCGGCGGAACAATGGAACAGCAGCTTGGCCAGTTGGCCGGACAGACGGCAGCACACGCACCAGGCTCGGCAGTCGCGCCGAGATCGGCAGTCTCGTCAGGTTCGGCCGGGCCAGGCTGGACGCCAGCAGAGCAGCATCCAGGTTCGCGCGTGGAGGCGACACGGAAGGATGAACTCACGTGGCGTGTCGACCAGCCGCCGGCGGCATGGCCGACGTTCCCCACGGGCCATTCCCTGGCGAAATCGACGCAGAAGCGAACGACCGCTGAGGCCCTGGCCTTTGCGAAAGATATCGAGGCTCGCTGGGAGCAGTCGAAATCAGCCGAGGGGCCAACGAGGCGTCCTTCGCCGGAAGAAATCAAGGAGGCATGCCGCGCGCTGCTGACGATCGATCCCACGGACAAGGAATATCCGCGGGCCTGGGCCGCCTTCGTGCGATTACGGAAGATCGATCGCGACGCGGCTGCGTGAATCAGACGTCCAATCAATCCGTGCCGCCCTTGACGCTGCGTAAGGGAAGACGAGCCGCGCGAGTCGGAGATGCATCGGAGACCTGAGCGGTCGCTAGAACCGAAGCCGCCGCGCCCAAATCGGTTTCAGCACTTCGAGCACGGTCAGCACCAGCAGTCCCGCGCCGAGCGTGATCATCAGATCGTCCGCATGCAGCGGACCAAAGCGGAACAGGCTGGAGGCCGGCGGCCAGAGCAGCGCGGTGGCGAGAACGAAAGCGACCCCCGCGAAGATCCAGATCAATGCAGGATTTGGCCGGAAGAATGCGGACGCGAACGACGCGCTGAAGGACCGGTTGACCAGGACCAGAGCGACGATGCAGACGACGAGCGTCACGAAGGCGAGCGTCCTCGCCTCGTCGGCGACGAGACCGGAGCGAAGCGCGCCAATGAAGATGATGGCGGTCAGGGCAAATGCGAGCGCGCCCTGAAGCACGCTCCAGCCAACCAGTGCCCATGAAAACAGCTCGGAATCAGGCCGTCTCGGCGGACGCGTCATCGCATCGCGCTCGCCCCGCTCCGCCTCGAACACCAGCGCGCATACGGGGTCGATGATCAGCTCCAGAAACGCGATGTGCACCGGACTGAAGATCAGCGGCAACCCGAACACCAGAGGCAACAGCGCAAGTCCGGCGATCGGGACATGAACGGCGAAGATGAATGCCATCGCCTTGCGCAGATTGTCGTAGATGCGGCGGCCCAGACGAATGGCCGACACGATCGAACCGAAATCGTCGTCGAGCAGGACGATCGCCGACGCCTCACGCGCGACGTCGGTCCCGCGCCCTCCCATCGCGATGCCGATATGGGCGGCCTTGAGCGAGGGCGCGTCGTTGACGCCGTCGCCGGTCATCGCCACGATCTCGCCGTTGAGCTTCATCGCCTGGACGATGCGCAGCTTCTGCTCCGGCAAGACCCGGGCGAACACGTTCACATGCCCGACGCGGTCCGCGAGTTCCGAATCGTCCGCCAGCCTGACCTGATCGCCAGTCATGACGTCACGAACATCGAGCCCGGCCTGGTTCGCGATGGCAACGGCTGTTGCCGGATAATCGCCCGTGATCATGACGACGCGGATCCCCGCTGCGCGGCACTCGCCAACCGCCTCCGGGACATGGGGCCGCAGCGGATCGGCAAGCCCGACCAGGCCGACAAATCGAAACGCGAAAGCCTCCTGCGACGACGGGAGTGAATCGTCATCGCACACGGCAACGGCCACCCCCAGCACGCGAAGCCCGTCCTTCGCCATCGCGCTGGCGGCGTCGCGCACCGATTCTTGGTCGGCAGCATTCATCCTGCACAGCCGCGCAATCGCTTCGGGCGCCCCCTTGGCGCATGCGAGGAGATCCGCCCGGCCGGATATCCGCCAGACCTGCGTCATGGCCAGCAGCTCGGGGCGCAGACCGTAGCCACGCGCCAGGGTCCGCTCGCCATCCGGCGCATCGTCTCCCCGCAGGGCGGCGTGCGCGAACAGATGCAGAGCCTTCTCCATCGGGTCGAACGGTTCAGGGGAACTCGCCAGGGCACCGTAACGCGCCAGCTCGGCAAATTCGGGCCTGGCGTCATCCCGCCCGGCGCTCTCCGGACGCATGCGTGCCCCGTCGAGCAGCCGCAGCTCGGCGACGGTCATCTGGTTCTGCGTCAGTGTCCCGGTCTTGTCGGTGCACAGGACGGTTGCAGAACCGAGGACCTCGATGGCGGCGGCTCGCCGCGTCAGGACGCGGGCTTGTGAAATCCGCCAGGCTCCCATTGCCATGAAGACGGTGAGCACGACGCCAAATTCTTCCGGCAGCATCGCCATGCCGATGGCGATGCCCGCAAGCAGCGCTTGCAGCCAATCCCCACGCAAGACTCCGTAGAGTGCGATGGCCGCCAGGCTGACCACGGCGCCGCCGAGGAAGCAGAGCCGCACCAGTCTGGCGGTCTGTTGCTGAAGCCGGGGCGGCTCGGCCTGCAAGCCGCGCAGCGACAGCCCGATCTTCCCGATCTCGCTGCGCGGGCCGGTGGCCTCCACCAGCGCCAGCCCCTCGCCGCGCACGACGAGAGAACCGGAATACACGAAAGGCTGATCCTCGCCGCCCGGCCGGTGATCGGCTGACGCGGCCTTGTCGGCGACCTGCTTGCGGACGGGCACCGACTCGCCGGTCAGCAGCGACTCGTCGATTTGCAGATCGCGTGCGTCCACCAGCGCGGCGTCGGCCGGAATCCGGTCCCCTTCGCCAAGAACGAGAAGATCGCCGCGCACGACCTCGCGGCCCGCGATGCGTCGACGCGCACCATCCCGCACCACGAGCGCGCGCGGGCTGCTCAGGTCGCGCAAGGCTTCCAGCACGCGCTCGGTCCGGGTCTCCTGCACCACCGTGATCACGATCGACATCGCACCGAAGACCAGAAGGATCAGCGCTTCCCTGAGATCGCCGAGCAGGAGGTAGACCAGCCCACCACAGAGCAGCAGCACGAGCATCGGCTCGCGCAGCACTTCCATGACGATGCGCAGGGGACTGCGTCGTTCGGGCCGAGGCAATTCGTTGGCGCCGTCTTCTTCCAGCCGCGCCCGGGCCTCGGCCTCGCTCAGCCCGGCCGGTCTCGTGGATTCCGTGCCGCTCACGCCTTCCGCCGCAGGCTCCAGAGACTCCCGGCGAGCAGGACGGCCGTCACGAGCAGTATGGCGACGAAGGTCTGGATGATGGTGAAGTTCAGCGCATCACGCGCAACGAACAGCGCCGTGACGGCTCCGGCGATGACAAACAGAATGCGAAGGATCAGGCTCATCGTCGTGTCTCCAGGTCGGCATGATCCGGAGCCCACCTGACGCGGGAGCGCAATGCTGGTTCGGCTGTCATGCCGGCGGACCTTAGCGGCCGGCACCGACGTCGGTTTGCGATACGTCAAACTCACCTGCGCCGTTGGGCCGCACGTTCGACCCGGTCTGCCGCCTAGGCTTCCTCGACATCCAGCGTAATCGACACTTTCAGGAACGGCGCCCCCTCCTAATGAAATCGCGGCATCGGGCGGCTCAAAGCGTCGGCGACTGGTGGAGATAACGACCGTCGAAATCCGCGAGTTCCAGAAATCGAGCCTCGTCGAGTACGGTGACGCGGCCGCGCTGAAATTCGACGATGCCATCCTGGCGCAACTGCTTGATCACCCGGTTGGCGTGGACCGCAGTGATCCCAAGGGCTTCGCCGATCTGCTCCTGGGTCAGCGGCATCTCGAAATTTTCGTCGTCCACGCGACCGATGACCCTGAGGCGCTCGCGCAGCTCGATCATAACATGCGCGAGGCGCGCAGGCGCCGGACGCTGGCCGACATTGACGATCCATTCGCGAAACATCGCGGCGTCGATCAGCGTGTCCCGCCAAAACATCTCGGCGACGACCGGCCTGCGTTGGTGCAATTTTCGCAGCGTATCGTGGCTGATGAAGCCCAGCGTGCACGCCGTCAGCGTCGAGAGCTCATGGTCCATCACGTGCAGGAACAGGCTCATCAGGTCCGGGATCTCGCCGGGAATGTGCAGGGAGAGAATCTGTCGCTTCCCGCTCGCGATCGTCTTGGAGCGCGCGCAAAATCCCTCGACAATCAGGCAGCATTCGGTGGCCCGCTCGCCATCTCTCACCACGGGCGTTTCCGCCGGATACTGTCTCACCGCGATCGGAAGCGCTTCGATTTCCCTGACATCCTCCTCCGAGATGCCGGAAGAGATGCGCAAACGCCTGACAAGCGCAGCACGGATCGTATCGCTGGGCACGCGAAGTCGCTCCGTTCGCATGAATTCGAATCATGGCGCGCTGGGCGCCGGCCGGAATGAAACCGCGATCCGCGCCGCCGGTTCCAACAAAAGTTAAGGACGCCGCTCGCGTCCACATGGTTGGCTCGGTGTGTCGGAAAGGCCAAACCATGACCAAAAAACGCAACCGCACGCGATCGGCTCTGTCGCTCCAGCAGCGCCTGGACAAGTTCACGCAAGAGGCCCGCGCCGCCGCCAGAAAGCTCCCGGCCGGCGCCGAGCGCCACACGCTATTGCAGAAGGCACGCGACGGCGAGGCCGCCGCGGAGATGGAACGCCTGCTGTCCTCGCCGGGACCGCAACAGCCAAAGTGATTGAATCGCGGCTGCGACGCACTACGCCGCTATCGCGTCGCCATCAACTCGAGCGCAGGGGCAAAGCGCTCGGAAAATGTCAACGTCTTGGCGTGGTGAACTGCGGCGAACGACGCCGAGATGCCTGCTGAGGCAACCGCGAGCAAGGCAATTCCGAAAACCAGACGGCGCATTTCGGCCTCCTGTGTGAGCTCGACTACCTCCAAGAGATGGGACGGTTCTGTTTCAGGATGGTTTCATGGGCGCGGAAAATGATTTCGCTCAAGCAGCTGTGATGAGATCCGGCTTACAGGGCCGCATGCCGTAACCAACTAATAATGGTCGCAGTGTCTTGCAGCGGAACGGGAGCGGCGTTGGGAATTTTACGCCTGCGGCCGCGATCGTGAATCGCAAGACTGCGCTGGAATGCAGAGTCTTCGAGGAATGCTCAAATGAACGTCGTCATCCGAAAGCTCAATGGTCTGTGGCACCTCATTGTCGGATCGTGTCAGATCCGAACGCCCTTCCTGGAAACCTAGGACCGCGCGCTGGTCGTCACGTATGCCCGGCGCGTCTACCCCGGCGCCAAGATCTTCCAACGCGATTGATCTTCCAACGCGATTGATGCGAGCGCCCGCGCCTAATCGTCCGACGCCGGACCGCACCAGCCGGGCAGATAGATCGCATCCTTGCTCTTGGCCGCGGACATGGCCTTCTCAAGTGCCTTGTCGAAATCGGCATCCACCGCCTTGCGCGACAGTTTACGGCGCAGAAAGTCCGCCCACAGGAATTCGGAGAACGGCGTGGTGTCCTTGGCGAAGCCGCCCAGGCGGCGGAGCTCGCCGGCAAGGCTGCGGAAAGGATCGTCCTTGAGATCGGCAACCGATTTCGGCAGGTCCTGGAACCGCCGCCTCTCTCCCTTGGAATCGTAAGGGTAGACCCAGCGCTTGTTGTCCATCACGCCCCAGAAGGCCTCGCGCTCGACCATCCTGAGGTCGCCGACGACGGTCACCAGCACCTCCTTGACGCCCTCGTCGTGCAATGCGCGGCCGAGATGATGATGGTCGAT
The DNA here is from genome assembly GCF_028128935.1 of Bradyrhizobium sp. CCBAU 11361. Lineage (NCBI taxonomy): Bacteria > Pseudomonadati > Pseudomonadota > Alphaproteobacteria > Hyphomicrobiales > Nitrobacteraceae > Bradyrhizobium > Bradyrhizobium sp. CCBAU 11361. The sequence goes on from NZ_LBJZ01000197.1 coordinate 150,993, forward strand.
CACGTAGTAGCGCTCGTCCGGCCCGTACACGACGGGGATCATGTGCTTGCCGAGCAGATCGGCCTGCTTCCTGCGGTCGTGCTCACGCCAGCGCTTGCGCTTCTCCTTGACCTCGCGCATGCCGACCGTCATCTGCGTCGGCCGAAGCGACAGGATCGGCACGGGATGAACCCTCGGCTCGCGCGCGTTCGTGGTCATGGTCGAAGAGCCCTCATTGTTGGTTGCAAACGGTCGTCCGGGTTCCCTGATTATGCCATGGGCCTTGCGGCGACAAAATGCGTTCGGCCCCGACAGGGAGATCACAAGCCGATGTTCTCAGGACCGGGCACGGCAGGCGCCATGGCTGTTTTGCAGCGCAACCCCGCGCATCCTGACACCGGCATGACGACCGCTTTCGCGATCCGTCGCGGGCCTTCGCGAAGAGGGCGTGCAAAAGCGCAATGCACGTACGCGTTGAGAAGATTTTCTGCAACGCGTTCATCACGTATGCTATCAAAAACCGCTGCTTCGGAGTGATCCTCGCACCATGAAATCCCAGCGGCCCATAAGCTCTGATGAGGAGCACCGGGTGCTCCAGTTCAGGCCGCGCACCTCACCCTCCCCGACGGTCCACCGGGGCAACGGCACCGTGCAGCCGCTGCGCGGCGCGCCCAAGCCGCTCGACCTGTCGCGCTACGAGCAGCCTCGCACCGAGCCGGACGATTTCCGCCACCGCATGCTCGCCAACATCGCCGCGCTCGCCTTCACCATCGCGCTGACTGCGATCGGGATCTGGCTCGCCGTGAGCATCGCCGACCTGCGCCGGACCCAGGATTGCGTGCTGATGGGCCGCCGCGACTGTGCCAAGATCGCGACGCCGCTCATCTAGGCACGCCCGCCTACCCAGAGGTCGTCATGCCCGGGCTTGTCCCGCCTGCGCGGCCGAAGCCGCTTCGGCGCGGCGAAGGCCCGGGCATCCACGCTCTTTGTGCCGCAAGGCAAGGCGTGGATGGCCGGGACAATGCCCGGCCATGACGCTGTGGAGGCAGAGCGCCCCAGGCGTCCCAGTCATATGCGATCGTCCCTCGCGAAAAGAGGCTCCGGCAGGGATCCCCAGCTCCGTCCCCTGCTGTCCCCATGGCCTGTCCGGCTCCATTGAACTCAGGGCGGCGCTCCGATATACGGGCTCTCGACCCGGCCAGAGGGGGGTTGAGGGCGTCATCAGGGGCGCGATGCCCACCCGCCATGCCACTCTGGAACATCTGACAAATATCCGCAATATATCAAAGGCTTAGTGATGTCCTCCACATTCGATCAGGTCGCTACGATCATCGCTGAAACCTGCGACATCCCGCGCGACACGATCACGCCGGATAGCCACGCCATCGATGACCTCGGCATCGACAGCCTCGATTTCCTTGATATCGCCTTTGCGATCGACAAGCAGTTCGGCATCAAGCTGCCGCTGGAAAAGTGGACCCAGGAGGTCAACGACGGCAAAGCGACCACCGAACAATATTTCGTGCTGAAGAACCTGTGCGCGCGCATCGACGAGCTGGTTGCAGCCAAGGGCGCGAGCGCCTAATCGGGCGGCCATGCAACTCGAATACTTCCACATGATCGATCGCATCGTCGACCTCAGGGTCGACGAGAAGAGGATCGTCGTCGAGGCCCAGGTCCCGAAGGAAAGCACCATCTTCGAGGGGCACTTCCCGGGCTATCCCTTGATGCCCGGCGTGCTCCTGATCGAATCGATGGCGCAGGCCTCGGGCTGGCTTCAGCTCGGCGTGTTCAAATTCGAGCGCATGCCGATCCTGGCCGCCGTCAAGGAGGCCAAGGTGCGCGGCTCGGTATTCCCCGGCGATCTCATGAGCATCGAGGCGAGCCTCACCCATGAGGGCTCGGGCTACGCCATGACCGAAGCCAAGATCAAGGTCGGCGGCAAGCTGCGCGCGAATTCGGCGCTCACCTTCACGCTGATCCCCTTCCCCAATGCGGACATGCGCGGATACATGGCGAAAGTCGCCGAGCGCGTCGGCTTTCCGCAACAGGCCGTATCGCCATGACCGACACCGCTTCGAAGCCCGGCCAGACGGAAGTCTGGATCACCGGCATTGGCCTTGCCACCTCGCTCGGCGAGGGCCTCGACGCCAACTGGGCCGCGCTCCAGGAGAAGCGCATCAATGTCGACGAGAAGGGCTTTGCGCCCTACATCGTGCATCCCCTGATGCCTGTTACCTTCGACACCCAGATCCCGAAGAAGGGCGACCAGCGCCAGATGGAAGCCTGGCAGCGCATCGGCACCTATGCCGCGGGCCTCGCGCTCGACTCCGCGGGGATCAAGGGCAACAAGGACATCCTGTCGAAGATCGACATGGTCGTGGCCGCCGGCGGCGGCGAGCGCGATCTCAACGTCGACACCGGCGTGCTCACGGCCGAGGCCAAGGGGGCGAACGCGCCCGGCTTCCTCAACGAGCGCCTGATGAGCGATCTCAGGCCGACGCTGTTTCTGGCCCAGCTCTCCAATCTCCTCGCCGGCAACATCGCCATCGTGCATGGGCTTGGCGGCACTTCGCGCACCTTCATGGGCGAAGAGGTCGCGGGCGCCGATGCCGCCCGCATCGCACTTGCGCGCATCGGCTCGGGCGAGAGCGACATTGCCCTGATCGGCGGCTCGCATAATGGCGAGCGCAAGGACCTCATGGTCCTCTACGAATTCGGCGACTTCAACCTGAAGGACAAGTTCGCGCCCGTCTGGGCGCGCAAGGACCACGCCGGCTTCGCGCTCGGCTCGGCCGGTGCCTTCCTGGTGCTGGAGTCGCGCGCGCACGCGGAAGCCCGCGGCGCCAAGCCGTTCGCGAAACTGTCGAGCGTGGTGGCCGATCTCGCCCGGCGCAAGCAGCCCGGCGACATGGCCGCGACGCTGGAGAAGCTTTGGGCCAAGCTGCCGAAGCGCGAGGGCAAGGGCGCGATCATCACGGGCGCGACCGGCGCAGAGCCCGCGACATCCGAGGAGCGCGGCTTCCTGAAGGACCACGCCGATTTCCCGGTGCGCTCGACCGGCACGATGTTCGGACACACCATGGAGACGCAATTCCCGCTCGGAATCGCGCTCGCCGCGCTCTCGATCTCGCGCGGCGCGCTGTTCCCGCCGAACGATTCCACGGGGACCGAGATTGAAATGCAGGGAGCGCCCACCCAGATTGTGGTCGTGGGGGCCGGACACTGGCGCGGCGAAGGCATGGCGCTGGTCGAGGCCGTGAGCTAGCTCCAGCGGGGGGATCGACATGACTGCACCACGCGACAAATTCGGGCGTCCCGTCGTCGTCGTCACCGGCATGGGCATCATGACCTCGCTCGGCGCCGGCAAGGCGGACAATTGGGCGAAGCTCGTCGCCGGCGAATCCGGCATCCGCACCATCACGCGCTTTCCGGTCGACGGCCTGAAGACGACGATGGCCGGCACGGTCGATTTCGTCAGCGTCGATCCGTTCTCCTCCACCGGCCTGTCCGAGCGGATGGCCGAGATGGTCACGCAGGAGGCGCTCGAGCAGGCCGGCATCGGCGCCAACGCCGATTTCCCGGGTCCCCTCTTCCTCGCAGTCGCGCCGGTCGAAGTCGAATGGCCGCAGCGCCGCGAGCTTGGCCGAGCCGTCGGTGCACAGGATTTCACTTACGACGATCTGCTGCGCATCTCCGGCGGCGGCAAGTACAGCGCCTATCATCACCGCTTCATGTTCGGCTCGGTCGCAGCCTATCTCGCCGAGACTTTCGGCACCAAGGGCTCGCCGATCTCGCTGTCGACGGCCTGCGCCTCGGGCGCGACCTCGATCCAGCTCGGCGTCGAGGCGATCCGCCGCGGCGAGACCGATGCCGCGCTGTGCGTCGCAACCGACGGCACGGTGAACCCGGAAGCGCTGGTGCGCTTCTCCCTGCTCTCGGCGCTGTCGACCCAGAACGATCCGCCGCAGGCGGCTTCCCGCCCCTTCTCCAAGAACCGCGACGGCTTCGTCATGGCCGAAGGCGCTGGCGCACTGGTGCTGGAGAGCTATGAAGCGGCGACCGCGCGCGGTGCGAAGATCCTCGGCGTGATCGCCGGCTGCGGCGAGCTCACCGATTCCTTCCATCGCACCCGCTCGTCTCCTGATGGGAAACCGATCATCGGCTGCATGAACAAGACGCTGGCCGATGCCGGCATGACCCCGGACCAGATCGACCACATCAACGCGCACGGCACCGCGACGCCCGAAAACGACAAGATGGAGTTCAACACGACATCGGCCGTGTTCGGCGAGCTCGCGCAGAAGATCCCGGTCACGTCCAACAAGTCGATGGTCGGCCACACCATCTCGGCCGCAGGCGCCGTAGAAGCGATCTTCTCGCTGCTCACCCTCGAGCATCAGCGCATCCCGCCGACGATCAACTACGAGACCCCGGATCCCACGATCCTGTTCGACGTCGTCGGCAACAAGGCGCGCGACGCCCGCGTCACCGCGGTGATGTCGAACTCGTTCGGCTTCGGCGGCCAGAACGCCTCGCTGATCCTGACCCGCGAACCGGCCTGACCGGACGCATGGCGCTGCTGACTGCGAGCACGAAGGCCCGCGCGCGGGAGGCTGCCAAATCGATCGGCGGCAGCCTGATCGGCGCCGCCACTGTCGGCATGCTGCGCACCACGCGCTATTTCGATCCGGTCAAGACCTCGGACTTCTTCTCACGCGTCGTGAAAACGATCGGCCCGCGCCTGCGCGAGCACCGCATCGGCCGCGCCAATCTCACCGCTGCATTTCCGGAAAAATCGCCGGAGGAGATCGAACAGATCCTGATGGGCGTCTGGGACAATCTCGGCCGCGTCGGCGCCGAATTCGCCCACATGGACCACGTCTGGGATTACGACCGCGACCATCCCGAGAACAGCCGGATCGAATTGCCGAAGCGCAGCATCGAGCTGTTCGACCACATCCGCGACGACGGCAAGCCTGCGCTGATCTTCGCCGCGCATCTGGCCAACTGGGAATTGCCGGCGCTCGCCGCCGTCGCGCATGGGCTGGATGCCGCGATTCTCTATCGCCGGCCGAACATCGCCTCCGCCGACCGCATCATCCAGGAGATGCGCCAGGTCAACATGGGCACGCTGATCCCGGCGGGCCGCGACGCCCCGCTGCGCCTTGCGCAGGCGCTGAAGGACGGCAAGCACGTCGCCATGCTGATCGACCAGTATCTGACCGGCGGCGTCGAGGTCACCTTCTTCGGCCGCAAGACCCGCGCCAATCCGATGCTGGCGCGCCTCTTGCGCCAGGTCGAATGCCCGATCCACGGCGTCCGCGTCATCCGCAAGCCCGGGGGCCGCTTCGCCGCGGAGCTGACGGAGGAAGTCCAGCCGGTCCGCGATGCCGACGGCAAGATCGACATCCAGGGCACGACACAGGCGATCACGAGCGTCGTGGAAGGCTGGGTGCGCGAGCATCCCGAGCAGTGGCTGTGGCTGCACCGGCGGTGGCGGTAGCGGACAGAACTCTCTCCGTCATGGCCGGGCATAGCCCGTCCGAAGGACGGCGTCGCTTCCGCTCGCCTACGTCCCGGCCATCCACGCATCACCACGCGGCAGGAAAGACGTGGATGCCCGGGACAATCCCGGGCATGACGACCGAGCAAGGGGAGCGTCCGCTCCGTCTCAGCCCGTCTACCGCCCCGTCTTCACCTTGGTCCAAAGCCTATTGATGATGCGCTGGGTGGCCGGCTCACGCGCCGTGATGACGAACAGTTTTGCGAGCGTCGCCTCGTCCGGATAGATGTTCTTGTCGTTCAAAATTTTCGGATCGACCAGCTTCTGGCTGGCGAGGTTGCCGTTGGCGTAGGACAGGAAGTCCGAGTTCTTGGCGGCAACGTCCGGGCGGTAGAGATAGTTGATCAGCTCGTAGGCTTCCTTGACGTTCTTGGCATCCGCGGGGATCGCGAGATTGTCGAAGAACATCTGCGCGCCCTCCTTCGGGATCGTGTAGCCGATCTCGACGCCGCTCTTGGCCTCGGCCGCGCGAGCGCGGGCCTGCATGATGTCGCCGGACCAGCCGACCACGAAGCAGATCTCGCCGGTGGCGAGCGCGCTCAGATATTCGGACGAGTGGAATTTTCGCACCGACGGGCGGACCTTGGCGACCGCATCGGCGGCCTTTTCCAGGTCCGCCTGCTTGGTCGAGTTGGGATCGAGCCCGAGATAGCTCAGCGCCGCCGGAAAGATGTCGTCGGCGGAGTCGAGCATGTGCACGCCGCAGTCTTTGAACTTGGCGAGGTTCTCCGGCTTGAAGACGATGTCCCAGCTGTCGATCTTGGCGTCTGCGCCCAGGATCTGCTTCACCTTGGCGACGTTGTAGCCGATACCCGTGGTGCCCCACATGTAGTTGGCGGCGTAGACGTTGCCGGGATCGTAGATGCCGAGGCGCTGCGTCACCACCGGCCAGGCATTGCTCAGGTTCGGCAGCTTCGACTTGTCGAGCTTCTGGAAGATGTTGGCCTTGATCTGGCGCTGCAGGAAATAGGCCGTGGGCACCACGACGTCGTAGCCGGACTTGCCGGCCATCAGGCGCGTCTCCAGCGTCTCGTTGGCGTCGAAGGTGTCGTAGACGACCTTGATGCCGGTCTCCTTGGTGAAGGCCTCAAGGACATCTGGTGCCATGTAGTTGGACCAGTTGTAGAAGTTGACGACCCGCTCCTCGGCTCCGGCGGGAGCGGAGAACAACGTCAGCGCCGCGGCGATCGCGAGACCAAAGCCAAGTCCGGAGCGGCCGACGTTCGTCATCTCAGTCTACCTCTTGCGTCCGCGCACCGCGTCCGACAGCCGCTCTAGCGCGGTGTCGAGCGTCTGGTCCTTCTTGGCAAAGCAGAAGCGGACCACCGAGGTCACCGGGTCCTGCTCGTAGAAGGCCGAGACCGGGATCGCCGCGACCTTGTAATCCTTCACGATGCGCCAGCAGAACTCGGTGTCGCTCTCGTTCAGCCCGAGCGGTGATAGGTCGACGGTGAGGAAGTAGGTTCCTTGCGACTTCAGCACGGGGAAGCCGAGGCTTTCGAGGCCCCTGGTCAGGCGGTCCCTGCTCCGCGTCAGGTCCTTGCGCATCGACAGGAAGTAGTCGTCGGACTTGCCGAGGCCATAGGCGACGGCGGCCTGCAGGTTCGGTGCGGTGGTGAAGGTCAGGAACTGGTGCACCTTGGCGGCCACGCGCAGCAGCGGCGGCGCGGCGCAGACAAAGCCGATCTTCCAGCCGGTCAGCGAGAAGATCTTGCCGGCCGAGCCGACCTTGATGGTGCGATCGCGCATGCCGGGGATGGTGATCAGCGGGATGTGCTTGTGCTCGTCGAAGGTGACGTGCTCCCAGACCTCGTCGCAGATCGCGATGACGTCGAACTCCTGGCAGTAGCGCGCGAGCAGCTCGAGGTCCTCGCGCGGATAGACCACCGCGGAGGGATTTAAGGGATTGTTGAACAGCACCGCCTTGGTCTTTGAATTGAAGACGCTTTTCAGCATGTCCTCATTGAGCCGCCAATGCGGCGGCTCGAGCCGGACGAGGCGCGGAATGCCGCCGGCCTGGCGGATGATCGGCAGGTAGGAATCATAGACCGGCTGGAAGCACACCACCTCGTCGCCGGGCTGCACCACCGCGAGGATGGCCGAGGTCAGCGCCTCGGTGCCGCCGGAGGTGACCATCACCTCGCTCATGGGATCGAGCTTGAGGCCGTGCCAGTGGCCGTAATGGGTCGCGATCGCCTGGCGCAGCTCCGGCAGGCCCATCATCGACGGGTACTGGTTGTAGCCGTTCAGCGAGGCATCGGCCGCGGCGCGGCGGATGTCCTCAGGTCCCGGATCGTCAGGAAAGCCCTGGCCGAGATTGATGGCGGCGTTGTCGCGGGCGGCCTGCGACATCGCCTCGAAGATGGTGACGGGAAGGTCGGCGAAGACCTTGTTGAGGGACGAGCTCTTGGACATCGGCCGGATCAGCCACCGACCTTGCTGGGAAGACCCGCCGCCTTCCAGCCGAGCATGCCGCCGGCGAGATGCTTGTCGTAAGGCAGGCCCGCCGCCTGCGCCGCGAGCGAGGCCGTCACCGAGCGCTTACCCGAGCGGCAGGCGAACACGACCTCCTTGCCTTGGGGATCGGGGATCGCCTTGGGGTCGAAGGTCGAGAGCGGAACCACGACGCCGTAAGGATAGGCCTCGGCCTCGACCTCGTTCGGCTCACGGACGTCGACGAGCAGATAGCGGCCCTCCGCGACACCCTTAGAGACCTCGTCCGGGGTCAGATCCTGTACTTGATTTGCCACATCATCCTCCAACGTCGCGAGCCGCAGCCGGGGCGATCCCGGCGGGCGGCAACCTCGCCTCTCGGGCAGCGAAAATCAAGCGCTACAATGGCTTGAGCCGCGCGGCGCAAGTTAAAGCTAAATCGCAGCGACTTGAAGTCCGGCTTTCAGGATGCCTGAAAATCCTGCTTCGCGTCCCACCACGCGCTCGGTGTCATTCCCCGCGACCCGGCTACGCCAAGGCTTCGCCGGGGTTGAGGTCCAGGGGCGCCGAAGCTTTAGCGTAGGCGGCAAGCGGGGAATCCAGTACGCCGCGGCCTATCGATTCAACCACAACTGTCTCGAAGTACTGGATCGCCCGGTCAAGCCGGGCGATGACAGCGGTGGCGCTAGATCGTCACCTGCGTTCCGACCTCGACCACGCGGCCGCTAGGGATCTGGAAATAGTCGGTGGCGTCGTTGGCGGAGCGGCTGAGCGAGATGAATAGCCGGTCCTGCCAGCGCGGCATGCCGGAATGGACGGCAGGCTTGAGCGCCCTGCGGGACAGGAAGAACGAGGTCGACATGATGTCGAACTGCCAGCCGAGCTTGCGGGCGATCGCCAGCGCCTTCGGTACGTTAGGCGATTCCATGAAGCCGAACTTCAGCGTCACCTTGGAGAAGGTCGGACTGATTTGCTCCAGCCTGACGCGCTCGGCCGGGTCGATCCGCGGGGTCTGCGCAGTCTCGATGGTGAGAATGACGTTCTTCTCGTGCAGCACTTTGTAGTGTTTCAGACTATGCATCAGCGCGGTCGGAGCGCTGAGCGGGTCCGAGGTCAGGAACACGGCAGTTCCGGGCACGCGCTGCGGCGGCCGCTTCTCCAGCATCGCCACGAGGTCGGCGAGCGGGAACTCGAGCTTGCGCGACTTCTCGAACAGCAGCCGGCTGCCGCGCCGCCACGTGTACATCAGGATGATCATGAGCGCGCCGAGCGCGAGCGGAACCCAGCCACCTTCGAACACCTTGAGCAGGTTGGCGGCCAGGAAGGTCAGGTCGAGGAACAGGAAGGGCGCGATCAGCGCAGCCGCCGCGAGCGGCGACCACCGCCAGACCTTCCAGATCACGACAAAGCCCATCATCGCGGTGACCACCATGGTGCCGGTGACGGAGATGCCGTAGGCGGACGCCAGCGCGCTGGAGGAGCGGAACAGCAGCACCAGGAGCACCACCGCGACCAGCAGGAGCTGGTTGATGCGCGGGATGAAGATCTGGCCGGAATGGGCTTCAGACGTATGGCGAATTTCAAAACGCGGCAGCAGCCCCAGTTGGATCGCCTGGCGCGTCAGCGAATAGGCGCCGGTGATGACGGCCTGGCTTGCGATGACGGTGGCGGCGGTGGCGAGCACGACCATGGCGCCGCGGATCCAGCCTTGCGGAAACAATTGGAAGAACGGGCTCTCGATCGCTCCGGGATCGCCGAGCACGAGCGCCCCCTGCCCCAGATAGTTCAGCGCCAACGACGGCAGCACGATGAACAGCCAGGCGGTCTGGATCGGCCGCTTGCCGAAATGGCCGAGATCGGCATAGAGCGCCTCCGCACCGGTGACTGCCAGGAACACCGCGCCCAGCGTCACGAAGCCGATGATGCCGTGGTGAAGCATGAAGGACACGGCGTAGAGCGGATTCAGCGCGAACAGCACCTGCGGCTGCTGGATGATCGGATGGATCGCCGCCACCGAAATGACCGCGAACCAGACGCACATGATCGGGCCGAAAAAGGCAGCGACGCGAGCGGTGCCGCGCGACTGCACGGCGAACAGGCCGACCAGGATGATCACGGTCAGCGGCACGATGTAAGGCTCGAAATGCAGCGTGACGTCCTTCATGCCTTCGATCGCCGACAGCACCGAAAGCGCGGGGGTGATGACGGCGTCGCCGTAGAACAGGGCGCCGGATATGATGCCGAGCAGGACGATGGTTGCCCCGCCGGTGCCGACCGCGCGCTGGGCCAGCGCCATCAGCGCCAGCGTGCCGCCCTCGCCGTTGTTGTCGGCGCGGAGCAGGATCACAACGTATTTGAGCGTCACCACGACGATGAGAGCCCACAGGATCAGGGAGAGCACGCCGAGCACGGCCGCCGGCGTGGCGAGCCCCTCGGTGCCCGAGGAGGCCACCGTCACCGCCTCACGGAACGCGTAGAGTGGGCTGGTGCCGATGTCGCCATAGACCACGCCGATGCTGCCGAGCGTCAGCGCACCGAAACCGGCTGTGGTGTGGGCCTCGCCATGGCCATTGGCCGCCGCCGTTTCCGGGGCGGGAACTGCTACGTCGCTTGTCATGGGAGAGCCCGGTGGCCTCTAAAAATGCTTCACTGCACAACGGCGGAAGAGCGCGGGCTTATAGTCCTGCGCTGCCGGCATAGCCTAGCCCGTTTATGGGCCCTCGCCATGCAAATTTCGCATAGATCCGCCAATTGCGATCAAATGGTGACTTGGGTGCCGACTTCAACCACCCGCCCCGTGGGAATCTGGAAATAGTCAGTCGCGTCGTTGGCGGACCGGCTCAGCGCGATGAACAGATGGTCCTGCCAGAGCGGCATGCCCGACTGCGCCGAGGCCTTCAGCGACCTTCGCGACACGAAGAACGACGTCGACATGATGTCGAACTGCCAGCCCTGCTTGCGCGCGATCGCGAGCGCCTTGGGGACGTTCGGCTGCTCCATGAAGCCGAAGCGCAGGCGGACCTTCGAGAACTTGTCGCTGACCTTCTCCATGCGGAACCGCTCCGACAGGTCCACCCGCGGCGTCTGCGCGGTCTCGATGGTCAGGATCACGTTGTGCTCGTGCAGCACCTTGTTGTGCTTGAGGTTGTGCAGCAGCGCGGTCGGCACGAAGGATGGATCGCTGGTCAGGAACACCGCGGTGCCCTTGACGATGTGCGGCGGCCGCTTCTCCAGGCTCCGGATCAGATCGTCCAGCGGCACCTCGATCCGGCGCGTCTTCTGGATCAGAATTCCGGTCCCCTTGCGCCAGGTCCAGATCGTCCCTGCCATGGCCGCGCCGAACAGCAGCGGCACCCAGGCGCCTTCGAGCAGCTTGAGCAGATTGGCGCTGAAGAAGCTCATGTCCACGACGACGAAGGGCAGGATAACCACCGCAGCCGTCGCCGCGCGCCAGTTCCACAATTTCCAGATCACCACGAAGCCCATGATCCCGTCGGCCACCATGGTGGTGGAGACCGCAATGCCGTAGGCCGAAGCCAGATTGCTGGGGGTGTGGAACAACAGCACCAGCAACATCACGCCGATCAGCAGCAGCCGGTTCACGCGCGGCAGATAGATCTGGCCGGCATGGGTTTCGGAGGTGTAGCGCACCTCGAAGCGCGGCAGCAGGCCGAGCTGCACGGCCTGATAGACCAGAGAATAGGCGCCGGTGATCACCGCCTGGCTCGCGATCACGGTCGCCGCGGTCGCAAGCCCGACCAGCGGTAGCACCAGATGCTCCGGCACCATGCGGTAGAAGGAGTGCTCGATCGCGCTCGGATCGGACAGCACCAGCGCGCCCTGCCCGAAATAGTTGATCAGCAGCGAGGGCAGCACGAAGAACATCCAGGCCGACTGGATCGGCTTGCGGCCGAAATGGCCGAGATCGGCGTAGAGCGCCTCGCCGCCGGTCACCGCCAGGAACACCGCGCCCAGCGTCACCAGGCCAATCGTGCCATGCGAGAGCAGGAATTGCAGCGCGTAATAGGGATTGATCGCGGCCAGCACCGACGGATCGTCGGCGATGTGAACGGCGCCCATCACCGCAATACACGTGAACCAGACCACCATCACCGGCCCGAAGGCCGAGGCCACCAGCGCAGTGCCCTTGCTTTGCACCGCGAACAGCATCACCAGGATGATGACGGTGAGCGGCACCACATAGTGCTCGAACGCGGGGGTCACGAGCTTCAGGCCCTCGACCGCCGACAGCACCGAGATCGCCGGCGTGATCATGGAATCGCCGATGAACATGGAGGCGCCGACCACGCCGAGCGCGAGCAGGAACCAGCTGCGCCGCCCCAGCGCACGCTGGCCGAGCGCCATCAGCGAGAGCGTGCCGCCCTCCCCGTTGTTGTCGGCGCGCAACAGCAGCAGCACGTATTTGGCGGTGACGACGATCAACAGCGCCCACAGGATCAGCGAGAGCACACCGAGCACCATGACCCGCGTGACCGGCTCACCATGGGCCGCGCCCCGCACCGCCTCGTGGAATGCGTAGAGCGGCGAGGTGCCGATGTCGCCGAAAACGACACCGATGCTCCCGAGCGTAAGCGCCCAAAAGCCTGAGGTGACCGGCCCTTCCTGGGTCTCGGCCTGTGTGATGCTCGCCGTCATGAAGATGGAAAACGCTTCGTCCCTGAATTTGATCCGGCGCCTTTTGACGCTTCCGGCGCGCCTGTCAATCGGCACCCCACCTTAGCAGGCGCTGAGCCGAATGCTGTGACGGCGCGGCCACGCTCGTCGCCAGCGCGACGACATGCCTCAGGTAAGATAGTAGCGCAAGTGCGCCAGCGCGGCCCTTCGGGTCCGGATCATGCCCTACGGCTTCAAATTCGGCGGCAGCGGCGGGTCTTCGCGCATCAGGGTGATGGTCACGCGCCGGTTGGCGGCCAGCGAGGGATCGTCCGGAAACAGCGGCTGGGTGTCCGCCTTGCCGGAGACGGCGAAGATGTGCGAGGCCGGCAGGCCCTCGCGCTCGAGGATCTGCCGCACGGCATTGGCGCGGTCGGCCGACAGATCGAAGGCACCGTAGTCACTGCGGGTCGGCACGAAACCGGCGGCGGTGTGGCCGGCGATGGAGACGCGGAGCGGCGTGGCCTTGAGCGGAATCGCCAGCTTCTCGACCAGGCGGCGGGTGCGGTCATAGGGCACCTTGGAGCCGTCAGCGAACATCGAGCGGCCGTCCTGGTCGACGATTTCGAGATTGAGACCCTGCTTGGTCTCCTCGAACATGATGTGCTTGGACATCTCGGTCAGTTCCGGCATGTCCTGCAAGGCCTGCCGCAGCGAGGCCGCGGCGAGCGCGAAATTGCGGTCGACCTTGATCTTCGCCCCCGACGTACGGTCGCGGTCCTCCTGGTCCGGGGTCGGCGTGTTGGAGGCATCCTCGGGCTGGATATGGTCGACGTTCTTCAGCCGCGGGCGCGTCGGCAGGCCGTCGGATTCGACAATGCCGGCGTAGCGCGCCTCGCTCTGCACGCCGAAGGCGTCGCGCATCGAGCCGGCGACGATCTTCAGCTTGTTGGCGTCCTGCGTCGAGAATGCGACGAGCATCACGAAGAAGCTCATCATCAGGCCCATCAAATCGGCGAAGGTCACGAACCAGCCGTGACCGCCTCCGTGAGCATCGCCGCGCTTCTTCTTGGCCATGTCTGTCTGTCCCGGCGGGCGCGTTACGCCGGCACCGGCTCGCCATCGGCGTGGCGGTGCTTCTCCGGCAGATAGGCCAGCAGCATTTCGCGCACCAGCGTCGGGCTCTTGGAGTCGCGGATCATCAGGATGCCGTCGATGATCAGGGTGCGGTTGGTCTCTTCATCCAGCAGCTTGCCGTGCAGCTTGTCGGCGATCGGCAGGCAGAACAGGTTCGCGACGAGCGCGCCGTAGAGCGTTGCGAGCAGCGCGGTCGCCATGAACGGGCCGAGCTTGGAAGGGTCGGTCATGTTCGCGAACATCTGCACCATGCCGATCAGGGTGCCGATCATGCCGAAGGCCGGGGCGCAGTCGCCGATGGCACGATAGATCTTGCTGCCCTCGTCGAGATGCATCAGGAAGTTGTCGCGGTCGCGCTCGAGATTGTCGCGGATAAAGTCGAGGTCGTAACCGTCGGCGACATAGCGGATGCCCTTGGCGAGGAACGGCTCGTCGGTCTCGACCTTTTCGAGACCCACCGGGCCCTGCTTGCGGGCGATCTCGGCGATGCGGGCGAGCTCGTCGACGAGGTCGTGCGCCGACAGCCGGCTCATGGTGAAGGCGAACTTGGCGCCGAGCGGAAGGCCGTGCAGGAGCGCGCTGAGCGGAAAGCGGATCATGGTGGCGGAGATCGAGCCGCCGAAGATGATGATCATCGCATGTTCGGAGATGAACATGTGAAGGTCGCCGCCCATGAAGATCATCGCAGCGATGACGATGATGCCCGCCGTGAGCCCAACGCCCGTCATGATATCCATGAGAGACTCCAAACGCGTACGCAACAACGGCCGTCCTGGCCGCTGGCGCGGCCCAACCCCGAACCGCATCGGAAACCCTAGAGCGCCGCCCTTAAAGCCGCGTAAAGGTTAAGTTGAGCCGGCGCTCCGGACTGGCACTGCGCGCTGAAAGGACGCCGGCTTTGCCGTCCGCCGACAGGAATCTCAACACTTCGCTAACCATAACTGCGGCGCGCTAGGACGACAGTCCTGTCAGCTTGAGGCTGAGCACGCGCAGGCGCTTGCGGGCGTCGGCATTATAGGCCTGCGGATTGGCACGGGCTTCGTTCATTCCGTTGAAAAACAAGCCGCTCTTGCCCGCGACGTCGTCGCCTTCGACCAGATGGAGGATCGCCGCACCACCCTGCTCCACCGTCGAGATCGGCGTAATGCCGCCGGCACGCACCATCGTGGTGTTCATGTAGGTCGCCGGATGCAACGAATTGACGGTGACACCGGCGCCCTTCAGTTCCTCCGCAAGATCAACGGTGAACATGATCTGCGAAAGCTTGCTCTGCGCATAAGCACGCGAACCGCTGTAGCCCTTCGTGATCATGACGTCGTCGAAATCGATCGGATGTTGACCAAGGGAAGCGACATTGACGATCCGCGACGGGGCCGCGGCCTTCAACAGCGGCAGCAAGAGATGGGCCAGCAGGAAACCCGAGAGATAATTGACGGCAAAACGCAGCTCATGACCATCGGCGCTGACCTGACGCTGCGGCCCGTCATTCTGCGAGCCGATGCCGGCGTTGCTGACGAAGACGTCGAGACGCTGGTGATCACGTTTCACGGCTTCCGCGAGTGCGCGCGTGCCCGACATCGACGACAGGTCCGCCTGGTAGAAGATCGGCGCGGCATGACCGGCTTTCACGATCTCGTCGATCAGCGTCTTTGCGCGCGCCGCATCGCGGCCGTGGATCAGGACCTTCGCGCCCTCGGCCGCCAGCCGGCGCGCGGCGTAGCGGCCGACGCCGTCGGTCGAGCCCGTGATCAGGACCGTCTTGTCATTCATCTTCATCGCAGGCCCTCCGACTGCGGCCCTAGGCCACATCCGTGACCAGGAATCATACAGTATTCTATGGCCGGTGCGGCATGCTCCATCTCAGGAGCCGATTTGCAATGTTGACGCTGTTCAGTCTTCTCACCGCGCTTCCTGCGGTTCTGGCGCTTCATCTGCTCGAGCCGGAACTCGTCCTACCGGCGTTCAGCGTCCTGCTCTTTGTCGAAGCCGCTTTCACAGTGATCGCAGCACGCCTGCTTCACGTCACCGGCCATGCCGAAGGCATCACGCTGTGGGATCTTGCCGGCGGCTTCACCCTGATCGGATGTGCCGCCGCAATGTTCGGCGAGCCGGATCAGGCTGCCCTGTTCCTGATGGAACAGGACGGCCCACGGCCGGCATCGCGGCCGTAGGTCGTTCGGTCAGCCCGTCAGTGAATCTCCGACGAGCGCTTCAGCGCGGCCTTCAGCTTCTCCAGCGAGAAGTCGGGGCTGCGGGCGATCTCCAGGATCGGGGTCTCGCGGCGGCCGCAGAGCTCGGCGGCTTCCGGCAGCCTTGCGGCAACGTCGAGCGGGATCACGATGGCGCCGTGCTGATCGGCATGGATGAGATCATCGGACTTCACGGTCATGCCGGCGACGCGGACTTCGCCGCCGAAGCTCTCGGCATGCACCCAGGCATGCGACGGGCCGATCGAGCCGGCCAGCGCCTGGAAGCCAGGGGCCCATTGCGGGATGTCGCGGATCGAGCCGTCGGTGATGACACCGAGGCAGCCGAGCGCCTTGTGCACGTTGCTCTGCACCTCGCCCCAGAACGCGCCGTAGCCGACGTCGGGACCGTCGATGTCCTGGATCACCGAGATACGCGGCCCGTGCCCGGTGCCGACATATTCGTAATATTCGATGCGGCGCTTCGACTGCTCTTCGGCAGGCAGCGAGGATTTCAGCACCGAGCGGATCGCAACCGTGCGGGCATAGCCGACGATCGGCGGCAGGTCGGGGAACGGACAAACCAGTTGCTTGGTGGTGTAGCCGATCAGCCGCCGCTCGGGCGCCACGATCTCCATGGCATTGCAGATCGTCGGCGTATCATAGCGGCCCAGCGCTTCAAGGACGGAAGCGGGCAGCGGCCCGGTCGCAGTATTCGTCACGGCGTTCTCTCCCAGATTGGCGGCTGATTGACGCGATGCCGCCGGTACAGGGCGATATAGCCGAGATCGGGCCTCAACCCAACTCAGTGCGCCTTCATGGCAGATATCCGCGAAAAACGTTCAGTGCAGCCGTCCGGGCCGGTCGTCGTCGTGCGGCGGCTCGGACAGGTTTGCCAGCGTCGGCGCCGAAGGCGGCGAGGAGACCTCGCCTCCCGCAGGCGAGGCGGCCTCCATCGCGCGCGCCTGGTCGCGATAGGATTTGTAGCCGAGCGGCAAAGCGAGAAGATACAGCACCGTGCCGATCGACAGCACGTGCCAGGGATAGGCGATCAGGATAGCGATGAAGACGATCACCGCGACGAAGGCCGGCAGCACCAGCTCGGGCGGCACGCGCATGCGCTTGGTCTTGCCGGAGAACACCGGCAGGCGCGACACCATCAGGAAGGCGATCAGCAGCGTATATGCCGCCGTCACCGCCGCGGGCGCGCGGCCGAGATCGAGGAACGCGGCGTAGATCGGCAGCAGAACGGTGATCGCGCCCGCGGGCGCCGGCACGCCGGTGAAGAAGTTGGCGGCGAAGGCCGGCTTGTTGGGATCGTCCATGGTGGCGTTGAAGCGCGCAAGACGCAGGCCGCCGGAGATCGCGAACACCATCGCGGCGATCCAGCCGGCATTGCCGAGCTCGTGCAATTGCCAGAAATACAGCATCAGTCCGGGCGCGACGCCGAAATTGACGAAGTCGGCGAGGCTGTCGAGCTCGGCCCCGAACTTGGACTGGCCCTTGATCATGCGCGCGATGCGGCCGTCGATGCCGTCCAGCGCGGCCGCAAACACGATGGCGTAGACGGCGAGCGACATCCGCCCTTCGATCGACAGCCGGATCGACGTCAGGCCCGCGCAGATCGCCAGCAGCGTGATGACGTTGGGCACCAGCATCCGCACCGGAATGGGGCGGAACCGCCGGCGGCGAACGTCAGGGTCTTTGAAATCATAGGGCGTCATGGCTCGTCCTCACCTTGAGGCGAGATATAGCAAGCCGCGTCCCCCTCCGCCATTGCGGCGGAAGGCCCTCATGGACCGACTTATTGGTTAATTGGCGCGGTAGGCGCGGCTCGGGTCCTCGCCGGCAAGATCGGCCAAAATCGTCTCGCCGGCGATCGCGGTCTGCCCTTCCGACACCAGCGCCTTGGTGCCGACAGGCAGATAGACGTCGAGGCGCGAGCCGAAGCGGATCAGGCCGAACCGCTCGCCGGCGCCGATCGCCTGGCCCTCCCTGACGAAGCAGACGATCCGCTTGGCGATCAGGCCTGCAATCTGGACCACGCCGATCCGCGCCGTGGGCGTCGTGATCACCAGCGAGTTGCGCTCGTTGTCCTCGCTCGCCTTGTCGAGCTCGGCATTGATGAAGAGGCCGGGCCGGTAGGCGATGCGGTCCACCCTGCCCGCGATCGGGCTGCGGTTCACGTGGCAGTTGAATACGCTCATGAACACCGAGATGCGCGGCAGCGGCCGGTCGCCGAGCCCGAGCTCGGCCGGCGGCAGCGCCATGGTGATCATCGAGACCCGGCCGTCGGCCGGCGACACCACCAGCCCCTCGCGCACCGGCGTCACCCGCACGGGGTCGCGGAAGAACAGCGCGCACCACACGGTGAGGATGGTGCCAATCCACCCCAACGGCGACCACAGCCAGAACAGGACCAGGCTTGCCAGTGCAAAGCCGCCGATGAAGGGATAGCCCTCCTTGTGGATCGGCGGGATCTGACGCTGGATCGAATCGAGAATGGACATCGCTATCTGCCGCTCAGGGTTGATGGCGCAGGTCGTCCCGCGCGGTGGAGTTGTTTAGGCCAGAGTTGGGACCGGAGACAAGGTCACTCCGCAGCCGCAGGCGTCGTCAGGACGTCCTCGACCGGCGGCGGCTCCCGGTTGGGCGCCTCGCTGGTATCGGCCATCTTGGCCAGCTTCTCGCGCGCGGCCTCCGCCTCGCGCTGCCTGTTCCACATGCTGGCATAGAGGCCGCCCTGCGCAAGCAGCTTTGCGTGGGTGCCACGCTCGGCAATCCGGCCCTGCTCCAGCACGATGATCTCGTCGGCGCCGACGATGGTCGAAAGCCGGTGCGCGATCACCAGCGAGGTGCGGTTCTTCGCCACGCGGTCGAGAGCGCCCTGGATCTCGTGCTCGGTGTGGGTGTCCAGCGCGGAGGTCGCCTCGTCCAGCACCAGGATCGGCGGCGCCTTCAAGACGGTGCGCGCGATCGCGACGCGCTGCTTCTCGCCGCCCGACAGTTTCAGGCCGCGCTCGCCGACCTGGGTCTCATAGCCCTTCGGTGCCATGCGGATGAAAGTGTCGATCTGCGCCAGCTGCGCGGCCTGCTCGACCTCGGCATCGCTGGCGTCCCAGCGGCCGTAGCGGATGTTGTAGCGGATGGTGTCGTTGAACAGCACGGTGTCCTGCGGCACCATGCCGATGGAAGCGCGCAAGCTCGCCTGCGTGACCTCGCGGATATCCTGGCCGTCGATCAGGATCCTGCCGCCGGAGATGTCGTAGAGGCGGAACAGGAGCCGCGAGATGGTCGACTTGCCGGCGCCGGACGGACCGACGATCGCGACCGACTTGCCGGCCGGCACCTCGAAGCTGATGCCCTTCAGGATCGGACGCGCCGGCTCATAGGCGAAGCGCACGTCCTCGAAACGCAGATTGCCAGCGGAGACGACCAGCGGCAGCGCATCGGGCGCGTCCTTGATCTCGGCCTCGCGTCCCAGCACACCAAACATCTTCTCGATGTCGATGATCGCCTGCTTGATCTCGCGATAGACCATGCCCATGAAGTTCAAGGGCTGGTAGAGCTGGATCATCATGGCGTTGACCAGCACGAAATCGCCGACCGTGTTGGTGCCGTCGCGCACGCCGATCGCGCACATCAGCATGGTCGCGGTCAGGCCCAGCGTGAAGATCACGGCCTGGCCGGTGTTGAGCACCGCGAGCGACGTATAGGCCTGGACGCTCGACTCCTCGTAGCGCGCGACCGAGCGGTCGTAGCGCTGCGCCTCGCGCGCCTCGGCGCCGAAATATTTCACGGTCTCGTAGTTGAGCAGCGAGTCGATCGCCTTGGTGTTCGCCTCGGTGTCGGAATCGTTCATCTTGCGGCGAATGCCGATCCGCCACTCGGTCGCGATGTAGGTGTAGTACATGTAGACCGCGACCGTGATCAGCGTCGCCACCACGTAGCGCCAGTCGAACTGCCAGAGCAGCACGGCCAGGAGCAGCGAAACCTCGACGATGGTCGGGATCAGCTGGAGGATCACCATGCGCACGATGACCTCGATGCCCTCGCGGCCGCGCTCGAGCACGCGCGTCAGGCCGCCGGTCTTGCGCTCGAGGTGGAAGCGCAGCGACAGCTCGTGCATGTGAATGAAGGTGATGGTGGCGAGCTTGCGCACCGCATGCATGGCGACGCGCGCGAAGAGGCCGTCGCGCCATTGCGTCAGCACCGCCATCAGGATGCGCGTCGCGCCGTAACTGGCGGTCAGCAGCAATGGCGAGGCGATCACCCAGAGGTGCCAGTTGTCGGGCAGCACCGGCGCGGTGTTGGCGCCGGTCAGCGCGTCGGTCGCCCATTTGAAGCTGAACGGCACCGTCAGCGTGATCAGCTTGGCGGCGAGCAGCAGCACCATCGACCAGACCACGCGCATCTTCAGGTCGAAGCGGTCGCCCGGCCAGATATAGGGCCACAGATGCGCCAGCGTGCCCATCAGGGTGGCCCGCTCGAGCGGCCCGCCGGCGGGATCTGGCACGTCGGCGCCGGGCGGCGAATGAGGTTGGTCCATCAAGAAGCCTGAAAGCCCGCCGGATGCGGGCGCGCTGCGATTAACGATTTTCGTTCGTCATATAGAAGCTTCCTGGGGCGAGCGCACCCCGCCAGATGGCGAATCTTTGATTGTTTGTCGCCGTTTACCGGTAGATTTCCGGGAGGTCCGAATCACCGATTGGGCTTGACGCCTCTTCGCTGCAATGCATCATGGCACCAATGAGCACGATCAAAACCGTTTGCGTCTATTGCGGCTCCGGCCCCGGAACCAATCCCCGCTTCACCGAAGGCGCCAAGGCGTTCGGCAAGGCGCTCGCCGAGAACAACATCCGCCTGGTCTATGGCGGCGGCTCGCTCGGCCTGATGGGCTCGGTCGCAACCTCCGTCCTCGATAACGGCGGCACCGTCACCGGCATCATCCCCGAATTCCTGCGGATGCGCGAGAATGCGCTGACGCGCGTGCAGGAGATGATCGTCACCCCCGACATGCACGAGCGCAAGCGGCTGATGTTCGAACGCTCCGACGCCTTCGTGGCGCTGCCGGGCGGTGTCGGCACGCTGGAGGAGCTGGTCGAGCAGCTGACCTGGAAGCAGCTCGGCCGTCACGCCAAGCCCGTGCTGCTCGCCAATTTCGACAATTTCTGGGAGCCGCTGTTCTCGCTGCTGTCGCACATGCGCCAGACCGAGTTCATCCGTGCCGGCCTCTCGGTGGACATCCTCAAGGCCGATCGGGTCGAGGAGATCCTGCCGAAGCTGAAGGCCGCCGTGGCAAAGCTCGCCGAGGCGGAAAAAGAGCTCGCTCCGGAAGTCGCGCGCAAGCTCTGACGCCCTACTCCGCGGGAAACGTCACCGCCTCGATCCGGTTGCCATCGGGATCGACGACGAAGGCCGCGTAGTAGCGCACGCGATCGTGCGGGCGGATGCCCGGCGCGCCGTCGGATGCGCCGCCGGCGGACAGCGCTGCCACGTGAAACGCATCGACCTCGGCCGTCGTCTTCGCCCGCAGGCAGATGTGCACGCCGCTCTCCGGGGCTACGCGCGGCATGCCCTCGCGCAAGTTGATCCAGAATTCAGGATAGGCCTTGCCGAAGCCGACCGTCCGCGGCCGCGTGACGAGACGCGTGAGGCCGAGGGCGGCGAGCGTCGCCTCGTAGAATCTTGCGGAGCGATCGAGATCGCTGACGCCGACGGAGATGTGGTCGATCATGTGCTGCCCTCCTCACCCCAACTGTCATCGCCGGCTTGACCGGGCGATCCAGTATTCCGAGACGCCCGAGAACTACCGAGAAGCTGCGGCGTACTGGATACCCCGCTTTCGCGGGGTATGACAGCCGTAGCGGGTCTTACGCCGGCGCACCCGATTTCACGAGCTTGTAGATCACCGAATCCATCAGCGCCTGGAACGAGGCGTCGATGATGTTCGGGGACACGCCGACCGTGGTCCAGCTGTCGCCGTTCTCGTCCTCGCTCTCGATCAGCACGCGGGTGACCGCGCCGGTGCCGCCATTGAGGATGCGCACGCGGTAGTCGATCAGCTTCAGGCCCTCGATGTATTTCTGGTACTTGCCGAGGTCTTTTCGCAAGGCGACGTCGAGTGCGTTGACGGGGCCGTTGCCTTCGGCCGCCGAGATCAGATGCTCGCCGGCGACGTCGACCTTGACGACCGCGAGCGCCACCGTGACGCGCTCGCCGAGCGCGTTGTAGCGCTGCTCGACATTGACGTCGAACTGCTCGACCTCGAAATACTGCGGCACCTTGCCGAGCGTGCGGCGCGCCAGCAGATCGAACGAGGCGTTGGCGGATTCGTAGGCGTAGCCGGCCGCCTCGCGCTCCTTCAGCTCCTCGACCAGACGCATCAGCTTCGGATCGCTCTTTTCATAGGCGATGCCGGCGCGGTCGAGCTCGGCGATGACGTTGGAGCGGCCGGCCTGGTCCGAGACCAGCACCTTGCGGTGATTGCCGACCA
The DNA here is from genome assembly GCF_028128935.1 of Bradyrhizobium sp. CCBAU 11361. Classification (NCBI taxonomy): domain Bacteria; kingdom Pseudomonadati; phylum Pseudomonadota; class Alphaproteobacteria; order Hyphomicrobiales; family Nitrobacteraceae; genus Bradyrhizobium; species Bradyrhizobium sp. CCBAU 11361. The sequence goes on from NZ_LBJZ01000197.1 coordinate 173,404, forward strand.
GTTCAGGCAGGACGTGCTCGTAGGTCTGCGGATCCTTCAGCACGGCGGAGGCGTGGATGCCGGTCTTGGTGACGAAGGCGCTCTCGCCGACATAGGCCGCATGCCGGTTCGGCACGCGGTTGAGCATGTCGTCGAGCGTGCGCGACACCTTGACGAGGGTCGCGAGCTTCTCGGCGGTGACGCCGATCTCGAAAGCGTCGGCAAACTCCTTCTTCAGCTTCAGGGTCGGGATCAGCGAGCAGAGATTGGCGTTGCCGCAGCGCTCGCCGAGGCCGTTCAGCGTGCCCTGGATCTGCCGCGCCCCGGCGCGCACCGCGGCGAGCGAATTCGCCACCGCCTGCTCGGTGTCGTTATGGGCGTGGATGCCGACGTGATCGCCGGGGATGTGCTTGGTCACCTCGGTGACGATGGCCTCGACCTCGTTCGGCATGGTGCCGCCATTGGTGTCGCACAGCACCACCCAGCGGGCGCCGGCCTCGTAGGCGGCCTTGGCGCAGGCGAGCGCGAAGCTGGCGTCCTCCTTGTAGCCGTCGAAGAAATGCTCGCAGTCGAGCATCACCTCGCGGCCGGCGGCCTTCGCCGCCGCGACGCTGTCGCGGATCGAAGCGAGGTTTTCTTCCCTGGTCGTCTCCAGCGCGACGCGTACCTGATAGGCCGAGGACTTCGCCACGAAGCAGATCGCATCGGCCTTGGCTTCGAGCAGCCCGGCAACGCCGGGATCGTTGGAGACCGAGCGCCCGGCGCGGCGCGTCATGCCGAAAGCGGTGAAGCGCGCGTGATTGAACTTCGGCTTGCTGCCGAAGAACTCGGTATCGGTTGGATTGGCGCCGGGATAGCCGCCCTCGACATAGTCGATGCCGAGCTCGTCCAGCATCGCCGCGATGATCTGCTTGTCCGTCAGCGTGAAATCGACGCCGTTGGTCTGCGCGCCGTCGCGCAGCGTGGTGTCGAACAGATAGAGGCGCTCCTTGCTCATTGCGATGCTCCGAGCGTCTTCTTCATGGTGGTGTTGGCGAGCCACTCGTCGTTGACGGTGATGCTGTTGCGCTGCATGGCGACATAGCCGCGCTTGGCGAAGAAGCCCTGCGCGGTGTCGCTGGCATCGACCGACAGGCTTTTCGCGCCGCGGCCGCCGGCAAGCTTCTCCAGCGCATCGACCAGCATGGTGGCGATGCCCTGCCCGCTGACTGCCGGATGCACATAGAGCATGCGGATGTGGTCGGCCCCTTGCAGCGAGGCGAAGCCGACGGGCGAGCCCTCCAGCGTCGCAATCAGCGTCAGGTCGGCGGCGAGCCGCTTGCCGAACTCTTCGGTTTCGGCAGCCTCCATCCAGGCCTGCTGCTGCGCCTCGTTGTAGTCGTCGCCGGTCAGCTCCTCGATGCTCGCAGCGAAGATCGCGGCGAGCACCGGCACGTCATCAGGCAGGAAGGGCCGCAAGCCCGGCTTTGGCAAAGTCTGTCCCATCGTCTTCACCACATCCCATAGAGCTTGAGCGCAAGTGCCACTGCGGCGGCGAGCAGCAGGATCTTCAGCGCGATGTAATAGAGCCAGTGCCGCGGAAAAGGCGTGTCGGGCCGCATCATCGCGAAAACTCCCAGGTCGTCCCTTCCTTGGAGTCCTTGATCGCAACGCCCATCGCGGCGAGCTGATCGCGGATGCGGTCGGACTCTTTGAAGTCCTTCCGCCCACGGGCCGCGGTCCGCTCCGCGATCAGGCGCTCGACCTCCCCGGCATCGACCCCGCTCGCCTGCTGTTTGCGAGCTTCCCACTGCGCAGCGCTCTCGGAGAGGAAGCCGAGCAGCCGCAGCGATCCCGCCAATGCGCTCACGTCGCTGTTGCGCAGGCCATGCAGCGCCGCAATCGCCAGGGAGGTGTTGAGGTCGTCGAGCAGCGGTTCGACCACGGACGCGGCCGGCCGGCCGGGATCGACGTCGGCCGCGACGCGATACCAGTCGTCGAGCGTCTTGGCGCTCTCCTCCAGCGATTTCATGGTCCAGTCGATCGGCGAGCGGTAATGCGTCTTCAGCATGTTCAGGCGCAGCACCTCGCCCGGCCAATCCGCCAGCAGCTCATGGATGGTGATGAAGTTGCCGAGGCTCTTCGACATCTTCTCGCTCTCGACCTGGAGGAAGCCGTTGTGCATCCAGTAGTTCGCCATCCGCTCCCGGTGGAAGGCGCAGCAGGTCTGCGCCACCTCGTTCTCGTGATGCGGAAACACTAGATCGATACCGCCACCGTGGATGTCAAAATGCTCGCCGAGGTGCTTCCAGGCCATGGCCGAGCACTCGATGTGCCAGCCCGGGCGTCCCTGCGCAGCGATGCCGGCCGGCGACGGCCACGACGGCTCGCCGGGCTTGGACGGCTTCCACAGCACGAAGTCGGTGTTGTCCCGCTTGTAGGGCGCGACATCGACGCGGGCGCCGGCGATCATCTCGTCCAGCGAGCGATTGGACAGCGCGCCATAGTGCGGCAGGGTGGAATTGGCCGCGTTCATCGCCTGCGGCGAGAACAGCACGTGGTCCTCGGCGACATAGGCAAAGCCGCCGGCGACGAGCCGTTCGGTGATCTCGCGCATCTCGCCGATATGCTCGGTCGCGCGCGGCTCGACGCTCGGCCGGAGCGCGCCGAGCGCATCGACGTCGGCGTGAAACTGCTTGCCCGTCTGCTCGGTGACCTTGCGGATCGCCTCGTTCAGCGGCAGGCCCGGAAAGTCGCGCGCGGCGCGGTCGTTGATCTTGTCGTCGACGTCGGTGATGTTGCGGACGTATTTGACGTGCGCCTCGCCATAGAGATGGCGCAGCAACCGAAACAGCACGTCGAACACGATCACCGGCCGGGCATTGCCGATATGGGCGAAGTCATAGACCGTCGGTCCGCAGACATACATGCGGACGTTGCTCGCATCGAGCGGCACGAACGGCCGCTTCTCCCTGGTCAGCGTATCATAGAGGCGCAATTCCATATGGACACCCGTCGGCTGTTGGCCGGGCGTCCAGTGCTCTCAATGTTTTTGAGAAAAGACGGCTCCAGCCAGCGAATCGCTAGCTCGTAATCTCGCAAATCGTGCAAATGGCGAGGAGACCGTTCATGCGGGAACATATGGGCTATGAGGCGGCCCCGCGTCAAGAGAGCCGCGAAAATGCCGTTCTATCTCCGCAAAGCACGGCCGCCCCGCCATGATGGTTCATCATCATTAACCTTTTGAGTTTATTCGAGATGCTGGCGGTTCCCCCAGCCCCGGTATTTTCATGCGACCCATACTCGCGCTCATTTCCTGTGCCACCATCGTCGCGTCATCCGGCGCATTCGCCGAGACCCGCGTCTTCATCATCGCCAACCAGGCGGACGGCTACGGCATCGACCAGTGCCTGGCCAAGGGCGACAAATGCGGCGCGCAGGTCGCGCGCACCTATTGCCAGTCACGGGATTTTGCCCAGGCCTCGGCCTACCGCCGGGTCGATCCCGACGAAATTACCGGCTCTGTCCCCAAAACCGGCGCAAACTGCTCCCATGGCCGTTGCGACGAATATGTCGCAATCACCTGCCAGCGCTGAATTCGCTCGGAGCTGGCGGACCTTAGGCCCAATCTTTGGCCCCTGAAACGACGTGACGATGCCGCAGGAAGCGGCTATGGGAGGGCGCGCTTCGGCCCTTCATGTCACATTGGGCCGTGACCTCGCTAGAATGGCGGATATGCCTGAATTTTTGACTCTCTCCCGTGCCCGCTCGATCCTTGCCTGCACCGTGCTCCTGAGCACCGTGATGCTTGCCAACGGCGCCTTCGCGCAGGCCGGCCCGCCCGGCCCGCCGCCTCAGCCCGGCCAGAACGGGCTCGGCCCCAATCCGATGTGCGTGCGACTGGAAGGCCAGCTCGCCGCGCTCGATCGTGGCGGCGGCGGTGACCCCGCGCGCGAAGACCAGATCCGCCGCTATCAGGATTCCCAGGCCAAGCAGCAGGCCGAGCTCGACCGCGTGACCATGCAGGCCAAGCGCATGGGCTGCGATTCCTCCGGCTTCTTCTCGCTGTTCAACGGCCAGTCGGCGCAGTGCGGCCCGGTCAACACCCAGATCCAGCAGATGCGCGCCAATCTGGACCAGATCACCGGCAATCTCGAACGCCTGCGTGGCGGCGGTCCCGGCGGCTTCAGCCCGGAACGCGACAGCCAGCGCCGCTCGGTGCTGGTGGCCCTCGCCCAGAACAATTGCGGCCCGCAATATGCCAACGCCGTGCAGTCGCAGGGCGGCGGCAACTTCCTGAGCAATCTGTTCGGCGGCAACAACGCCAACAATCCGCAGGCCGTGCCGCCCTCCGATCTCGGCCCGCAATCCGGCACCTACCGCACCGTATGCGTGCGCACCTGCGACGGCGCCTATTTCCCGGTCTCGTTTGCGACCGTGCCGGCGCGCTTTCCGGACGACGAGAAGACCTGCAAGGCGCTGTGCCCCGCCGCGGAAGCGGTGCTCTACACCCACCGCAATCCCGGCGAAGACATGAACTCCGCGGTCTCCGTCAGCGGCCAGCCCTACACGGCGCTGCCGACCGCATTCAAATTCCGCAGCGAGTTCAACCCGTCCTGCTCCTGCAAGGCGGCGGGACAGACCTGGGCCGATGCGTTGAAGTCGGCCGACGACAAGGCCGCGGCCGAGCAGCAGGGCGACATCATCGTCACCGAGGAGAGCGCCAAGAAGATGCAGCAGCAGCGGCTCAACAAGGGCACGCCTGCAACGACGACCAAGAAGGGTGCGCCTCCGGCGCCGACGACAGCCGCCGCGCCGGCCACGACACCGCTGGCGGATACCAGCACGGCTCCGACGAGTTCGGAGAACAAGCCGATCCGCTCGGTCGGCCCGACCTTCCTGCCACAGCAGCAGAAGTAGGCCCTAACCGGTCATGCCCCGCGCAGGAGGTCGCCGGTCACAGCCGTTTCACCGTTACTGCTCTCCCTCGCGGCTCCACGGGAAGAGATTGGCCGGAAAGTCCGCAGCGTAGCGCTTTCCCTTCGGGGGCGGCGACGGCTCGTCCGGTGGATTCGGATTCGGCTCGACCACCCGCCGATAGAGGTGCCAGGTCGCATGACCGAGCACCGGGAGGACGACAGCGAGACCGACGAAGAACGGCAGCGAGCCAATCACGAGCAGCGCCGCGACGATCAGCCCCCACCCCGCCATCGCGACCGGATTGGCGGCCACCGCCTGCAGCGAAGTTCGGATCGCATCGATCGCCGTCGCATGCCGATCGAGCATCAACGGAAACGATACGACGCTGACGCATAGGGCCGCGACCGCAAACAGGAAGCCGATACCGCAACCGACGATGATGAGCGACCATCCTTCCGGCGTGGTCAGCACGCGGGTTGCGAAGTCGGGAATGCTTGCAGCCGCCGCGTGACCGAAGATGGTGACATAGATCGCGTTCGCGACGCCGATCCAGACCCCGAACAGGACAAGCAGGAGCACGCCGAGCTCGAGCATGGCGCCGAAGGACGGTGCGCGCAGCACCTTGATCGCATCCCATGCATCGACCTCCTCGCCGCGCTCACGGCGACGGCTGAGTTCGTAGAGGCCGATCGCGGCAAAGGGACCGATCAAGGCAAAGCCTGCGGCCAGCGGAAACAGCAGCGGCAGGACCGAATGGCCGAGGACCATCCTGAACAGGACAAGACCGAGAACCGGATAGATCACGCAGACGACGATCGCGTGACTCGGCATCGCCTGGAAATCTTCCCAGCCCAGGCGCAGCACCTCTCTCAAGTCGGACAAGCCGATCTTACGAATGGGATAAGAGACCGCCTCACCGAACAGGTGGCGCTTTATGATCCTGTCGGGATAAAGAGTGGCCATGGACACACCCTCCTCTGCTGAAAGCCGCGGCGGAGAACGGCGCACTTTCCGGCCACGCGTATCCGCCCTTGTGTGCGGGAGACGCGATCGAGCCGAGTACGGCAGTTCCAGGCTCAACGAGGAAGGAGCTTAGCCGGACGAAACCCGTCGCGACCTGCGCCCCAAGCTTAGCGCGCGCGACGTGGAATGACCAGCACTCCCGACTGGGTGAAATAAGCGTCGCATATTTTGTGCGATGCACATCGAGAATGCGACTGTCGATGGCCAGCTTGCACGGCAACATGGATCGCCCGCGCCAGCTAAGCGTGTTGACATGCTATTGACGCCGGGTTCGCGGGGGATCATTTTAAAAGCATAGACGCCCGCAAAATTGGCGGTCGCGATCGAATATCGCGACCGGTTGAATGGGCGAGGCAATAGGCGCGGCGATGGCATCGATGTCATCCTAGAAGAGTCCGCCATCGCGACAGACGCGAGCTCCGCCCTGGATTCGTATCCGCAGCCTTCGATGGCAAGGATGGATCAGGATGGCTGTCGCATTGATACTGCTTCTGGTCGCGATCGGCTCGGTGCTGTTTCACCTCTACAGCCCGTGGTGGTGGACGCCGATCGCCACGAACTGGGCCTATATCGACCACACCATCAACATTACGTTCTGGATCACGGGCTTTGTTTTCGTCGCGGTCATCGCCTTCATGGCTTATTGCGTCTTCCGCTTTCACCACAAAGAGGGAAGACGGGCTGACTACAATCCGGAAAACAAAAAGCTCGAATGGTGGCTGAGCGTCGGAACCGGCGTCGGCGTCGCGGCCATGCTGGCGCCTGGCCTCGTGGTCTGGCACCAGTTCGTGACGGTGCCTGCGGATGCCACCGAGGTCGAGGTCATGGGGCAGCAATGGCAATGGAGCTTCCGCCTTCCGGGCAAGGACGGGCGGTTGGGCACGTCCGATGTCCGCAACATCGCTCCCGACAATCCGATGGGACTCAATCGCGACGACCCACACGCGCAGGACGACGTCGTGATCGAGAACGGCGACCTGCACCTTCAAATGGGAAAGCCGGTCAAGGTTCTCCTCCGCTCGGTTGATGTCCTGCACGATTTCTACGTGCCCGAATTCCGGGCCAAGATGGACATGGTTCCAGGCATGGTGACCTATTTCTGGATAACGCCGATCCGAACCGGAACGTTCGATGTTCTATGTGCGGAGCTTTGTGGCGCTGCTCATTATCAGATGCGGGCCAAGGTCATCATCGACGAAGAGCGTGAATATCACGCTTGGCTGGAGCAACAAAAGACGTTTGCCGAATTGTCGCCGGCAAAAGCCCTCGTGAAGGCGACGTACCAAACCGGTGGCAAGTAGCAAGCTGCCGCTGCGAAGATGGATCGGGTGCACGAGGCCAACGCCTCGCCCCCGATGGATACGACCGAGGAGGTTCTATGGTCGATATTCCATATGAAGGGATCACCGGCATCCCGCCTGCCGAAGTACCTGAGGTCGAGCTCTATCATCCAAGGAGCTGGTGGACACGGTATGTCTTCTCCCAGGACGCCAAGGTAATCGCCATTCAGTATTCGCTGACGGCCTCGGCCATCGGGCTGGTGGCCCTGGTGCTGTCGTGGCTGATGCGGCTGCAACTGGGATTCCCCGGCACCTTCTCTTTCATCGATGCCAACCAGTACCTCCAGTTCATCACCATGCACGGCATGATCATGGTGATCTATCTGCTCACCGCATTGTTCCTGGGCGGCTTCGGCAACTACCTGATCCCGCTGATGGTCGGCGCCCGGGACATGGTCTTCCCCTATGTGAACATGCTGAGCTACTGGGTCTACCTGCTCGCAGTCCTGGTGCTGGCCTCGACATTCTTCGTGCCCGGCGGCCCCACCGGCGCCGGCTGGACGCTGTACCCGCCGCAAGCCATCCTCTCCGGAACGCCCGGCCAGGATTGGGGCATCATTCTCATGATGTCGTCCCTGATCCTGTTCATCATCGGCTTCACCATGGGCGGGCTGAACTACGTGGTCACCGTGCTCCAGGCGCGCACCCGCGGCATGACGTTGATGCGCCTGCCCCTGACGGTGTGGGGCATTTTCACGGCGACCGTCATGGCGTTGCTGGCATTCCCTGCACTCTTCGTTGCCTCGGTCATGCTGCTGCTCGACCGTCTGCTTGGAACCAGCTTCTTCATGCCCTCCCTCGTCGAGATGGGACAGCTGTCGAAATATGGCGGCGGCAGCCCGCTGCTGTTCCAGCACCTGTTCTGGTTCTTCGGCCACCCCGAGGTCTACATCGTCGCCCTGCCCGCCTTCGGCATCGTCTCCGATCTGATCAGCACGCATGCGCGCAAGAACATCTTCGGTTATCGCATGATGGTCTGGGCCATTGTGGGGATTGGTGCGCTCAGCTTCGTCGTGTGGGCGCACCACATGTATGTGAGCGGCATGTTCCCGCAATTCGGGTACTTCTTCGCCACCACGACGCTCATCATCGCCATCCCCACCGCGATCAAGGTCTATAACTGGGTGCTGACCCTGTGGCGCGGCGACATTCATCTCAGGGTGCCGATGCTGTTCGCCCTCGGCTTCATCATCACCTTCGTGAATGGCGGCCTCACCGGCCTCTTCCTCGGCAACGTCGTCGTGGACGTGCCGCTTTCGGATACCATGTTCGTGGTCGCGCATTTCCACATGGTGATGGGCGTGGCACCGATCATGGTCGTGCTCGGCGCGATCTATCATTGGTACCCCAAGGTCACGGGACGGATGCTGAACGACGTCCTCGGCAAGTTTCACTTCTGGGTCACCTTCCTCGGCGCCTACCTGATCTTCTTCCCCATGCACTATCTTGGACTGCTCGGGGTTCCGCGCCGGTATTTCGAACTCGGCGACGCGGCGTTCATTCCGCCCTCGGCCCATTCACTGAACGCCTTCATCTCCGTGGTGGCCCTGACCGTCGGCTTCAGCCAGATGGTGTTCCTGTTCAATCTGGCCTGGAGCCTGTTCAAGGGTGAGGCCTCAGGCGGCAATCCGTGGCGGGCGACGACGCTGGAGTGGCAGACGCCGGAGACGCCCCCAGGGCACGGCAACTGGGGCAAGGAGCTCCCGATCGTGTACCGCTGGGCCTATGACTACAGTGTGCCTGGCGCCGCGGAGGACTTCATTCCGCAGAACCAGCCGCCACGCGCGACGCAGCTCGTTCAGGGAGCTGCTTCGTGAGCGCCATCATCCTGTTCCTGGCTGTGCTTGCGATGATCGCCGGATGGTGGCTGTCGCAGCAGCGGCTGACGGCCAAGCCCTGGCTGGAGGAAGGCACGGTCGGTGACTTCCCCGGCGGCGATAGCATGACCTGGCCGGCAGCGAAGGTCGGACTTGGCGTGTTTCTCGCCGTCGCGAGCGCATTGTTCGTCCTGTTCATCAGCGCCTATTCGATGCGCATGAGCGTGGTGGACTGGCGGCCGCTGCCGGTACCGCGGCTGCTGTGGGTCAACACGGGCGTCCTGGTCCTGAGCAGTGTCGCGCTGCAATGGTCGTACGTGGCTGCCGGGCGACACGATACCGAGAGCGTCATGGTCGGTCTGCTCGTTGGCGGAGCATCTGCCGTGATCTTCCTCGCCGGACAGCTCCTGGCCTGGCAGCGGCTCGGGGCTGCCGGATATTTCGTGGCGTCCAATCCGGCGAATTCCTTCTTCTACCTGTTGACCGCGGTGCACGGGCTGCATCTGACGGGCGGTCTGGTGGCCTTGGGCCGAACCTCAGCCAGGATGTGGCGTGGCGCCGAGATCGCCGAGATGCGATTGAGCGTGGAACTGTGTGCCATCTACTGGCACTTCCTGCTGCTGGTCTGGCTTGTCCTGCTCGGTCTTCTCACGGGCTGGACCGATAATTTCGTCGACATCTGCCGCCAATTGCTGAGCTAGGGAGGCGAGACCAGATGGCTGAGACCGTGCTGACAAATTCGGACCAATCGACTGCGCGGCTTGAAGGCTGGCGTGGCATCGCCGCCGACTGGGCGTCCGATCAGCGCGCCTTCAAGAACGTGTCCTGGGGCAAGGCCATGATGTGGATCTTCCTCCTCAGCGACACCTTCATCTTCAGTTGCTTCCTGCTCTCCTACATGACGGCGCGCATGTCGACGACCGTGCCGTGGCCCAATCCCAGCGAAGTCTTCGCCCTCAATATCGGGGGCAAGCACATCCCCCTGATCCTGATCGCCATCATGACCTTCGTCCTGATCAGCAGCAGCGGAACAATGGCGATGGCGGTCAATTTCGGCTACCGCAGGGATCGCGTGAGAACCGCAATCCTGATGCTGGTCACGGCAGCATTTGGCGCAACATTCGTCGGAATGCAGGCGTTCGAATGGACCAAGCTGATCATGGAGGGCGTTCGACCCTGGGGCAATCCATGGGGCGCGGCGCAGTTTGGCTCAAGCTTTTTCATGATCACGGGTTTCCACGGCACCCACGTGACGATCGGCGTGATCTTCCTGATCGCGATCGCGCGAAAGGTCTGGCGGGGAGACTTCGACGTCGAGAGACGCGGCTTTTTCACAAGCCGCAAGGGCTATTACGAGATCGTCGAGATCACCGGGCTGTACTGGCACTTCGTCGACCTCGTGTGGGTGTTCATCTTTGCATTCTTCTACCTTTGGTGAGGTCGGCGCATGACAAACGCGGCAATACACATGGAAGGACAGCTCCACGCTCCCGCGTCTGGCGCAGTCGCAACGGGAGCCGCTCACGCCAAGGGCCAACAGCACCCGATCAAGCTCTACCTCGTGGTCTGGGGCTGGTTGTTCGTCCTCAGCACGTGCTCCTACCTCGTCGACTATTTTGGCCTGCACGGCTATCTGAGGTGGTCGCTGATCCTGCTGTTCATGGTGTTGAAGGCCGGACTGATCGTCGCCGTCTTCATGCACATGGCCTGGGAGCGGCTGGCCTTGGCCTATGCCATCCTGCTGCCGCCGATCGCGGTATTGGTATTTGTGTCGATCATGGTGCTCGAATCCGAATACACGCACTTGCTTCGGGTGCTGTTCTTCGCAACCCCGTCATAGGGCCCGCTGTCGCTCAAGACTGGAGCTCAGCCTTCGAACGCGTCGATCGACGCCTTGCTCCCGCGCGAGACCAGCGTCTCGTCCGGGGCGGGCAGCGGCTCGCCCCTGTCGCGAAAGCGGTTGGTGATGGGATAGCGGCGATCGCGGCCGAAATTCTTAGCTGTCACCTTCACGCCGGGCGCCGCCTGGCGGCGCTTGTATTCGGCGACGTTCAGCAGATGGTCGATGCGGGTGACCGTCTCGCGGTCGAAGCCGGCGGCGATGATCCGATCCAGCGGCTCCTCGCGCTCGACCAGGCGCTCGAGGATGGCGTCGAGCACGTCGTAAGGCGGCAATGAATCCTGGTCGGTCTGGTTCTCGCGCAGCTCCGCCGTCGGCGGACGCGTGATGATATCAGGCGGAATGACCTCACCGGAGGGCCCGAGCGCGCCTTCAGGCTTCCAGCTGTTTCGCAGCGCCGCCAACCGGAACACCTGCGTCTTGTAGATGTCCTTGATCGGATTGAAGCCGCCGTTCATGTCGCCATAGAGCGTGGCGTAGCCGACCGACATTTCTGACTTGTTGCCTGTTGTCACCACCATCAGCCCGGTCTTGTTGGAGATCGCCATCAGCAACGTGCCGCGGGTGCGGGCCTGAAGGTTTTCCTCGGTGATATCAGGCGGCAGATTCTTGAAGATGCCGGACAAGATGGTCTCGAAGCCGGTCACGGCTTCCGCGATCGGCAGCACCTCGTAGCGGATGCCGAGATGGCCGGCGAGTTCGCCGGCGTCCGCGATCGAGCTTGCCGCAGTGTAGCGATAGGGCAGCATCACGCCATGCACCTGGTCGGCGCCGAGCGCGTCGACGGCGATTGCCGCACACAGCGCGGAATCGATGCCGCCGGAAATGCCGAGCAGCACGCCGGGAAAGCCGTTCTTGGCGACGTAGTCGCGAAGGCCCAGCACGCAGGCCGCGTAGTCGGCGTGGTCGCCTTCCGGCTGCGCGGCGATCGGCCCGGTGCAGCGCCAATCGTCGCCGTTACGAGTGAAGCGCAACGTGGTGATGCTTTCCTCGAACGCCGGCAATTGGGCCGCGAGCGAGAGATCGCTGTTGAGTGCGAACGAGGCGCCGTCGAACACCAGCTCGTCCTGGCCGCCGACCTGGTTGAGATAGACCAGCGGCAGGCCGCTCTCGGTGACGCGCGCGACCGCGACCGACAGGCGCACGTCGTTCTTGTCGCGGGCATAGGGCGAGCCGTTCGGCACCAGGATGATCTCGGCGCCGGTCTCGGCCAGCGTCTCGACCACGTTCTCGTAGTCCTCGGACTCCTCCAGCCAGATGTCCTCGCAGATCGGCACGCCGATGCGCACTCCGCGCACGGTCATCGGCCCCGCGGCGGGCCCGCGCGCAAACAGCCGCTTCTCGTCGAACACGCCGTAATTCGGCAGATTGCACTTGAAACGCAGGCCAGCGATGCAGCCGCCCTCGAGCAGCGCGCAGGCATTGTAGAGCCTGCCGTCCTCGACCCAGGGCGTGCCGACAAGCATCGCCGGCCCGCCATCGGTGGTCTCACGCGCAAGGCTTTCGATCGCGGCCCGGCAGGCGGCCTGGAAGGCCGGCTTCTGCACCAGGTCCTCCGGCGGATAGCCGGCGATGAACAGTTCCGGAAACAGCACGAGATCGGCGCCATCGGCGGCGGCTTGCGCGCGCGCCGCCCGTGCCCTGGCGGCATTGCCCTCGACGTCGCCCATGGTCGGGTTGAGCTGGGCCAGCGTGACCGCGAATGCGTTGAGACGTTGGGTCATGGCCGCCCCTGTCCGATCCAATGGCTAGAGCATGATCCGGAAAAGTGTGGAGCGGTTTTCCGAGAAGATCATCCTCAAACAACAACCTAAGGCGCGATGAGCGCTTTAGACGAAACCCAAGCGCTCGACGATGGCAAAGATCCAGAACGCACCGGCCATCAGCAGCGCGACGCCGACGGCCGCCGAGCCCATGTCCTTGACCTGCCCGATCTGCTTGTCGTGATCGAGCGTCAGGCGGTCGGCGAGCTTTTCCACCGCGGTGTTGAGCAGCTCGACCACCAGCACGAACGCGACAGCACAGACCAGCTCGACCGCGCGCATCGCGGTCGCGCCGATGAACCAGGCCAGCGGCAGCGACAGCAGGAGCGCAAAGATCTCCTCGCGGACGGCCTGCTCCGATCGAAGTGCAAAGGCCAGACCGTTACGGGAGTTGATCGTGGCCTTCCAGATCCGCAGCAAGGTCTTAGAGCCCCGCGGCGGCCGGCATCGGCTTGGCCTTGCCGGCGCGCTCCTGCTTGAGCAGCTCGGCGACCAGGAAAGCCATGTCGATGGATTGCTCGGCATTGAGGCGGGGATCGCAGACCGTGTGATAGCGGTCGTTGAGATCCTCGTCCGTGATCGCGCGGGCGCCGCCGAGGCATTCGGTGACGTCCTGGCCGGTCATCTCCAGATGCACGCCACCGGCATGGGTGCCTTCGGCGGCGTGGATCGCAAAGAACGACTTCACCTCGGACAGGACGCGGTCGAACGGCCGCGTCTTGTAGCCCGACGTCGAGGTGATGGTGTTGCCGTGCATGGGATCGCACGACCAGACCACCACCCTGCCCTCGCGCTTCACGGCGCGGATCATGCCCGGCAGGTGCTCGCCGACCTTGTCGGAGCCGAACCGGCCGATCAGCGTCAGCCGGCCGGGCTCGTTGTCGGGGTTGAGCACGTCGATCAGCTTCAGCAGTTCGTCGGGCTTCAGCGACGGGCCGCACTTCAGCCCGATCGGGTTCTTGATGCCGCGGAAATATTCGATATGGCCGTGATCGAGCTGGCGGGTGCGGTCGCCGATCCAGATCATGTGGCCCGAGGTCGCGTACCAGTCGCCGGTGGTGGAATCGACGCGGGTCATGGCCTGCTCGTAGCCGAGCAGCAGCGCCTCGTGGCTGGTGTAGAAATCGGTCGCGCGCAGCTCCGGATGGCTCTCGAGATCGAGGCCGCAGGCGCGCATGAAGTTGAGCGCGTCCGAGATGCGGTCGGCGAGCTCCTTGTAGCGACGGGACTGCGGCGAGTCCTTGAGGAAGCCGAGCATCCATTGATGCACGCTGCCGAGATTGGCGAAGCCGCCGGTCGCAAACGCGCGCAGCAGGTTCAGCGTCGCGGCCGACTGGCGATAGGCCATCAACTGGCGCTGCGGATCCGGCACGCGCGCTTCCTTGGTGAAGGCGATGTCGTTGACGATGTCGCCGCGATAGCTCGGCAGCTCGACGCCGTTGATCTTTTCGGTCGGCGAGGAGCGCGGCTTGGCGAACTGGCCGGCGATGCGGCCGACCTTCACCACCGGCACGGCGCCGGCATAGGTCAGTACCACCGCCATCTGGAGCAGCACGCGGAAGAAGTCGCGGATGTTGTTGGCGCCGTGCTCGGCAAAGCTCTCGGCGCAGTCGCCGCCCTGGAGCAGGAAGGCTTCGCCCGCCGCAACCCGCCCCAAGGCCTTCTTCAGATTGCGCGCCTCGCCCGCGAACACCAGCGGCGGAAAGGTCGCAAGCTGCGCCTCGACGTCGGCCAAGGCCTTGGCGTCGGGATAATCGGGCACCTGCAGCACCGGCTTGCTGCGCCAGGACTCGGGCGTCCACCGCTCGGACATCGCAATCTCTCCGTGAGGCAAAAAGCACAACCTGATCTGTGGGTTGCGAGGGCCGCCTTATACACAGGCTGGCAAAGGACCGCCAGTTGTAAATCCATTTCGTACTGCAAACCCTTGCAGGGAAAGCCAAATTCGCATTTGCTTGGGAGCGGCAAGGAAACTGACAGGACACCGGCTGCCCATGGACGCGGCGCGCGACGACGTTTTCATCGACGAGATCAGCTTCCCGGCGACCGACGGGTATGCGCTGAGCGGCACCCTGTTCCTGCCGCGCGCCACCAAGCGTCATGCCGTCCTGATCAACTCGGCCACCGCCGTCCCGCGAAAGATCTATCGCGGCTTTGCCTCCTATCTCGCCCATCGCGGCTGCGCGGTGCTGACCTACGACTATCGCGGCATCGGCGACTCCCGGCTGCCGGCGATGGTCGGCTACAACCAGCCGAAATCGCTGGTCGGCTTCAAGGCCTCGATGTCGGACTGGGCCGCGCTCGACGTCACCGCCGCGGTGAGCTGGATGCGCGAGCGCTACAATACCCTGCCGCTCACCTATATCGGCCACTCCTTCGGCGGCCAGGCCCTCGGGCTGATCGCGAACAACACCGACATCTCGCGCGCCGCGTTCGTCGCCTCGCAGGCGGCGACCTGGCGGTTGATGACTTCGCCGGAGAAATACCGCGTCCTCGCCTTCATGAACCTCATTGGCGTGCCGCTCGCCCACGCGCTCGGCTACGCCCCGGGCTGGGCCGGCATTGGCGAGGATTTGCCCAAGGGCGTGTTCCTGCAATGGGCCGACTGGGTCTCGAGCCCGCGCTGTCTCTTCGATTCAAAGCTGCCCGCGCTGGAGAACTTCGCCAAATTCAAGGGCGAGCTGCGCGCGCTGTGCTTCTCCGACGATCCCTGGGCGACGCGCCCCGCGGTCGAGCTGCTCGCTGGCGGGTTCACGGCGATCAAGCCCGAGGTGCTGACGGTGACGCCGTCCGACGTCGGCGCCAAGGCGATCGGCCATTTCGGCTTCTTCCGCCCCGAGCACCGCGACACGCTGTGGCGCGGCGTGGCGGAATGGGTCCAGGGCGAGTGAGAGGTATCGCGTTGGCCGCAACCTCAGTGTCGTCCCGGCGAAGGCCGGGACCCATAACCACCGAATTTAGTTTGGCGAAGATTGGTCGTTCGGTACTTCTACCTCACGCAATCGATGGATTCCGCGGTATGGGTCCCGGCCTTCGCCGGGACGACGCATGGATGTGCTTACGTGAGCCGTTCGAATTAGCGAATGATCGTCGTCAGCGACGAGTAGCGCCTGTTCGGCTTGGCTTCGCCCGGCGCGAACTGCGCGAAGGCATCGCTGACGCGCACCGCCGGCGGCGTATCGCCGGCGAAGCGGAATTCCTTTGGCCGCGGCGCGTAGAAGCTGGCGCTGTAATAGGCGTCGTCGAAGCGCGCCTCGCCGACCCCGAACAATGCGTCGCAGACGATCAGGAGTGCGTAGACTCCCGCGACCGCGGCGACGATCTCCTTGAGAATTGACATGCTGATGCCCTGCCCTGTTGCGGGCAGGATGCGCGTTGGTTCCAAAGCTCCGGTTTAAGGCGCCGTGGTTCCTGTTCGCAGGGTTTGCCGCCGCTGAGCGGAATGCAGACAATTTTATCGATCTCGAAAAGAGAGCCCGCCTGACCGGACGATCAGGCGGGCTCCAGGCTTGGCCGCTCGGGAGGTATCAGACGGCCAAATCAGACGGCTAAGTTCATCCATACCGCCTTCGGCTCGGTGAAATTGTCGAGCGCGGCGGTGCCGTGCTCGCGGCCGAGGCCGGAGTCGCGTTCGCCGCCCCAGGGTAGGCGCACGTCGGTGTAGCCATAGGTGTTCATCCAGACCGTGCCGGCGCGGGCCCGCTTGGCAAAACGCTGGAGCTTGCCGATGTCGCGGCTCCAGACGCCGGCCGCGAGGCTGTAGGCGGTGCCGTTGGCGATCCGCAAAGCATCGGCCTCATCCCTGAACTTGATGACGCTGACGACGGGGCCGAAGATTTCCTCCTGCGAGATCCGCATCTCGTGTTCGACATTGGCGAACACCGCGGGGCTGATAAAGTAGCCGCCCTCGCCGACCCGCGTCCCGCCGGTGACGAGGCTCGCCCCCTCCTGCCGGCCGATATCGACATAGTCGAGGATCGACTTCATCTGCTTCTCGGAGATGACGGGACCCAGCGCCGTCTTGCGATCGAGCGTATCGCCCATCTTCAGCGATTTTGCGCGCGCAGCGAGGCGCTCCACGACCTCATCATAAGCCCTCTCCTGCACCAACACGCGGGAGCCGGCCGAGCAGACCTGGCCGGCGTTGAAGAAGATGCCGGAGGCAGCGGCTTTCGAGGCTGCTTCGAGATCGGCATCGTCGAAGATGACATTGGCCGATTTGCCGCCGAGTTCGAGCGAGACGCGTTTGAAGTTGCCGGCCGCGCCTTTCATGATTCCGCGACCCACACCCGGCGAGCCGGTGAAGGTGACCTTGTCGAGATCGGGGTGATTGACCAGCGCGTCGCCGACGACGCGGCCGGGGCCCGTGACGACGTTGAAGACGCCCGCCGGCAGACCGGCCTGAAGCGCGAGTTCGGCGATGCGCAGCGCCGACAGCGAGGTCAGCTCGGCCGGCTTCATCACGATGGTGCAGCCGCAGGCCAGCGCCGGCGCGAGCTTCCACATGCCGATCATCAACGGGAAATTCCACGGCACGATCGCCGCCACCACGCCGACCGGCTCGCGCACGGTGTAGGTCAGGGCATCGTCACGCACGGGCACGACGTCACCGCTGATCTTGTCGGCCCAGCCGGCGTAGTAGATCAGCGTGTCGAGGGCCGCCGGAAAGTCCTGGCGCATCGTCGCGGAGATCGGCTTGCCGGCATCGATCGACTCGAGCTCGATGATTTCTTCGGCGTTTGCCTTGAGCAGATCGGCCCAGCGCAGCAGGATCTGGCCGCGCTCGGAGGCGCGCATCGTGCGCCAGGGGCCCTCGAATGCCCGCCGCGCCGCCGCCACTGCATGCTCGACATCGGCCTCGCCGCCTTCGGCGACGGTGGCGATGACCTGCCCGGTCGCGGGATTGAGGGATTTGAAGGTGCGGCCGGAGCTTGCGGGGACGCGGCGGCCATCGATGAGCAGATGCTGCGGCCGGGCCATGAACTCGCTGGCTGGCGAATGCGCAAAGTCATATGCAACTGACATCATATTTCCTCCTGTTCTGGTATGCCAGATTAGGACAGAGATTGCCGCGGTAAATATGATATCGTGTGCCTATGGCACACCTTACATATGCACTCCACTTCATAAGGTTATTCCATGCTCCAGATCGAGATCGAGGCAGTTTGGCGGTTTCGCCAGGAGGGCAGTCCGCGCACGGCGGTGGTCATGCTCGGCGTGCTCAACGAAATCCGGAAGACCGGAAAGATCACGAGCGCGGCCGCCGACGCGCATCTCTCCTACCGGCACGTCTGGAATTTGATCGAGCAATGGTCGGAGTTCTTCGGCACGCCGCTGGTCGAGACCCAGCGCGGCAAGGGCTCCAGGCTCACGCCATTCGGCGAGCGGCTGGTATGGGCCGGCGAGCGCATGCAGGCACGGCTCGGGCCGCAGCTGGAAAACCTGGCACAGGAGCTGGCAAGCGAGATCAAGCCGTTCCTCGAGCAGCGCCCATCGGTGATCCGCGTGCACGCCAGCCACGGCTTTGCGGTGGCAAAGCTGCGCGAATTCCTCGACCGCGAGCCCGGCATCGGTGTCGACCTGCGCTATGTCAGCAACCAGCATTCGCTGGTCTCGCTGGCGCAGGGCGCCTGCGATCTCTCCGGCCTGCATCTGCCGCACGGCGCGCTGCGGGCGCAAGGCATCAAGGCCGCGCGCGAATGGCTCGATCCCCGCGAGGACCGCGTCATCAGCTTCGTCACGCGCGAGATGGGGCTGATGGTCGCGCGGGGCAATCCGCTTGGCATCGAAACGATCGAGGACCTGACCAGGCCAAAGGTCCGCTTCGTCAACCGCGACCATGATTCCGGCACGCGCCTGCTGTTCGACCAGTTGCTGGCCGCACACCGCATCGACGAAAGCCGCATCAACGGCGCGCAGCAGATCGAGTTCACCCACGCCGCCGTCGCCGCCTATGTCGCGAGCGGCATGGCGGATGCGAGCTTCGGCGTCGAGGCGGCCGCCCGGCATTTCGGCCTCGATTTCATTCGCATCGTGACCGAGGATTATTTCTTCGTCTGCAAGCGCGCCTTCCTCGACACCGAGCCGATGCAGCGCATCCTCGACATCATGCGCAGCGCCGATTTTCGTGCCGCTGTCGCCAGCCTGCCCGGCTACGTGCCGTCGGAAACGGGCACCGTGACCGGCGTGAAGGCGTTTCTGGAGATGCACGCCGTGCGCTGATTCGATACGGCGCCCTCACCTTGTCCGCGGCAGGCAAGAGTGGCAATCTGCCTTCATTGTCCCTCGAGACCCGAACATGTCGCGCGCGAGCGCCAAATCGCTTCCCCAATTGAGCCTTCGCATCGATCTCGACGGCGAGGATCGGATCGGGCCCGGCAAGATCGAGCTTCTGGAGCAGATCCGCGAGCAAGGCTCGATCTCGGCGGCCGGCCGCGCCATGGACATGTCTTACAAGCGCGCTTGGGATCTCGTCGACGAAATCAATCGCATCTGCGGACATGCCGTGGTCGAGCCGCAGGCCGGCGGCAAGAACGGCGGCGGCGCGATGCTGACTCCATTCGGCGAGAAACTTGTTGCCCGCTACCGCAAGATCGAGCGCGACGCCGCGCGCGCGGTGCACAAGGAACTGGAAGCGCTCAGGAGCGATATCGGCCGTTCCCGCAAGTCGTGAGCGCGGCTAGTTCGGCCGCACCGACGTGTCGGGCATCGGCTGCGTCAGGGCCTCGCCGAGCAGGCTCTGCTCGGCCTTCGGGATCGAGAAACGGACCTTGAACCCGTCCTCGGTCTGAAGCGTGATGATGCGCTGGGTCGTGTCGGTCGATTGTTCCAGCACCCAGGATGCCAGCGGATAGGCATAGCGCAGGCTCTGGTCGCCGTAGCGGGCCTTCAGTGCCGTCTCCAGCAATCCCGGCAGCGTCATGATCAGGGCGCCGACCTGGTTGAGCGAGACGCTGACGGCGGCGGTATTGCCCGTCACGTCCTCGAAGCCCAGCGAGATCGCACCGCCATCGGCTGCCACCTCGCAGGTCGTGAGCTGCCTCACCTTGATTTCCATCATCGGTCCCGGAACGCATCTCACTATATCCGTCACGATATATCGATGAGTCCACCCGCGTCCAGCCTACTTTTCTGGAATTGATCGAACCGGCCGCCATGGCCTGGCCGGCGGAAGCGTGATATATGGTTGAATATAACGAGGCTCGAAGAGTGACTACAATCTTCTCATCGACGACAAGATGGTGCCCGGGTTCTCAAATAGGCACGTCCGCTCAGATCGCCGGCTCGTCCTTGAGCGCCGCCACCACCTGCTCGCCGCGATCGGTCAGGCGATAGGTCACCAGCGGACGGCTCGACGGCGGCTTGCGGTCGATCTCGACGATGTAGCCGCGCACCATCAGCGCTTCGAAACTGCCGTAGTAGCCGAACATGCTGATCTGGTTCTGCTTGAGCAGCTTGAACTCGCGCAGGAGACGGATCTCGTTGCCCGAGAGCAGCGAGCGACGGACGCGCTGCACGAACCGCGCGCGCTGCTCGAACCACGCCTGGTCGGGCAGTTCGTGCAAGGCCGGCGCCGGATCGCGCTCGCAGGGGCGCGCCTCGGTCGCGACATCGACCATGACCTCAGGAAGGCACGGCATGCTGCCGACCACCGCGTCCTTGGCGACATCGAGCAATGCGATCGGCCAGCGCCGCTTGTTGTCCACCATGACCGGCGGCGGCACGACGTTGTCGCGCACCAACTGCTCGAAACGGCCGGCGGTGACGCCGACATAGGCGGCCGCCCGGCGGCGATCGACCAGACGGGTGTCCGGCCCGTGCTCCAGCTCGCAAGCGATGTTCTCGTTCACCCCGAAATCCCCTGGCGCGTCGTTGCGCAGGCCCGGCGGCCCCCATTGGGGCCTGGCCGAGCCGGCGGCGAACCTAGGGGGGACCAGCGCTCTCGAAAAGCAGAGAATTTCGTACATGTTGATGCCGTTTCGGCAACGGCTATAGTCCGTGCCGGGGGACCCATGCGATTTCACTCACCGGCCATCCAGTATTTCCACGCCGTCCGCCGCACCGGCTCGATCCGGGCCGCGGCACGCGTCCTGAACGTCGCCTCCTCGGCGGTCAGCCGCCAGATTCTCAAGCTAGAGCAAGAGGTTGGATCACCGCTATTCGAGCGCAATGCGCGCGGGCTGACGCTGACGACGGTCGGCGAGATGCTGGCCCGGCATGTCATGAACGTGCTCCAGGACCTCGACCGCTTCCGCTCGGACGTCGCGTCCCTGTCGGGCACCTGGCGCGGCACCGTCAGCATCGCCTGCATCGAGTCGCTGACGGAATCGGTGCTGCCGGACCTGATCGCCTCACATCGCGGCCGCGCCCGCCGCGTCAGCTTCACCACCGAGGTGAAGGGATCGTCGGACGTGCTGGAGGCCCTCAGCCGCGGCGAGGCCGACATCGGCATCGCCATGGCGCTCCGCCATCCGCCGGACTTGCGGCAGGTCGCCTTGAAGCGGTTTCGCCTCGGCGCGGTGGTGTCGCGCGAGCATCCGCTGGCGCGCCGCAAGACGGTGACGCTGGAGCAATGCCTCGCCTTCCCCGTCATCAATGCGCTGCCGGAGCTGTCGATCTATCATCTGCTCCAGCCGCTGATCGCACAGCTCTCCGAGACCCCGGAGCCGGCGATCCAGGCCAATTCGATCGACCTGATGCGCGAGCTCGCCGCACGCGGCGTCGGCGTCGCCTTCCAGACCCAGCTCGGCATCGGCCGGCTGTCGCGCGACAGCCAGCTCGTCTTCCTGCCGCTCGACAACGCCGGCAGCCCGGTCTGGTCCGACCTCGGCATCTATGTTCGCGCCGAGCGCACCCTGCCCGCCTTCATCGAATCCTTTCTCCAGGAGCTGGTGCGCGAGCTGGGCGAGCGCGAGCGGCGCGAGAACGCGGCCTATCCGCAGACGTCGTGACGTCGCGGCGCCGCCGCCAAGCCGGCGCAGCGTGGATGCGACCACGCGACCCGTGGTCTTGCGGACTTGCCTGAAGCAAGGTTGCTCCGGCAGCATTCCCGGCCGATGTCGCGCCCGCGAGATCGAGGACGCGCCGGCACACGCCGAACGCCTGAGGTCACTGGGATCCCGAGATGCCGGTACGTTGGCTCAAGCCGTCGCGAGTCCTGAGCATCGAGCGCTACAGCGACTTCGAATCCTTTCGTCCGAGCGAGGTTTTGGGCGGCGGCATCAGCACGCCGCTCGAGCCGCGCGAGGTCTCGCTGCACCGCGCCATCCTGCCGCTCCAGGATGGTCTGTTCGTGCTGCAGCGGACCTTCGCCCGGCGCCTTCAGGCCAACATCGGCACCGATCACGGCGTCGGCCTCGTCATCCCGCTCGCCTCCCACTCGATCGCGAACGGGCGCGAGATCGACAATTCGATGATCGGAATCGTGCGCGGCAAGGTGCCCACCGAGGCGGTCGAGCATCACGCCAACACCTATCTGATGCTGCGCTTCAACTCCGACATGCGCCATCGCGGCTGGGCGGACTACGACACCGGGCTCGAATTCACGCGCCTCAACGCCGACACGATGGCGCGCGTGCGCGCGGCCATTCTCGACATGTTCTGCCTGGCCTCGCGCTGCAACGATCCCAGGCAATTCGAAGCCATCGACCGGCCGATCCAGGAAAGGCTTCTCGCGGGGCTCGATGCCGCCCTTGCCCCCATTGACGCTCGACATCTCCGGCGCGGGTCGTACGACAAGCATTGCAAGCTGGTCGCACGGCTGGACGAGGCGGCCACGCTGTCCGGCGGCATCCCGCTGTACAGCGGCGACCTCGCAAATGCGCTCGGCGTCTCCGTCCGCACGCTCCAGAGCGCGACACAGGCCGTGCATGGCGTCAGCCTGCATTACTATCTCAGGCTGAAGCGGCTGTGGTCGACCCGCGCGCAGCTCATCACCGGAGGTGACGGAATGACGGTGAAGGCCGCGGCGCTCGCGAACGGCTTCTGGCACATGGGCGAATTCTCGAAACTCTACAAGGCGACGTTCGGCGAGATGCCGTCCGGGACGCTGGCGCAGGCCCGTGATTTCAAGGACGAGAGCCCGTACCTCTGAGACAGCTTCGGTCAAACGCGCTGCGCCGCGCTCAGCCGTGCCCCACTTCCTTGCGGTGACCGCTCTCGCTGAGGCGATCGACCCAGGCGATGCCGATCGCCGAGATGATGAAGGTCAGGTGGATCAAGACCTGCCACATCACGCCGGTCTCGGTGAAATTGCTGCGCGTGGTGCCGAGATTTCCTGCCTCGATGAAGGTCCGCAGCAGCGAGATCGAGGAGATGCCGATGATCGCCATCGCAAGCTTGATCTTGAGCACGCTGGCGTTGACATGACTGAGCCATTCCGGCTCGTCGGGATGG
Source organism: Bradyrhizobium sp. CCBAU 11361 (assembly GCF_028128935.1). NCBI lineage: Bacteria > Pseudomonadati > Pseudomonadota > Alphaproteobacteria > Hyphomicrobiales > Nitrobacteraceae > Bradyrhizobium > Bradyrhizobium sp. CCBAU 11361. The sequence continues at coordinate 196,520 of NZ_LBJZ01000197.1, forward strand.
CCGCTCAGGTTCAGCCGCGAGACGAAGGTCTCGTAGCCGCCGACGATCACCATCACCAGCAGGTTCGAGATCATGACGACGTCGATCAGTCCGAGCACGACCAGCATGATCTGCTGCTCGCTGGCGTCGAACGAGTGGAGGACCAGGTGCCAGAGCTCCTTGAGGAACAGCAGCACGTAGACGCCCTGTGCGATGATGAGGCCGACATAGAGCGGCACCTGCAGCCAGCGCGAGCCGAAGATCAGCTGGGCGACCAGGCCGATCGCCGGCGGCGGCACGGGCGCCGCCGAAGCTGCCTTGGGTTCAGACGTCATGGATCACTCCGGATTGCAGGCAGGAATCGTCGCCTCAGAGACTCGCGATGACGGGCGCGAGCTCGAGCGAGCCGCGATAGATCATCTCGAAGGCAACGTAGACGATGATGGCGAGACCGACATAGGCGATCCAGCGCTGCTTCTGCAACACCCGGCCGAGCAGATCGGCGGCGACGCCCATCATCGCGACCGACAGCAACAGTCCGAACGCGAGGATGTAGGGATGCTCACGCGCCGCGCCCGCGACCGCGAGCACGTTGTCGAGCGACATCGAGACGTCGGCGGCGACGATCTGCAAGGCGGCCTGGCCGAAGGTCTTTCGCGGCGCCGATGCCGCGCTTCCGCCGCCATGGCTGAACGCAAGCGCGCTGCCGTGCCCGGCCTGCTCGCGCAATTCGCGCCACATCTTCCAGCACACCCAGAGCAGCAGCACGCCGCCGGCGAGCAGGAGGCCGATCACCTGCAAGAGCTGGGTCGCGATGCCGGCAAAGACGATGCGCAAGACCGTGGCCGCGACGATACCGACGACGATGGCGCGCCGGCGCTGCCCGGCCGGCAGGCCGGCAGCGGCAAGGCCGATGACGACGGCGTTGTCGCCGGCGAGCACGAGGTCGATCAGGACAACCTGGAGCAGCGCCGACAGCGCGTCGGCGGTGATGAACTCAGTCATGATTGATCAATTTTCGGTGCGGACGGTTCGAACCATTGCGGCTTGCGGCGTTCGATCCAGTCGAACACCTTCGAGCGGGCGGAGCGCAGCGCAGGCACGTCTTCGGCGAGCAATGCGAGACCGAGCGGCAGCATCCAGACGCCGAGCACCGGCAGGAAGGAGAACACGCCGCCGACGATGAGCAGCGCGCCGGAGGGGATCCTCACCCAGCGGCTGGACGGCTTGAGCAGATAGGTGACGGTGTCGCCCATGCGGGGCGGCAGACGATGGACGAGCCTGTCGAGGCGCGGATCACCGCCGGCTATCTGGCCGGTGGTGCCCGCGGTTCCGGTCGTATGCTCGTCCGATGTCGCGCTCATGCTCACTCCTTTGGGAGGGTGCCTGCCGCACCCGGTCCGACCTGCTTGGCGCGCGGCAATACCAACGTCAGCAGCCGCAGCAGCTTGATCGCCTGCACCTCATGGGGATGCACGTCCTCGTCCGCGGCCGCAACGCGCTCCGACAGCTCCATCAGATGGGACGAGAGCGGCATGTTCGAGACCGGCCGCAGCGTGTCGATCACCACATTGGCAAAGTCCGGCTCCTCCAAACGTTCCGCCAGCTCGTCGAACATCGCGAACAATCGGTCGTCGCCGATATGCGGCGCCAAACCGCGATCCCTGATGAAGCGGATCACCTCGTCGCGCTCGACCGGCGAGACACGCCGGTCGGCGACCGCGACAAGCGCGCCGGCGATGATCAGCGCCGCCGCAGCCTGCTCATTGAGGCTGGACGGTTCGGCAATCTCAAGTGCGATCGGGTTGGAGTTTTTGGCGTCAGACATCGATGCTCCTCAACGTTGCGAGATGGCCGCGCGGAGCTGCGATGGGGACGATTGGGCCGGAGGGAAACAGAGAAGGCCCGACGATCGGCCGATCCATCGCATTCGCGCGGGACAGGTCATCCGACATCGCGAGGTTGGCCGACATTCGTCGGCGGCCTCGCCAGAGGGGCCCGGATTCTTGTTCTGCTCACAGATAAAGATGGGCCTGTCGGAATCAAGGCGAGGCGACTGCGACCAGCCGCCGCATCGGTTCCATGGTGCCGGATTTGGTTAAGCAGCTTTGCTGATTGTCTCATGTCCCGGACGCGCTGCAACGCCTTCAGCGTTGCGGCGCAGAGCCGGGACCCAGACAGCCACGCATTCGCCGCTGCATGGGCCCCGGCTCCGCAGCGCACCGCTGAAGAAGCGCTGCGCTGCGTCCGGGGCACGGGAGCCTCGTTTGGGCACGCAACTACGTCAACGCCGTCATTGCGAGCGCAGCGAAGCAATCCAGAATCCCTCCGCGGAAAGACTCTGGATTGCTTCGCTGCGCTCGCAATGACGGAGTGTCGGCGACAGCGTCGCCCCCTTCAATTCACCCGCTCGACAAGATGCGCGCGCGAGGGTGACGGATCGAACCGGTCGCCGAAATATTGCGTTTCGTGTGCCACCAGTCCGTCGCGGAATTCCATGATGCTCACGACGTAGGACGGCACGCCGTCATATGTCAGCACGAATTCGCTCACCCAGAGATCGCCGCCGCCGATGATCCGCCGGACCGTGAAGCGCTTGCTATTCGGCTGCACGAAACGGCTCTCCTGAATGTTCCGGCGGCCATGGATGCGCTCGCCCGACTGCGGGTAGTCGAGCACGGCATCCTCGCGATAGATGTCGTGCTCGGCCTCAAAATCGTTCGCGTCCGACGCATCCCAATGGCTCCGGAGCGCCGCCAATCTGGCTCGATCATCCATCTCGGTCTCCGATCCTGAATGAAACTGTCCGACGCCCTCATCTGATGATGCAGAACTCCGGCGGCAAGGCTCCCCTCGCAACGTCTAACAACGTCCAACGAGCTAACAATTCGATTTGGATGCAGATTGGCGTGCGCACAGGTCTCAGCACATTTGCGACAGATGGAGGTCGGCGGCGGCGTCCTGATTCGCATGTAGGGGTGATGGGAACCATCCTGCCATCAGGCTTGTTGGTGCACCTCACGACGCATCCACTGCCCGACTGGAACCTGCATGTGCCGCTGGATCGCATACCGGGGCGAGACCACCTCGTTCGAACCTTACGTCACCGAGCCCGAGCATTCGCTGATCGCGCAAAGCATCCGCTCGCTCCAGTCCACCGCGGGCTCGAATGGCGACGGGTTCGGGCTCGGCTGGTATGGCGAGCATCCGGAGCCGGGCCTCTACCGTGAAACGCGCCCCGCCTGGTCGGATGAAAACTTGCGCTACCTCTGCCGTCATCTGCGCTCGCACCTCTTCTTCGCCCATGTGCGCGCCGCCACCGGCACGGCGGTGACGCGGCAGAATTGTCATCCCTTCGCCTGCGGTCAGTGGATGTTCATGCACAACGGATTCGTCGGCAGCTGGAACCGGCTGCGGCGCAAGGTCGAGGCGCTGATCCCGGATGCCTATTATCCGTCGCGATTGGGGACGACCGACTCCGAAGCCGTGTTCCTCGCCATCATGGGCGCCGGCCTCGACAACGACCCGCTTCGAGCAACGCAAGCCGTACTGCAATCGCTTGTCGGTCTCGTCAACGAAGGCCAGCTTCGCGAGCGGTTGCGCTTCACCAGCGCGATCGCCAACGGCAGGGATCTCTATGCGTTTCGCGTTGCGGTCAACGATGCCGCCAACACGCTCTATTTCCGTGAGGCCGGTGGCCAGGTCATCGTCGTGTCCGAGCCGTTCGACAAGGAATCGGACTGGACGGAGGTGCCGCCGAATCACGCCCTGATCGCGCGCGCGTCCGAAAGTGCGAAAATTGTTCCGTTCAACCTTGCAATTTCCAGCGGGTCCGACGCGGAACCCGCCCCCGCCAGGAGGATTATTGTCCGCAGGTAATGCCTTCGCCGGGTGGCACGATGACATTTACTTCGGACGTTTTGAAATTGCTGCGTCTCGATTCCTCCGACGACAAGCAGCACCTCGTCATTCGCTCGGCCGGCGGTCGCGGCAAGGCCGCAGAATATTCATTCGGCATCGAGGAGGAATATTTCCTCGCCGATCGGCGCAGCCTGGAGGTTGCGATCCAGACTCCCAACGAGCTGTTCGAGTCCGCGAACTGGTCGACCGGCGGCCAGGCCATGCGGGAGATGCTGCAATCCCAGCTCGAGGTCGCCACCAACGTTCATGTCGACGTCAACGACGCGCGCGAGGAGCTCCGCTTTCTCCGCCGCGAAGTCGCCAACGTTGCCGCCCAGTACGGCTTCGTGATCATGGCCTGCGGCACGCATCCGACCGCCGTCTGGCGCATGTCACAACCGAGCCCGAAGCCGCGCTACGAGGAGATGATCGAGGATCTGCGCAGCATCGGCCACCGCAACATGATGTGCGGCATGCATGTGCACGTCCAGCTGCCCGATCCCGAGAAGCGCATGGCGGTGATGCGCGCGATGCTGCCGCATCTGCCGCTGTTCATCGCGCTGTCGGCGTCCTCCCCGTTCTGGAACTCGCACAAGACGGGCCTGAAGGGCTACCGCCTGGCGGCCTATTCCGAGCTGCCGCGCACCGGCCTGCCCGAACTGTTCGAGAGCAGGTATGATTACGACGAGTATGTCGGCGCCTTGCAGCGCTCCGGCGTGATCCCCGACGAGAGTCACATCTGGTGGGCGATGCGCCCTTCCATGAAGCATCCGACCCTCGAGCTTCGCGCGCCCGACACCTGCACCTTCGTCGACGACGCCGTTGCCATTGCCTCGCTCTATCGCTGCCTGACGCGGCGTCTGTATCGGCGGCCCCATCTGTCGAGAGAGGTCACGGTTGTCGAGCGCGCGATCGCGGTCGAGAACAAATGGCGCGCCCAGCGCTACGGCACCGATTGCATCTTTGCCTCGAAGGACGGGCCGGTCACCATCTCGGAACTGCTCTCCCGCCTGATCGACGGCATCGCCGAGGACGCGGATGCGTTGAATTGCGCGTCCGAGGTCGAGCATTGCCGCACCATCGTGGAACGCGGCAGCTCGGCGGAATTCCAGCTTCGCGCCTACCGTGAAAGCGGCAACGACATCGCGGCCGTGTCACAATGGATTGCTACATCGACGATATCAGGGACGAGCGCTCCGGCGGGACGCACCGCTTCTGCATCGGCATAGCCTCCGCGCAAGCCTTGGGAACGATAACGGCATTCCGGAATTTGCCGTGTCTTGTACAGAGTCCTGTACAGTGTCTTGGAGAAACGCATGACCGACATCACCTGTTGCGCCGGCTGTGGCCGCGGCCTGGTGCCCATCCTGTCCGAGAAGGGCGCGACAGAATCAAGCTGCTTCTGGTGCGAAGGTGTCGATGCGCGAACCATGGAAATGGCGAAGTGGGCGGACAGCCCCTCCGGCAAGCCCGAGCGCAGCGCGCTTCAGTCGTTCGAATGAGCGGCTTCGGACGTCTTACGGAATTCCTGTGCCTCGGTGCTGCAATGCCTTCCGGCTTGCAGGATCACCATGCTGAGCAGGTGAGCCAGGAATGAAAGTCCGGCCGTATGCGCGATCTCGCGCAGCTCGGTGCAGATCTCCGCAATGTAGCGGGCGGCCTCCTGCGGCCTTGCGTAGCCGTCTTGCATGGAAACTCCCGGGTTAGCGCCGGACGAGAACTGCTGTCTCGGTTCAAAAAGGCAACCTAGGACGCCTAATCCCGCCGAGCCGAATGCGTTCCGCGGTTGCACGCGGGAGCAGCCATGCCCTGCACGCTGCCCGTCAGGGCTTGCCGACAAATTAGACAATCTGGGTCACCTTCGCGAGATCGCGAGGTTCGGCAGGACGGTCGGTCAATCGCGCGCAACGCGCGGTCTAACCTTCGGCGGAACCACTGGATTTTCTGCTGTCCGGTCTCGCTATCCGGAGCCGCGGGGGCCGCTTGCTGCCCCGCAACCGAACTGGCCCAAAATTCGCAGAGCCACATCAGGCCCAAGTCCCCGCCCTCGCCACCAGGGCAGCCGGGACGAGCGGATCAGATCGGAGAATGCCATGAACGTGCATGCTGCGGGCGATCTCAAATTCACCGGCCTCACCCGTCCGAATGGCACGCCCCTTCGCCTGAACGATCAGGACTTCGTTGCGATCGACCGCGACAAGAATGCGAAGTTTGAGGCGACCTACCGGCCGCAAGCCCTCTACAATCGCGCCAACGAGGGCTTTCACGCCAACAACGAAACCTTCCTGCTGCACGAAGTCGCGACCAATCTGCCGATCTACCGCCCGGACACCGGCCCCACCGATTTCCATCTTCATCTTCCGCCCGGCGGCTTTCAGCTCGTGCTGGTCACCTCGGGCGCATTCACCTTCGACTACGATGGGCGCTTCTACAGTGTCGGCCCCGGCGCGGTGATGCTGCAAAGCGCGATCGTGCACCGCCAGCTCTTCTACACCTGGTCGGGCCTGTCGACCGAAGAGAATTTGAAGACACCGCAGACGGTGGTGCCCGATCCGATCTCGATGGGCTATTCGGGCAAATTCCTCGAAGCCTTCATCACCGATCCCACCACCTTTCCGAACCCGACCATCGTCGGTCCGAGCCAGATCAACGAGGCCGAGACGCCACGCGTGGCCTGGAGCCATCCTCTGCATGATCGTCCCGCCGATGCAGGCTTCTGGCTTCAGGACCCGCTGGCGCTGGATGCGCTGTTCAAGCCGCTCACCGACGGCTCGGTCAAATCGGCCATGCCGGTCCATGTTCGCGATATCGGCATCGAGGTGCCGAGCGGGCATCTCGTCACCGGCCACATCATCGCAACCGACCCGCCCGGCCAGTCGCTGCTGCCGAAGAGCACGTCGGCGGCGGTGGACGGCACCTCGTTCGCCAAGGGCGAGGTCGTGATCTATCGCGTCATCCGCGGCACGGCCGAATTCAAGACCAAGTCCGGCGAGACGTTTGAACTGTCTGCCGGCGACGTGGTGACGGCCGGCAAGAGCTCGATCATCCTCATTGGCGTCGGTGAGAACACCCAGGTCCTCCGGCTCGGCCTGCTCAAGGGCATGAACGACCTTCGCAGCTGGACCCCGACGCAGCGCGACGAGATCGACGGCCTCGCCGGTCAAATCATCACGCACAAGGACGTCCGTCCCCTGCGCACCGAAGGCAAGCCGGTCGGGTATCTATACGCGTAGCGCACAAAAAACGGCCCGCCGGAGCGGGCCGTCGAGATCTCATTTAGCGCAATGATCGACCGTTGAGCCCAAGCGGTTGCGCGTCTCAATCATGACAAATGCCCTTGGGGTGCATCGGGAGGGTCGAAGGGATCAGGCTTGCGCGCCTCGCGGCGAAGGTCGCGAGACCGGCCGCGTCACGCCGTCGAGCCAATCCTGCGTGTCCGCGAGAGCGAGCCAGGCATCGCCCATGCGCCTGAACTGCTGGCGCGCTGTGTCGTCGGAAGCAGTGCCTTCGAGGGTGAGGCAATGTCCGGCGTTCTCGCGAAGATGCTCGGACCGGCTCGCTTCGAGATCCGTGCTGCTCGCAGGATCTGCAGAGGACTGCCAGGCGTTCCGGCACACCGGGCACCGCCACTGATTGATGAGTTTCCCGGTGGGCAAATAGGTCGAGTGCACGGGAACCATGACGAGCCGCCCGCAGGCGGTACAGCCGTCCGTTCTTTGCGACGGCGGCGATTGGCCGTCGTCCTGAATCACCTTCGGGCTCCAGTGACGTTCGAACTTGCGGCAAAGGTGCAGAGGATAAAGCAAGACGTTCATTGCGCGCCTCCTGTTTGTGGCGGGAGCGCGGCAGCGTCTCTCTGTCACCGGCGCCTGTGGTGTCTGTGCAAGCGATATCCTGAATATGGTGCCTCACCCGACATTCGCCAGAGCGCGATCCCGAGAAACCGCTTCTCAATTGGCGCCGCAGGCCAGGCCCGCGTCGAAGCGTCGACAACGAATCAAGGCGGCCCCGCGGAGGCCGCCTAACACCCCTACTCCGCCGCCTGACGCACGTGGCGCGCGGTCGGGGTGCGCATGGTGACGAGCTCTTCGGCGGCGGTCGGATGCAGCGCAATTGTCGCGTCGAAATCGGCCTTGGTCGCCTTCATCTTCACCGCGATCGCGACCGCCTGGGTGATCTCGGCGGCGGCGTCACCGACGATGTGGCAGCCGAGCACGCGGTCGGATGAGCCGTCGACGACGAGCTTCATCAGAACACGGGTGTCGCGGCCGGACATCGTCGCCTTGATGGGACGGAACGTCGTCTTGTAGATGTCGACGTGGCTGAACTGCGCGCGCGCTTCGGTCTCGGTCAGACCGACGGTGCCGACCTCCGGCTGCGAGAACACCGCAGTCGGGATAGAGGAATGATCCACCTTCACCTCGCGCTTGCCGAACACGGTGTCGGCGAACGCATGACCCTCGCGGATCGCGACCGGCGTCAGATTGTGGCGATGGGTGACGTCGCCGATCGCATAGATGCTGTCGACCGAGCTCTTGGAAAAATGGTCGACCGCGATGCCGCCGTTCTTCGGATTGATGGCGACGCCGGCCTTCTCCAGGCCGAGATTGGCGACGGCCGGATGGCGGCCGATCGCGAACATCACCTGGTCGGACGCCACGCTCGAGCCGTTCGACAGGTGCGTGGTGAATTCCTCGCCATGGCGATCGACCCTCGCCACCGTGCAGCCGGTGAGAATGGTGATCCCCTGCTTCTCCATCTCGCTGCGGACATGGGCGCGGACATCCTCGTCGAAGCCGCGCAAGATGTTGTCGCCGCGGTAGATCACGGTGACGTCGGAGCCGTAGCCCGCGAAGATGCCAGCGAATTCCAGGGCGATATAGCCGCCGCCCTGGATCACGATCCGCTTCGGCAGCTTCTTGAGGTGAAACGCCTCGTTGGAGGAGATCACGTGCTCGATGCCGGGGATCGAGGCGCCGTGGTTGGGTGCGCCGCCGGTGGCGATCAAAATGTACTTTGCGGTAATCTTCTTGTCGTTCTCGAGCAGGCGGACGGTGTGCTTGTCCTCGATCACCGCACGGCTCTTGACGATCTGCGCGCCGGACTTTTCGACATTCGTCGTGTAGGCCGCCTCCAGCCGCGCGATCTCCTTGTCCTTGTTGGCGATCAGCGTCGCCCAGTCGAAGCTCATGGACGGGATGGTCCAGCCGAAGCCGGCGGCGTCCTCGATCTCGTGACGGACATGCGAGCCGATCACGAACAGCTTCTTCGGCACGCAGCCGCGGATCACGCAGGTGCCGCCCATGCGGTACTCTTCCGCGATCGTGACGCGGGCACCGTGGCCGGCCGCGATGCGGGCGGCGCGCACGCCGCCCGAGCCGCCGCCGATGACGAAAAGGTCGACGTCGAATTCAGCCATTGTCCACTCCGACCTTCCTGCCCCGCGTCCTCGTCACATTTCCTTGCCGCGCTTCTTCATCTCGGCGCGAAACGCGCTCGCAATGGTTTCGGAGAAACTCTGTGCCCACGAATTCATGACCTTCATGCTCTGGTCGATGGCGCGCGGCTCGGCTTCGATCAGCTTCTTGCCCAGCGGCGACTTGTAGAAGGTGACGAGGTCCTTGAGCTCCTGCTCGCTGAACTGGGCGGCATAGGCCTGCGCCATGCCTTCGCCGATCTCCTTCTCGCGGCCGGCCAGCTGCTGCGCCACGACCGGCGCCAGCTCGTTGAGGTCCTTCTGGTAGTTGAGGTTCTGTCCGATCAGCGTCGCCTTGACCTTCTCGACCATGCCGGGCACCGCGTTCGCGTACATCGCGGTGGCGTTCTTCATGCTCAGGATTTCCCTGGCCGACGCGATCGCCGCGGGCGAGGCCTTGGGCGCGGCTGCTTGCTGTGCCGCGGCCGGGACCGCGCCAAAAGCCAGCCCCAAGGCAAGGCCCGCAGCGGGCAGCAACTTCAAAACGCTCTTCATTCCTAGTCTCCTTTCGGCTTTCGCCGTTCAATCACGCGAATTCCCTCGCCACCCGCCAGAACAGCCGAGCTGGCCAAGCCGATGAACAACCCATGCTCGACCACGCCTGGGATCACGCTCAACGCCTTGGCGAGGCCGGGCGGATCGACAATTCGTCCGAGCTGGGCATCGAGGATCCAGTGGCCGCCATCGGTGACGAAAACGTGGCTGTCCTCCGCCCCGCCCTTGGCCTTGCGGACCGCCATTTGCCCGGAAACGCCGCAGGCGGCAAATGCCGTCTCGATCGCCCGGCGCGTCGCCCCGAGCCCGAACGGGATGACCTCGATCGGCAGCGGGAAGCGGCCGAGCGTCGGCACCCATTTGGTGTCGTCGGCAATCACGATCATGCGATCCGATGCGGCCGCCACGATCTTCTCGCGCAGCAGCGCACCGCCACCGCCCTTGATCAGGTTGAGCTCGGGATCGATCTCGTCGGCACCGTCGACGGTGATGTCGAGATGGTCGATCTCGTCGAGCGTGGTCAGCGGCACGCCGCAGCGCTCCGCATCGAGGCGCGTCGCCTCGGAGGTCGGCACGCCGATCACCTTGAGCCCGGCCGCGACGCGCTCGCCGAGCAACTCGACGAAATGCTTGGCGGTCGAGCCGGTGCCGAGCCCGAGCTGCATGCCGTCCCGCACCTCTTCCAGAGCGCGCGCCGCCGCCTGCCGTTTCAACTGGTCCATATTCACGTTTGCGCCCGCCTTTGAAGTCACGAATGCGCCGCCGATCGTGGCCGCTTGCGGCGGCCTATGTAGCCTCGTTTTCCGCGCGGGAACAGGCCTATAAGCTGATCTTATGGCGTCGCCCCTTGCGCCGGCAGGGCCGGACCGATAGCGCTTGGACCATGACCTCCCCTCACACCATCGTCTTCGATCTCGACGGCACGCTTGTGGATACGGCGCCCGACCTGATCACCGCGCTGAATTACGTGCTCGACCGCGAAGGCCTGCCGCCCGTGCCGATGCAGTCGGCCCGCAACATGATCGGCGCCGGCGCCCGCAAGCTGATCGAGCGGGGCCTGGAGGCCGAGGGCCGCACCGTGACGCCTTCGGACATGGACCGGATGACGGCGGATTTCATCGCCTATTACGCCGAGCATATCGCGGTCGAATCCCGGCCTTTCGAGGGGTTGGAGGCCGCGCTCGACCATTTTGCGGCGCAAGGCCATCGCCTTGCGGTCTGCACCAACAAGCTGGAATGGCTGTCCAAGCGCCTGCTGGACCAGCTCGACCTCAGCCGCCGCTTCGCGGCGATCTGCGGCGCCGACACCTTTGGCGTCCAGAAGCCGGATCCGGCCATTTTCCGGGAAACGGTGGCCCGCGCCGGCGGAGAGGTCAAAGCCAGCATCATGGTCGGCGATGCCGGAACCGATGTCGGCGTGGCCCGGCGCGCCGGGGTGCCCGTGATCGGGGTCAGCTTCGGCTACACGGACGTGCCGATCGCCGAGCTGAAGCCGGACCGGCTGATCCATCACATGCGCGACCTGCCGGCCGCAGCCCATAGCCTGATGACGGCGCGAACCTCGGCAAGCCACTGAAATTCCACAAAAATCCTGAAGATACCCCGCGTTAACCAACTATTAACTATGCGCATCCCGCCGGTTGCCTGCCCCAAACGACGCTCCTAAGGTCGGTCGGGGATGTGGCGGTTCGTCGCAGTAGAAGTGGATGGTCATGCGTCGTGTCAGCGCGATTGCGTTAGCGGGAGCGAGTCTCCTGGGGGCAACAAGTCTTGGTGGTTGCTCCTCAATGTCCTGGGACATGTTCAAGTCGGCGCCGCCGACGGTGCAGGTCCAGCTCGAATCCAACCCTCCGGGGGCTGACGCCAGGACCTCGCTCGGCCCGGGCTGCAAGACCCCCTGCTCGGTCTCCGTTCCCGCCCCCGATGCCCCGTTCACGGTTGCTTTCGCGCTGCCCAAGTACCAGCCGGCGAGCATCCCGGTGAACATCATCAAGAACCCCGGCGATCTCGCCACGCCCGCCTCGGTCACCACCGATCCGAATCCGGTGTTTGCGGAACTCCAGCCGGCCACCCCGCCCAAGCCGGTGAGGAAGCCGCACCGGCCGAAGAAGCCGAAACCGGCCGCAGCCGCGCCCGCAACAGCCGCACCGGCCGCTGGAGACTCGCCCTTCCCCGATCCGAACGCGGGCAAGCGCTGACCTCCGTTATCGCCCCCAATTGTCCTCAGGCACCGCGATGCTTAGATTGCTTCGAGGGCACCGTTGAAGCAAAGATGCGCCCGTCGCCGTCAGTGACAAGGCATTTGGTATGAACGGATCTTCCGCGAATCCCCGCGCAGCGCTGTCGAGCGCCATGACCGATCCGTTCGGGCGGACCATCAGCTATTTGCGTGTCTCGGTCACGGACCGCTGCGACCTGCGCTGCTTCTACTGCATGTCGGAAGACATGACGTTCCTGCCCAAGGCGGACCTGTTGACGCTGGAGGAGCTCGACCGGCTCTGCTCGGCCTTCATCGCCAAGGGCGTGAGGAAGCTGCGGCTCACCGGCGGCGAGCCGCTGGTCCGCCGCAACGTGATGACGCTGGTGCGCTCGCTGTCGCGCCACCTGTCGAGCGGCGCCCTCGGCGAGCTGACGCTAACCACCAACGGCACGCAGCTGGCAAAGTATGCCCGGGAGCTTGCCGATTGCGGCGTGCGCCGCATCAACGTCTCGCTCGACACGCTCGATCCCAGGAAGTTTCGCGAGATCACCCGCTGGGGCGAGATCGACAAGGTGCTGGAAGGTATCGAGGCCGCGCGGGCCGCAGGACTCGCTGTGAAGATCAACGCGGTGGCGCTGAAGAACCTCAACGAGGATGAGCTTCCCGAGCTGATGCGCTGGGCGCACGGCAAGAACATGGGCCTGACGCTGATCGAGGTCATGCCGATGGGCGAGATCGGCGCGGGAAGGATCGACCAGTATCTGCCGCTGTCGCTGGTGCGCGCGCGCCTTTCCCAGCAATTCACGCTGACGGACCTCGCCGAAAGCACCGGCGGCCCGGCGCGCTATGTCAGCATTGCGGAGACCGGCGGCAAGCTCGGCTTCATCACGCCGATGACCCATAATTTCTGCGAATCCTGCAACCGGGTGCGCATTACCTGCACCGGCACGCTGCACACCTGCCTCGGCCACGAGGATGCCTCCGATCTGCGCAAACCTCTGCGTGCGTCGGACGACGATATGCTGCTTGCGGATGCGATCGACCGCGCCATCGGGCTGAAGCCCAAGGGCCACGATTTCATCATCGACCGCCGCCACAACCGCCCCAGCGTCTCCAGGCACATGAGCGTCACCGGCGGCTGAAGATCGGCCCCTCCCCGCTAACCTAAGCTTTTGACGGCGCGTCAATTTGTCCATTTTCCGATTGACGGCACGTGAAGCCACTGATTTGGTGCGACCGCCTTTGCTTGCCCGGCAACATAAGCCGGCCCGCCCGTTGGCGGTCGCGGTCAAGACGGCAAGGCACGAGGGGAGGACTGACGCCGCAATCGCTCCGGAATGCAATCCGTGCGGTCGTGTGCATCTTGCACGCGAGCCGAGCGATGTGTGCTGAAGCCTCCCGTGAAGTGTTAGGCCGCGACGGAGAGAAAGTAAGATGCGTCCATTGCTGGCGCTCAGCAACGCCATCGACGCCCTCAACGAAAAGATTGGGTACGTCTGTAACCTGCTCGTGCTCCTGGCGTGCCTGGTCAGCGCGGCCAACGCCATGATCCGCTACGCCTTCAACGACTCGTCGAACGGCTGGCTGGAGCTGCAATGGTACATGTTCGCCATCCTCGTGATGTTCGGCTCGGCCTACACCTTCAAGCGCAATGAGCATGTGCGGGTCGAGATCTTCTACCTGACCTTGTCCGAGCGGGGCCAGCTCTGGCTCGACATGATCGGCACGCTGTTCTTCCTGATCCCCTCCTGTCTCCTGCTTGCCTATCTGTCCTGGCCGTTCTTCATGCAGGCCTATAGCGTCGGCGAGACGTCGGCCAATGCCGGCGGCCTGATCCGCTGGCCGATCAAGTTCGTGATCCCCGCCGGCTTCGTGATGCTGGCGCTCCAGGGTGTTTCCGAAGTCATCAAGCGTATCGCGGCTCTCCAGGGCTATGTGACGATCGACGCCAAGTACGAGAGGCCGACCCAATGATTACGCTGGAGATGATGCCGCCGTTGATGTTCGGCGGCCTGGTTCTGGCGATGCTGATCGGCTTCCCCGTCGCGTTCACGCTGGCGGCCGTCGGCCTTTCCTTCGGCTTCCTCGCCATCCATCTCGGCTTCTTCGATCTCAACTTCCTCCAGGCGATTCCCGGCCGCGTGTTCGGCAGCGTGCTCTCCAACGAGCTCCTGCTCGCGATCCCGTTCTTCACCTTCATGGGCGCCATATTGGAGAGATGCGGGCTGGCTGAGGACATGCTGGATTCGATGGGCCAGCTGTTCGGCCCGATCCGCGGTGGTCTCGGCTATTCCGTCATCATCGTCGGCTTCATCCTCGGCGCCATCACCGGCACGGTGGCCGCGCAGGTGATCGCCATGGCGCTGATCTCGATGCCGGTGATGATCCGCTACGGCTACAACATGCGCTACATCACCGGCGTGCTCGCGGCCTCCGGCACGATCACGCAGCTGGTGCCGCCCTCGCTGGTGCTGATCGTGCTCGCCGACCAGCTCGGCAAGTCGGTCGGCGACATGTATCTCGGCGCCTGGGGCCCCTCGGTGTTCCAGATCATGCTGTTCGCCGGCTACACTTTCATCCTCGGCCTGATCAAGCCGGGCCACGTGCCGCCGGTGCCGAAGGAGGCGCGCACGTTGACCGGCTGGCCGCTGTGGAAGAAGTGCCTGATGGGCATCATCCCCTCGGCCGTGCTGATCTTCGTCGTGCTCGGCACCATGATGATGGGCCTTGCCACGCCGACCGAAGCCGGCGCGATGGGTGCCGTCGGCGCCATCGTGCTCGCCGCGATCCACCACAAGGACTTCACCTCGACCGACCGCAAGATCTTGATCCTCGGTGTGATCGCTGCCGGCATCGGCACCATCATCGCGATGATGTACAGCGAGAATCTGATCTTCAAGCTCGCCTTCGCCCTTACCTATCTGGCGGTGGCGTGGATCTGCATCCGGGCCGCGCGCATCCCCGACCTGCGCGACCTGATCACGCAGGGCTACCAGTCCACCATGCGCCTCACCTGCATGGTCACCTTCATTCTGATCGGCTCGACCTGCTTCTCCGTGGTGTTCCTCGGCGTATCCGGCGGCGTCTGGCTCGAGCACCTCCTGACCTCGCTGCCCGGCGGCGTCTGGGGCTTCCTGATCTTCATCAACCTCTTCATCTTCTTCCTGGCCTTCTTCCTCGACTTCTTCGAGATCGCCTTCATCATCCTGCCGATGATCGCGCCGATCGCGCAGAAGATCCTCGCCCCCGTGGTGGGACCGGACGCGGCGCTGATCTGGTTCGGCGTGATGCTCTGCGTGAACATGCAGACCTCGTTCCTGCATCCGCCCTTCGGCTTTGCGTTGTTCTACCTGCGCGGCGTGGCGCCGAAGGAAGTGAAGAGCTCCGACATCTACTGGGGCGCGATGCCCTGGATCGGCCTCCAGCTGATCATGGTGATGCTCGTGATCATCTTCCCAGTCACCGTGACGGGCCTGCTTGACAAGCCCCTCAACGTCGATCTCGACAAGGTCAAGATCGAGGTGCCGCAGATCGAGCTGCCACCGCTGGATCTCGGCCCACCGCAGAAGTAGCGGCCATAACCATCGCCGTCATGTTCCGCCTCGGCGGTTGATGACGCGCGCGTCCGCGCACGTGACACGCGCCGCAAACACGGGCATACCGGGCCATCCTCCAACTGATGGACCGCCGCGTATGTCCCGATCCCACCCTGCTCCGTCGCTCACTCCCTTGATCGCATCGCTCTGGCTGGCATGTGCCGCAACGTTTGCGCATGCGGAACCGATGACCGATGTCCATGCATTGGCGCAAAAGGAGCAGCAGCCGCTGCTCGACACGCTGCGCGATCTCGTCGGCATCGAATCGGGCAGCAAGGACATCGACGGCCTGAACCAGATCGCCGAGCGCGTCGCCGGCCAGCTCAAGCAGCTCGGCGGCACGGTGGAGATTTTGCGCCCCACCGACATCTATCGCCTCGACGACACGCCCGAGACAATCGGCCCGGCCGTGCACGCCGTGTTCAAGGGCACCGGCAGCAAGAAGATCATGCTGATCGCCCACATGGACACGGTGTACCTGAAGGGCATGCTGAAGGACCAACCGTTCCGCGTCGACGGCGACAAGGCCTACGGCCTCGGCATTGCCGACGACAAGCAGGGCGTCGCGCTCATTCTCCATACCGTGGCGATGCTCCAGAAACTCAACTTCAAGGATTACGGCACGCTCACGGTGCTCACCAATGGGGACGAGGAGATCTCCTCGCCCGGCTGGCGCAGCACCATCACCAAATTCGCCGCGGATCAGGACGCGGTGTTCTCGTTCGAAGGCGGCGGCACCGACGGCACGCTGCGCCTCGCCACCAGCGGCATCGGCTCGGCCTATCTCACGGTGCAGGGAAAGTCCTCTCACGCGGGCGCGCGGCCCGAGGGCGGCGTCAACGCGCTGTACGAGCTCTCGCACCAGGTGCTGCAGATGAAGGACCTGTCCAAACCCGAGCAGGGCCTGAAGCTGAACTGGACGGTTTCCAAGGCCGGCACCAACCGCAACGTCATCCCGGCCGACGCCACGGCCCAGGCCGATGCGCGTGCGCTCAAGGTCGCCGATTTCGACGAGTTGCAGAAGGCACTGCACGAGAAGATCAAGAATCGCCTGCTGCCCGACTCCAGGGTCGAGCTGAAATTCGAGGTGCGTCGTCCGCCGTTGGAAGCCAACGACGCCTCGCGCCGCGTCGCGGCCTACGGCAAGACGATCTATGGGGAGATCGGACTGTCCCTCAAAGTCGACGAAAAGGCGACCGGCGGGGGCACCGACGCCGCGTTTGCCGCGCTCAAGACCAGCGGAGCCGTGGTGGAGGGCATGGGCCTGTCGGGCTTCGGCGCGCACTCCAACGATGCCGAATATGTGCAGATCAACAGCATCGTGCCGCGGCTTTATCTGGCCACGCGCATGATCATGGACCTGTCCACAGGCAAGCTGAAATAGCGGCCGGATGCCAAACCCGAGTCCACCGCCGGTGAACGTCTGATCCCGATGACATGGATCAGTTACTATCCAGGACTTGTTTGCTAATTTGCCGGATATGGGCAAATCTCTGTTCCAGGACGGAAGGACGAGCTTCATGAGCAGGCCGGTCAAGACTGAAGGCGAACTGATCGCAATGGCGAGGGCCGAGTTGAAGGTTCACGCCGACTGTCCCGATGGAATGGCGATTTCCATCGTTCGCGATGGCGACTCCTGGGAGTTTCGAGCCAGTGCGGATCAGGCCACTTCCGATCGGCCCGGCTATCCCGAGTGTGTCGCCATGCTGGTCCAGATCGGCGATCACCTCAGCAAGCAGTACGACATCGGGGGGTAGACGGACCTCGAGGCTTCGAACACGCGCGTCGCGATTTCACGACACGTATTCGATCACCATCGTCAAACCAGCTGCGACGCCATCACGACAAGCAACGGAACTGCCGTTTCAAGGAACGGCAGCGCGCCGCGACAGCAGCGCCCCGACGCCGTCGCTTCGGGGCGCAGCACGCGACAGATGGCGCGATCAGCTCTGCGACCGCCGCGCCATGAAGATGTCGTAGCCGACTTCCGCGACCTGGAACCAGGCGTAACCATCGCCGGTGAACTTGGCGAGAGAGTCGTGGACCTTCTTGAAGTTGGCGTTGGTCGCACCGACTTCGGCGTGCAGCTCCTTGGCGGCCTTGTAGCAGGCCTCCATGATCGGCGGCGAGAAGGCGTGCAGCTTGGCGCCGCCCGCGAGCAGCTTCTTCAATGCGAGCGGATTGGCTGTGTCGTAGCGTGCCATCATGTAATTGTTGGCGTAGTGGCCGGCCTGCTCCAGCACGCTCTGGTAATATTTCGGCAGCGCATTCCACTTGTCGAGATTGACGAAGGCCAGCAACATCGGACCGCCCTCCCACCAGCCGGGATAGTAGTAGTGCGGCGCGATTTTGTAGAAGCCCAGCTTCTCGTCGTCATAGGGACCGACCCATTCGGCGGCGTCGATGGTGCCCTTCTCCAGGGCCGGATAGATGTCGCCACCGGCGAGCTGCTGCGGCACCACACCGAGCTTCTGGAGCACGCGGCCGGCAAAGCCGCCGATGCGGAATTTCATGCCCTTGAGATCCTCGGGCGTGTTGACCTCTTTCCTGAACCAGCCGCCCATCTGGCATCCGGTGTTACCGGCGAGCAGCGAGACGACGTTGTAGCTCTTGTAGAACTCGTTGAGGACTTCCCGTCCCCCGCCCTGCATGTACCAGGCCTGGTTGATGCGCATGTTGGGGCCGAACGGCACGGCTGAGCCGAAGGTGAAGGTCGGGTCCTTGCCGAAATAATAATAGGACGCGGTGTGGCCGATCTCGCAGGTGGCGTTCTGGACGGCGTCGAGCACCTGGAGGCCCGGCACGATCTCGCCGGCCGCGAAGATCTGGATCTGGAATTTGTTGTCGGTCGCCTCGGCGACCATCTTGCACATCATCTCGGCGCCGCCAAAGAGCGTGTCGAGCGATTTAGGCCAGCTCGTCGGCATGCGCCATTTGATTTCCGGCATCGACTGCGCGATCGCGGGAGCCGCGAGCGTGGCGGCGCCGGCCGCACCAAGTCCTGTGACCTTGATGAAGTCTCTTCTTTTCATGATTTCCTGCCCTGATGGATTGTGATTCTGGGCCTTCTTGCCGAGGCTTGGACGCCAGCATGGAACATTGCGGCGCCGATTTCCATCCGGATCAGGGGGCGAGAGACGAAATGGCGGGCCTTGCCGCCATTTCAATCCTACGACTTTAGGCTTAGACGGCGGCTTGCGTCATGTCTGCCAACCTGAAGCGCAGCGTGAACTCCGCACCGCCGCCGGGAAGATTCTCCACCGCAACCGTCGCGTCATGATCGTCCGCCACGCCGCGCACGATCGACAGGCCCAGACCGGCGCCGTCGCTGCGCTGGCGGTCGGCGCGCCAGAAGCGCTGGAAGATCAGCTCGCGCTCGGCGTCCGCGATGCCGGGGCCGCAATCGCGCACGCGCACCACGCCGTCGTCACCGACCTCGACATCGACCGAGGTGTCCTTTGCGGTGAACTTGATGGCGTTTTCGGCGAGATTGAAGATCGCGCGCTGGAGCATCTCGGAATTGCCGTGCACCAGTACCGGCGCATCGGTGCCCTTGAGTGCGATGTCCTTGTGCTGGGCGAGCGCGAACGGCGCGATCGCGCCGACCACCTCGGTGCAGACGGCGCGCAGGTCGGCGGTCTCGCCGGGATCGAGCACCAGCGTGTCCAGCTCGGCGATCTCCAGCAGCTGGGCGACGATGCGGCTCATGCCTTCGATGTCGGCGTGCAGCGCCTGCCTTGCTTCGCGGTCGCCGAGCGTCTCGATCCGGGTGCGCAGGATCGCGAGCGGCGTGCGCAATTGATGCGCGGCGTCCGCGGTGAACTGGCGCTGCACGCGAAAGCCGTCCTCGAGGCGATCGAGCGCCTGGTTCACGGCGGTGACGAGCGGCATGATCTCGCGCGGGATCTGCTCCGTCGGCAGGCGGATGTCGGTGCGCGCCGGGCCGATATTGCTGGCCTCCTCCGAGGCCTTCCACAGCGGCGCAACCGCACGGCGGAAGATGATGATGTCGGTGGCGAGCAGGATCAGCAGGATCGGGATGGTGATCCACCCGACCCGCCGGAAGAAGTTCGAGATGATGTCGTCGATGATGACGTCGCGATGCGAAAGATCCTCGGCGACGCGGATGCGCACCGTCCTGCCCTCGATCACGCGGCTGACGCCGGCACCGGAAATCGTCTCGGACAAGCGTGGCGGGGCGGTATCACCGGTCTTTCGCCGCGACGAGAACAGCACGCGTCCGTCGGCATCGCGAATGTCGTACTGGTAGCGGCCATAGGCTTCCGAATAGAGGCCCTTCAGACTGTCGGGCAGATTGAACGTCAACGTGCCGTCCGCCTGCGGGACGATGCGCTCGGCGAGCACCTCGGCCTGGGCGCGCATGGCATCGCGATGCAGCTGGTCGACCTCGGAGTTGAGCAGCCAGAACAGCACCAGCGGCAGGAAGATCGCAACCACCGCGACCGCGACGATGTGCAGGAACACGATGCGCGAGATCAGCGATTTGAACGTCGGCCTGGCGAATGACCGGGCGGCGGACACGCTATTTCTCCTCGGCCATGAGATAGCCGACGCCGCGGATGGTGTGGATCACGACTTTGGCGCCGTGTTCGCTGAGCTGCTTGCGCAGCCGCGAGACGTAGACCTCGACGGCGTTGGAGGCGACCTCGCCCTCGAGGCCGAAGATGTGGTCCTCGACGTTCTTCTTCGGCACCACCCGCCCCTGCCGGCGCAGCAGGATCTCGAGCACCGAGGCCTCGCGCGCGGAGATGATCCGCGGCTGGTCGTCGATGAAGATCTGGCGGCTCTCGGTGTCGTAGACGAGGTTGGCCAAACGCAGCGAGCGGCCGAGCAGCTGGCCCGGCCGGCGCAGGATCGCCTCCAGCCGCGCCACCAGCTCCTCCATCGCGAATGGCTTTGCGAGATAGTCGTCGGCGCCGCTGCGCAGGCCGTTGACGCGGTCCTGCAAGCCGCCGCGCGCGGTCAGCACCAGGACCGGCAGCGGCTCCATCTGCCGGCGCAGCTCGCGCAGCACCGACAGGCCGTCGCCGTCGGGAAGGCCGAGGTCGAGGATCATCGCGGCATAGCTGACGCTGCCGACCGCCTCGCGCGCCTCGGCCGCGCTGCTCACGATGTCGCTCTCGTAGCCGGCCGCCGACAGCCCGCTGGCAACCAGCCGCGACAGCTCGGCATTGTCCTCGACGATCAGAAGGCGCATCGCATTTCCCGCCGGATGTTCCGGTGTCACAGCACGGCTCGCGCCGCATCTGCGCTCTCTTCCCCCATTCGTCCGGTTTCGGCCAGCGAAAAAACGCCGGGCAGGCCGGCCTCCCGCCCCTGTCAGGTCCATGTAAGCCGGTCCGGCGCGAGCTCGGGACGCAGAGGGCGACGGATGGATCCCGGCTCCGGCTAGGGAGCTTCCGAGGCGCGCGCGAACGGATTGCCATACACGGAATAGGCCAGCCAGGTCAGTTCCTTCCGGTTCTTGGCGGCCTCGCGCGCGGCGCGGACGGCGTCAACCAGCGCATCTCCCTGCTTGAGCGAACGATAGAACGCCTCGGCAAAGCTGTAGGCCAGCTTGTCGTCGACCGACCACAGCGCGCCGACCAGCGCACCCGCGCCGCGTTCGGAGTACGGCCGCAGGAATGCGTCGACAAAACCGGCGACACCTCCGCCGATGCCGCGCCCGGCGCGCCCGGTCTGACAGGCGTTGATGAAAACGATCGGATTCGGCCCGCTCTCCGCGAAGCGGGCAAACGCCTTGACCTGATCCGCCGAGAGCGAGTCCTGCGCAAAATTGCCGTCAACCTCGGTACCCGTCATCAACAGGTCGGCTGTCATCACCGCGCGCTGTGCCGCCTCGCCATGGCAGGCAAAGTGCAGCACGTCGCATTCCCTCGCATCCTTCTGCAGGAAGCTGGTCACGGCGATGCTCTCGGCCGGCACCTCGCGCGGGCTGCCGAAGAGCTTGACCAGCATCTGGCGCTCGGCATCGGCGCCTTCGAGCCGCAGACCAGGATCGACATAGGCCGGGATCACGTAGTTGACGCGATCATTGCGCATGGCGAGCTGCGGACCAGGCCACGGCGTGCTGTGCAGCCAGCGCACCAGCCCCCATTCCGCGAGGAAGCCCTTCCCGTCAGGTCCGGACTTCCGGTCGTTGATGTAGAGCAGCTCCCAGGGAATGAACGGCTCCTCCGAGATGACCTGGATCGCGCGGATCGCGTCGCGGTGGGTCCACAACGCCTCGCGGACCCTGTCCGGCAACAGCTCGTTTGCCATGACGATTCCGTTCGCCTGCAGGCGCGACAGGAACTGGTCGTACAAGCGGTTCGTTGCAAGCCACGAGCTCTCGATGCCCTTGAAAATCTCCGCAACATAGACATCGCGGGAGAAGCCGCCCGGAAGCGTGCGCGATTCCGAAACCGCGATGTTCGGGTCGACGCAGGCAAGATCGAAGCGCAGCGTCACCTTGCCGCTCTCCACGATCTCGTAGATCCGCAGCACCGCCGGCTCGTCCGGATGTGCCGCCATGGCCTGTCCGACCTGGCCCCGGCGCAAGGTCTTGCTGTCGGCGTCGACGAACACGGGGGCCAAGGCAAATGACGCGAGAATGCGCGGGCCCTGCCGTGCTTCGACAAGGATGTCGGCCGCGCCTTCCGCGGCGCCCTCCACGACGAACCGGAGCGACTCCGCTCTGCGGTCCTGCGGCGTGTCGATCTCGACGGTGGTGTCTCCGATGACCCGGCAATTCTTGCGCGCGATGATTTCGACGACGATCTTGCGAGCCGTATCGACGTTGACCGGCGCATCCAACGCGGCCGAGGCCGGGCTCTCGGCGGCCTGGATCTTCTGTCGGGAGACCGTGACGAACAGCGGGACCGGCTTCTTCGGCGGCGGGTGAGACTCGATCTCCGCAGCGAAATAGCAGGCGGCGGTTCGTGACCCCGGCGACGTCGATGCAGGGGGCGGCGTGTCAGTTGCGGCAGGCGCCTGTGGCCCGGGCGGCCTGGCCGAAGGAGCGGAGCGCGATCGCGTCCGTCGCAATGTGAGCGTGTCCGACATGGAGCCGGATCCGGAGCTTTCCCATTCGCGAGCAGCCGGACTGGATTCCTGCAGGCGTTCGACGATGGACGCCACTCCCCGCCTCGATCGCCGCGGCGGCGCCTGCAGGTCGATTTGCACCGGGACCCGATCAGGACGAGGTGCACCAATATCCAGCCACTCGCTCAATTTCGAGGGCACGATTTCCGTCGCAAAATACGTGGTGTGAAAGACGTCGTCCGTATCGCCGAAAGCAAACGTCGCGTCCTTCGCAAGGCGCGGGCCACGGGTACCGAACGATGTCATCGACGCCGTATCCACCACCAGATCGTTGTCGAGCTGGAACAGGCGATTTGTGACGCGATCGGCAATGAACTCGGCGAACTCCTTCGTCACGCCCTTGTCGGGTGCGACCTGCGCCACGAAATTCGACGTGATCGCAAAATAGGCTGCGAGCCTGTCGAGAGGACCGGCCGCTCCGTTCAACTCCCTGACGAGATCGCTTGTTGGCCGCATCGCGGCAAGTCCGGGCACCCGGCCCTCGTCGATGGCGACTTCGGAAAACGCCTGGACGAAACGGCCGACGGTCTTGATCCCCTGCGACACGACGGGGCTCAGCGCAGCCCCTCCTGCGAGGAATGAAACCGCGCGGACGCCGGCCATGATCCCGTTGGTGTAGAGGTCGATCATCGCCGCCCAGTTCTCGGGCTCGGCCAGATGCGTTCCGGCATTGGTGCAGCCGACAAAGATGGCCTTGCCGAACCGGATGTCCGGCCGCTTGTCCGCAAGCAGGTTTTCGGCCACGCGATAGACCAGTGCGCCGCGACTGTGGATGACGGCGTCGATCGAGGATTTCTCGGGAATGCCCAGCGCCTGCAGTGCGGCAACAAGAGCTCCCGCATTCTCTCGGGGGGCAACCGTCAGCGTCTTGTGATCGAAGCCGAGGACGGCGTCGTAATGCGCACTGGCCTTCGACAGGAACGTCTTCCCGCCGTCGGAACCGGCAAGCTGCGCGAAGCCGCTCGCCGTCGACGAGAACGTGCCATGCACCATGAGCAGGATCTTCAGCGGGCGGTTCTGCGGCAGTCGAGGCCGCGCCGAGCGCGCCGGTGTCCATGCGGCCGGATCGAGCCCGGCCATCACCACGATGCCCTCTTCCCTGTCCCCCTCGATATAGTCGGTCGCCACATCGATCGCCGTTCGGGCGGCAAACTTCAGCACGTAGGCACGGACCGGATCGATCAGCTTGTCGGACACCCAGTCGAGAACGGGGCCGCGCTTGCCGCTTGCGGCGGGCGTTCCGCGCGCCGTCCCCCTCGTCCCGGCCGTCAGAGGAAATACCAGAACTTGTCCACCTCCACGCCGCCTTGCCGGTTGGCCCGCCGGCTGCGGATAGGTCCAGGCATAGACACCGCCTGCTCCCTCGATCAGGACCATCGCCCTTTCGGACGGGCCGACTTCGACCTCGATCTGCGTCGGCGTCGACGCGTCCCGTCGCAGCGCGCGCGTTCCCGGGCGCGTCGGCACCATCTCGACTTCGGCGGCGATGGTGAAGTCGGACGCCGACAACGCCCCCCTGAGCTGATCGGCGCCACTGATCTGGCTAGCAGTCCCACGGCGAAATCCTCGCCGGACAGGACCGTCCTGAACGATCCTGATTTCGACATCGTCGGGACTACGAACCACGATCCCGTTCGCTACTTCGAGTTCAGCCATGAGTTCGCCCCTGTCCAGACGGTCTGCTTCGTCGCGTCCTCGTGTGCCGCTCGGGCTTGCGAGCCCGGCGTGAAATCAAGTCCTGACCTGCGTGCTCGGCTGAGACACCGGCGCCGCCCATTCGAGCCGATTGCCATTAAGCGCCGACGACTTCCGGATCAGCTTGTTGGCCTCGATGTAGGCTTCCGCGGTCGACGGCACGAGATAGCCCATGACGAAGCCGAGCAGCCCGAACAGAGCGACGATGCTCCCGTACACCAGCCAGGAGATGTACGGCATGTTCAGACCGAAATGCCTGCTCACCAATGTGAAGCCGATGAGAAGGCAGACCATGGCACACGCCATCACCACCGCGTGGGTCGCGCCGTCCCTCAGCCTTGCCTCGTGATAGTCCAGCGCATCGGCCCTCAGCCGCACGTCGAGAAGAATGCTCAGGACCAGCGTATTGGTCAGGAAGACCAGGGACAGCAGCGAGCTCGCCGCAAGCGGATGACCGCTCGCCAGCCAGCCGGGCGCGATCGGGATCGTGCTGTAAGTTATCCAGAGGACGGCATTGCCGGCCAGATAGGACAATGCCCCGAAGACCACATAAGAGCGCCACGGCAAGGCGTACAGCGAGGGACGCGCGAAATTTGTGGAGGCCTTCGGATAGATCGCAAAGAAGATCGAGATCGTGAGGGCCACCGCATGTGCGGCGGAGGAGAGCCCTCCGGTCAGCGAGCCGACTTCATAGTTCTTCGACAGGTTCATGAAGAACAGCGGCAAGACGGAGACCACGAAGTCGAGCACGAAGATGATCACCAGGGGCGCAAACGGCAGCGGCTGGGGGAGAACGGTCTGATATCCGAAGCTGGAAATCAGCTCCGTCCGGGAGTCACGCCTGTCGACCACCGACAACGTCGCCTCGGCCAATCGACGCTGGTACGCAACGCGCAGGTCCTCGCATTCCTCCACGATGAAATCGGAAATCTCGAGCACCAGCTCCACCGCGTCAACATCCGACACCGTGATGTCCTCGGTCAGCAGGAGTGCACGGGCCGACCGTCGCAGCATTCGTCGATATTGCTTTTCCATCTCGTCGAAGGCGGCTTTCCTGGCGCGGAAAAATCTCGCGAACCGCTTGTTCTCGCGCAGTTCGACAAAACTGGTATGGAGGGAAGCGACCTGCTTGATCATGCTTGCCGCGCCGACGGCCAGCACCTGGTTGTCGTCATTGAGCGCCTTCTCGATCAGCCCGGCGGGAACGCCATACCCTGCGAGCTCGCGCTGCAGCTCGGGCGCCGCCCGCTCCGTCACGCTGATGGGCGACCGCGCGATGGCGACGATGACGGTCTCCACGGCCTGTGGGTAGCGGGCCAGCGTCTGCATCATGCTCCGCAGAAAATCGATCACCCAACCGAGCAGCGGCAGGTGGGGCGCCAGCACCATGAAGGCAATCGTCCCCGGTATCGCAACGAGAAGTTCGACTCCGCGGGACATCAGGATCGCGACGAAGAAATAGAACACCACCGCAATCATGACGTAGCCAACGACCGCGAAATAATAGCGATCGCGCATCACGGCATAGCGAATGTCCGCGGTTTGGAAGGGCGCGTGAAAGTCGATCGCGCTGACGATGCAGATCGCGATCGCACCGAGGCAGAGAGCTACGATCGAGTGGTCAAGGCCATGCATGGATGAAAACTCACTCCGATCCGGCCCGGTCCACGAAAATTTCCCCGTCGAGGCCGCGCATATAAAGCACCGGCGAAATCCATTCGGCGAACTGCCGCGCCTTCAATTCGGCCCGGGTATGCGCCAGCGCGGACTGGATCGATACGTTTTCCGCCAGGTAGGTGTAGAAAGTATCGGCGAACGCGAGACCCATATTGTCGCTGATCTCGAACTGCATGGCGATCACGGCGGGCACGCCTCCCTGAATGAGCTCGGCGGCGGTGCTCGAGAACAGGGAGCCCGGTTCGCCCTGCGCGCCGCTGCAGGAGTTCAGGACGACGAGACTCGGCGTTTGACCGGGCTGGGTCAGGAATGCCTTCAGCGAGTCGGCATAAAGCCTGATGCCCTTCGACCCGCCCTCCTCCTGGACCACGATGAAGCCCATCTGCCGCTCGGGATCGTGGCCGCCGTGCCCGATGAAGTGAAACAAGTCCCACCGCTTGCCTTCATCTCCCCTCAGGAAGCGGCGGTTGAGATCCCGCGCCTTTGCCGAGGGGATCCAGGACAGCTTCATCCGCTTGCCGTCATTCAACTCACTCAGCGCCTTCTTGATCGCGACCTGCTCGGCATCGACCTCGATCTCGTCCAGCGGGAATCCGTTCAGGACCTTGACCCGCGCAGCCATGCCCAGCATCCGTATCGGCCTTGCTGCGCACGCCCGGCGCTCCTCGACATAGTCGTCGACGGCGCGCATGAATGGCGTGCTTTGGGACGTCGTCACGTAGAAGCGGTTCTTCTTGTCGTACATCGTCTCCCAGGGCACGTAGGCGAGCGTGGGATCGGTGACCCGCAGACGGATCAGGAACGGCTGATCGTCCTTTCGCGCCGCATGGGAACATTCCTGATAGAGCTCGAGGATCTTGCGCTGAAAGATGAACTCGAAGAGTTGCGATCCGACTTCCTGCACGATCCGTTCGTCCGATCCCGAGGTCAGACTTCCGGCAGCGTCACGGAGAGCGGGTTTTGCCTCATCACCACCGCCTGCCGCGGCCGCATTCTCGTTTCGCGCGCGCATCGCCACGTCGGCGCTGCGCGCGGCAGCGCACTGGAGAATTGCTTCCTGCAACGGCCTCAGATTTTGACGAAAACTCGGCTTGAGCTTCTCGACTTCAATCTCGCGGCACGTTGAATTGTATTCCGCGACGATACGGCAATGACTATCGCCACTATCTTCAATGGTCAGATTGAAAACGACTTTCGCCACGACGCAACCCTCAGCCGCGCACATGCCAGCGCAAAAATCTCACGCCTACTCAAAGTCTATACCGGACAGAAAAGCGCGCAATGGGCGAGTGGCGGTTGTAATGCCGCACATCTGCACGCGCCGACCGCCCGGGGATCGGCGCAAGCCGCACCCCGCCGTGTTCGTGCTGCTCTCCGCATCTACGGGTGCCTGCATCTCGCCGGTCACCCCGCTTTTCCGCCCGGGACGCGCACCATCCATGGTGCACGCCCGATTGGAATCAAATCGAATGATCGTCAAAACGACGCGGAACCGGAGTTCAGACCTGCCGCTCGTAGCTTGCGCGCCCCAGCCGCGGCTCGCACACCGCTTCGCGGCGATCGGCGCGGAGCGGAAGCTTGCCGGCTCCTGGGCTTTTCTAGAGCCAATTCTCCGACACGATTGTGAGCGGTTTCACATCTCCCGTTTTGTTGATCCCGCCCGACTGCTTTGAGCATGCGCCGGAGCCGAGAGCATCGTGCAGGCCGCAGGCTGTGCCGCTGGAAGCTTCACGCCTGTCAGCTCCCACAGTCCGGCGATGAGGGCGTCCTGGAATGTCGGGTCGGTCGCCTCACCGGCCGGCTGCTCCTGCCGGAGGTGATGCCAGTAGCGGCCGCTCACCAGCGCAGCCGGCTCTTCGCTGACGGCAAGCCAGGACTGCGTCTGCTGTCCGGTGTCGAGATCCACGGGGGCACCCGCACCGCCCATTTTGGTGCGCACCCAACCGGGATCGACCGCATTGCTCAGGACGCGCGGCCAGCGCCGTCCCAGTGCGTAAGCCAGCGCGACCGCGTGCAGCTTGCTTTCGGCATAGGCCTTCGCCGCATCCCAGCTTCGCTTGGTCCAGTCGAGGTCGCGCAATGAGCCCTCGCCGCCGCGGTGCAGACCGCTACTGAGATAGACCAGCCGCTTCGGCCGCGCGATCAGGGCCGTCAGCATGTACGGCGCCAGCGTGTTGATTGCCAGCGTGCCGGCGTGCCCCTCCGCTGTCGCGCCGCGGCTCCGCTCCGTGTAGACGCCGGCATTGTGGATGATCGCGTCCATGCGTCCGATCGCGTTGACCTGGTCGGCGATGCCCTTCGTCTCGACGGCGCTCCTGAGGTCGCCGACCACGATCGCCACAGCATGCGAGGCGAAGTCCGCAACCGCCGCGGCGCGATCAGCCGATCGCGCGTGCAGCACCACCCGGTGGCCCTGATCGAGCAGCGCTTGCGCCGCCGCCCGGCCAAGACCATCCGTGCTGCCTGTGATGAAGACGATCGCCATGCGCAGCTCCCCTATACCTGGCAGAACGCAAGCCCGACGTAGCGGCTCTCTGCGCCCCTATCCCCTGCGATATTGTTTCGTCGCCGACCTTCTCCGTCCAGTCAACGTTTTTGCCGCCGGAGGATCCCTGGATGGCGATTTGGGTAATCACCGTCGTCGGCGAGGCCCCGTGTGACGTGAGGATGGCCCAGCTTCGATCTCCTGGCTACTTGCCAGTTGCCCCAAGGTCGTCATCGATGGCTGGCGAGTCGCCTCGGAACGCCGAAAAATCCCTTGATCGAAACCTCTGCGTGATCATGATTGATGCGGTTAGAAGATCATTTGAGGGTACAATGAGAAGGTTGCTACTTATTTCTTTTGTGCTTGCTGCTGATGTCATGGTCGGGCTTTGTACGGCTGCTGCACAATCAGCCGTTGACCTTTGTAACCGAGGAAGCGTCGACGAAGTGATCGCTGGTTGCAGCACAGCCATCAAACAGAATCCGAAGAGTCAAAACGTGTCGATCGCCTATCACAACCGTGGATCGGCTTGGAGCGCCAAGGGCGATTACGACAAGGCCATCGCTGATTTCGAAGAAGCGCTAAGGTTGAATCCGAAGTTGGCGTCCTCTTACAGCAATCGTGGTCGAGCCTGGGCGATGAAGGGCGACTACGACAAAGCGATCCCCGATATGAACGAGTCGATTCGGCTGAACCCGAAGGACGCGGTCGCCTATCAAAATCGTGGCACGGTTTTCTACCACAAGGGCGACTACGACAAAGCAATCGCCGATTGGAACGAGTCAATTCGGTTGAACCCAAGGGAAGCGACGGCTTACAGCGGCCGTGGCTCGGCTTGGATGGGCAAGCGTGACTACGACAGAGCAATCGTTGACTTGAACGAGTCGATACGGCTGGACCCGAAGAATGCGATTGCTTACAGCAATCGTGGTCTGGCTTGGACCGGCAAGAGTGGTTACGAGAATGCGATTGCTGATTTGAACGAATCGATCCGGCTCAACCCGCGGAATGCGGTTAGCTACAGCGTTCGCGGTTTGGCTTGGAGCTTCAAGGGCGATTACGACAAGGCGATCGCCGATCTGACCGAATCGATTCGGTTAAATCCAAAGCTTGCCAATCCATACAATCATCGTGGAACGGCGTGGAGCAAGAAAGGCGATCTGGACAAAGCGATCAGTGATTACAAAGAAGCTGTTCGGCTGAACCCCAACTACGCGGTTGCACAGGAAAATCTCCAGTTAGCGTTAGACAGGAAACAACGAGCGGATTTACGCAACTCACCCGCTGAAGCAGCGGCACCAAATGATATTGGGACGCCTCCCGCTGCGGCGCCTTCGGGCGGAAAACGTGTGGCGCTCGTTATCGGCAACAGCAAGTACAGAAATGTGCCAGCGCTCGATAACCCAACACGTGATGCAGAACTCTTCGCACGAACGCTGCGTAATGTTGGTTTTGACGATACGATCAAGCTCAAGCTATCTCGGGCAGAGATGATGGCTGCGCTTAAAGATTTCCAGAAGACGGCTAAAATGTCTGACTGGGCGGCCATCTATTTCGCAGGGCACGGAATAGAGGTCGGTGGCGTCAACTATATGGTTCCGATTGACGCTCAAATGACAGACGAGAACAGCATCTCAAATCAAATGGTCAATATGGAATACCAGCTGAACGCCGCTGAAGTCAGCAAGAAACTGCGATTGGTTATTCTCGATGCATGTCGCAACAATCCATATGCAAAGCAGGTTGGTGTAGCATCGGCATCCCGGGGCATTGACGGGATTGGTTCTTCTGTCATTGGGCAGGGACTCGGTCGTATAGAGCCAGAACCCGGAACGCTGGTCGTCTACTCCGCGAAACATGGCGAATTTGCTCTTGATGGCGATGGCAAAAACAGTCCATTCGCAGAGGCGTTGGTGAAGAGAATGGAGCAGAAGCCTGCGATAGAGGTGCGAAGGCTGTTTGACTTCGTTAGAGAAGATGTCGTCGAGGTAACGCGTAAACAGCAGCAGCCATTTGCATACGGCTCCCTTTCCGCGAAAGATGATTTCTTCTTTCTCAGATGAGCTCAATGGCAGAGATCGTGGCGGCACTAGGACGCGTACTCATTTGCGCAGCCATAGCCTGATTGATGCGAGTCGAACGAAGGCAAGGTAGTTGGCGGCGAGCTGGTCATAGCGCGTCGCAACGCGGCGGCAGTGCTTGATCTTGTTGAAGACCAACGATCGGCGCCGTGCGCCAATTTCGGATTATGCGATGATTGCTTTCTGCCACTGTTTTGCCCGACGAGTCAAACCGGTTCGCTGCCAGGCTGAGCCCAACTCCATCCGCCCGTCATTGCGAGCGGCTTGTCCGCCGAAGCTCAAAGAGCGAAGGCGGAAGCGAAGCAATCCAGGATCTTTCCGCGGAGGGACTCTGGATGCTTCGCGGGGCCTGTCATCGGGCCGCCCCTGGCGCGGACCCGTTGGCTCGCAATGGCGGTGTCGAGGCAGATGCGCGCCAAATGACGATGTCGTTCCGGTCGCCGCCGGGCAAATCGCCGTTTTTGCCCCGACTGCGCGACGATTTCCGCTTCCCGCTGAAATGCGCCGACACGTCAAATTGTTAGCAGCATCCGCCGGGCAACGTGCCCTCACCCCATTTCTACTGTGCATGGGGTTGTTTTCGACATTATTTGTTTCGGCACCTTCGGATGCGCCCGCAGCAAAGAAAAAGCCCGGCCTCGCGAAGGAGGCCGGGCTCTGTCGTCTTGCGACTTGCTCGACAGATCAGCCGCGGGTGCGCGAGCGGATCATGAAGCTGTCGTAGGTGTACTCGGCGACCTGCCACCACAGATATTCGTCGGAGCGGTAGGCCTGCATGGCGTCGATCGACTTCTTGAAGTCGGCGTTCTTGGCCGAGATCTCCGCCCACAATTCGTTGGTCGCCTTGAGACAGGCTTCCAGCACCTCGTTGGTGAACGGACGCAGCTGGGTGCCGCCGGCAACCAGTCGCTTCAGCGCAGCCGGGTTCTGCATGTCGTAGCGCGCGGCCATCCAGCTGTTGGCGTTGGCCATCGCGTTGGTGAGGATCGCCTGGTAGTTCTTCGGCAGCGCATTCCACTTGTCGAGGTTGGTGAAGGCGTGCACCATCGGGCCGCCTTCCCAGAAGCCCGGATAGTAGTAGTACTTGGCGACCTTGGCGAAGCCGAGCTTCTCGTCATCGTAGGGGCCGACCCATTCGGCGCCGTCGATGGTGCCCTTCTCCAGCGCCGGATAGATGTCGCCGCCGGCGAGCTGCTGCGGCACCACACCGACCCTCTGAAGCACTTGGCCGGCGATGCCGCCGATGCGCATCTTCAGGCCGGAGAGATCCGCAACGGTCTTGATCTCCTTGCGGAACCAGCCGCCCATCTGGGCGCCGGTGTTGCCGCAGGCGAAGCCGATCACGTTCGACTTCTTGAAGAACTCGGTGCCGAGCTCCATGCCGCCGCCCTGGTACCACCAGGAGTTCTGCTGGCGCGCGTTGAGGCCGAAGGGCACCGAGGCGTAGATCGCAAAGGTCGGGTCCTTGCCGACATAGTAGTACGAGACGGTGTGGCACATCTCGACCGTACCGTTCGAGGTCGCGTCGAGCGCCTGGAGGCCGGGCACGATCTCGCCGGCGGCGAACACCTGGATCTGGAACTTGTTGTCAGTCATCTCGGCGACGTACTTCGCCACCTGCTCGCCGGCGCCATAGATGGTGTCGAGCGACTTCGGGAAGCTCGAGGTCAGGCGCCACTTGATCTCGGGCGAGGATTGCGCGATCGCCGGCGAGGCCACCGCGGCGGTCGCCGCCGCGCCTGCTGCCGACACTTTCAGGAAATCACGACGCTTCATCTTCAGGTCTCTCCTTGCTGGGGCGTTTCCCCGAACTTCCTCTTTGCCGCCGCTCATTCCGGCGACGCGCTTGGCCCGCGTCGAACCGAAGGGGCTTGACTGCTGTGGGCGTTTAACACGGAAGCCCCGCCTGCGGAACGCGACATTGGCATGACGGGGCTCTACGAAAGTCGCATGTCCCCAATGGATTGGCCGCGTCTCGCTCAGGCCGCCGCGATGACGCCCTTGAGCTGGTCCCGGACCTGGCCCGCAATGGCGCGGTAGATCGCCGCATGGGGGCCGTCCGGCTCGCTGTCGACGACGGGATTGCCGGCGTCCGAAGTGGCGCGAATCGCCATGTGCAGGGGGATCTCGCCCAGGAACGGGACTCCGAGCTTCTCGGCCTCGTGGCGCGCCCCGCCATGGCCGAAGATGTCGGATTTCGTGCCGCAATGCGGGCACTGGAAGTAGCTCATGTTCTCGACGATGCCGAGCACGGGCACGTTGACCTTCCGAAACATCGCAAGCCCCCGCCGCGCGTCGATCAGCGACAGGTCCTGCGGGGTCGAGACGATCACGGCGCCCTTCAGCGGCACGTTCTGCGCCAGCGTGAGCTGGGCATCGCCGGTGCCGGGCGGCATGTCGACGACGAGCACGTCGAGCTCGCCCCATGCGACGTCGCGCAGCATCTGCGTCACCGCCGACATCACCATCGGACCGCGCCAGATCATCGCGGTCTCTTCCTCCACCAGGAAGCCGATCGACATGATCGCGAGGCCGAAGCGCCGGAGCGGAATCATCTTGCGCTCGGCGTTGAGCTCCGGCTTGTCGTGCAGGCCCGTCAGCCGCGGCACCGAGGGGCCGTAGATGTCCGCATCCAGAAGCCCGACCTTGAGGCCGAGGTCGCGCAGGCCCAGCGCCAGATTGAGCGCGGTGGTCGACTTGCCGACGCCGCCCTTGCCGGAGGCGACCGCGATCACCGCGGCGACGCCCGGAATCTCGGATTGCCGCGCCATCGGCGATTGGCCGCCCTGCGGCGGCTTGTGGGCATGGACCGGCTGCACGCCGGGCGTGCCGCGGCTTGGCGTGGGCGGCGGAGGTGGTGCAGAGCCCGGCTTGCGCTCGGCGGTCAGCGCCACCATCACGGTGGTGACGCCGGGAATGGTGCGCACGGCGGCCTCGGCCTCGGCCCGGACGGACTCCCAGGCCCGCGCCTCCGCGGCGTCGACATTGATCGAGAAGAACACCTTGCCGTCAGAGGCGCTGATCGCGCTCAGCACATTGGCATTGGCGAGCGCGACCCCGCGCGGCGATTTGATCCGGGCGAGGCTGTCGAGAACCTGTTGCTGCGTCACGCTCAAAGCGCATCTCCATGAGTCCAAGATGTGCCCCATTAGAGCGGAAACGCCCAAAAGGCTACTGCCTGCCGATATCGTCAGCCATCTCGGCGGGCGCCGCCCCCTGCTCCATGGCCGCCTCGTAGTTCAGCTCGATCATCACCCCGTTGGGGTCGTGCACGAAGATCTGCCAGAGGTCGCCGCCGGGCACCTGGCGGGAGTCGAATTTCATCCCTTTGGACGTCAGTCGCTGCTTCATGCCCTCAAAACCGCGGCTGACGAAGGCGACGTGGTGAACAACGCCGGAATCCGGCTTTTGTGGCTCCGAGGTCGGAGAAATATCGACGAGGTGCACCACCGGCCTGCCCTCGCTGTACATCCAGGCCCCCGGGAAGGCGAAATTCGGCCGGGCGCCGTTTTCCAGGCCCAGCACGTCCTCGTAGAAGCGGACCGTCTCGGCCAGATTCCGGGTCCGGATGTTGAAATGATCGAGGACGCCAACGCTCACGCCGCCCATGCTTTCGCTCCCTTTTTTGAAGTCCTTAAGTCCCGCCATCCTAGCACAGGGGGCCGCCAAACGAAGCCGTTGCCCTCCCGGCCTAACGGTTTATGGTGCGCCTCCGATCCGCCCTCGCGGCGGAAGTTCCAGGGCGCCGATTTGGCGTCCCTCGCCCGGCAAGAACCGTAAAACCCAAACTACCGACAAGGTACCACACATGGCTAAAGTCGCTTTCCTCGGTCTTGGCGTCATGGGCTTCCCCATGGCCGGACACCTCGTGAAAAAAGGGGGCCACGAGGTCACCGTCTACAACCGCACCGCGGCCAAGGCGAAGGAATGGGCGGACAAGTTCGGCGGCAAGACCGCGGCGACCCCGAAGGCCGCCGCCGAGGGCCAGGATTTCGTGATGTGCTGCGTCGGCAACGACAATGACCTGCGCGCGGTCACGATCGGCCCCGACGGCGCCTTCGCCGGCATGAAGAAGGGCGCGACCTTCGTCGACCACACCACCGCCTCCGCCGAAGTCGCGCGCGAGCTCGACGCGGCCGCCACCAAGGCCGGCTTCAAGTTCGTCGACGCTCCGGTCTCCGGCGGCCAGGCCGGCGCCGAGAACGGCGTGCTGACGGTGATGTGCGGCGGCGCCGAGGACGCCTATGCCGGCGCTGAGCCGGTGATCACCGGCGCCTATGCGCGGATGTGCAAACTGCTCGGGCCCGCCGGCTCCGGCCAGCTGACCAAGATGGTCAACCAGATCTGCATCGCGGGCCTGGTCCAGGGCCTCTCCGAGGGTATTCACTTCGCCAAGAAGAGTGGCCTCGACGTCGCCGCAGTGATCGAGACCATCTCCAAGGGCGCGGCGCAGTCGTGGCAGATGGAGAACCGCTACAAGACCATGAACGAGGACAAGTACGATTTCGGCTTTGCGGTCGAATGGATGCGCAAGGACCTATCGATCTCCCTGGCCGAAGCCCGCCGCAACGGCGCCAACCTGCCGGTGACCGCGCTGGTCGACCAGTTCTACGCCGAAGTCGAGAAGATGGGCGGCAAGCGCTGGGATACGTCCAGCCTGCTTGCGCGCCTCAACCGCTGACATCTGACGATCTGAAACGACCTTGCTGATCGCGATCGCCGCCATCTTCGTCCTCGCCTATGCGGCGATCGCGCTCGAGCATCCCCTTCGCGTCAACAAGAGCGCCTCCGCGCTGCTCGGTGCGGGCCTGCTCTGGAGTGTCTACGCGATCGCGACCGGCGACCACGCGCTGGTCGGCCGCCAGCTCGACGAGTCCGTCGGCTCCACCGCGCAGATCGTTTTCTTCCTGATCGGCGCCATGACCATCGTCGAGGTGATCGACGCCCATGACGGTTTCGAGGTCATCACCTCGCTGATCCGCACCACGAGCCAGGTGGCGCTGATCTGGCTGATCGGCTTCGTGACGTTTTTCCTGAGCGCGATCCTGGACAATCTGACGACCACCATCGTCATGATCTCGCTGATCCAGAAGCTGATCGCCCGTCGCGACGACCGCCTGCTGTTCGCCTCCCTCATCGTCATCGCCGCCAATGCGGGCGGCGCGTGGACCGTGATCGGCGACGTCACCACGACCATGCTGTGGATCGGCGGGCAGATCTCGCCGCTGAAGATCATGAGCGCGGTGTTCCTGCCCTCGCTCCTCAATCTGCTCGTACCGCTCGTCTTCATCAGCTTCTCGCTCAAGGGCAAGACCATCGCGCCGCCGTCGAAGGACACCGGGCTGCTGGTCGTCGACCGGTTCGAGCGCAACCTGATGTTCTATCTCGGGCTCGGCACCCTGATCGCGGTGCCCGCGTTCAAGGCGGTTACGCATCTGGCGCCGTTCATGGGCATCCTGTTCGGGCTCGGCGTGCTCTGGCTGGTCGGCGAGATCGTGCACCGCCACAAGGACGAGCATGTGCGCCAGCCCCTCACGCTGGTGCACGCGCTGGCACGGATCGACATGAGCTCGATCGTGTTCTTCGTCGGCATCCTGCTCGCGGTCGCCTGCCTCGATCACGCCGGCCTGCTCTCGATGCTGGCCAAATGGCTCGATGCCACCCTCGGCCGACAGGACGTCATCGTCGTCGCGCTCGGCCTGCTCAGCGCCGTCATCGACAACGTGCCGCTGGTCGCCGCGACCATGGGCATGTACGACCTCGCGCATTATCCGCCGGACAGCTTCATCTGGGAGTTCATCGCCTATTGCGCCGGCACCGGCGGCTCGATCCTGATCATCGGCTCGGCCGCGGGGGTTGCCGCGATGGGGCTCGAGCGCATCGAGTTCCTCTGGTACGCCCGCCGCATCGCCGGCCCCGCGCTCGCCGGCTATCTGGCCGGTGCGGTGGTATACATCGCACAGCACGCGGCGCAGCATTGAGCCGTTCAGGCCGGATCCAGATTAACGCCTGGTTAACGTAATTCTTTAGCTCCTTAAGTCAGCTCTTAAGGATTTCTTGCCAGAGATAGACAATGCAGAAGGCCCGCGTCCGGCGTGGGCAGGAATCGTGTTGCTTGATGAGTAACCCCGCTGAAAAGCCTGAGGTTGTGCAGCTTCCGGCCGAGCCGGTAAGCGCTCCATCGGCGAGCAGCCGAAGGGCTGCGGCGCAGCGGGTGCGCGAGGCGCGCGATAAGTTAACGTCGACCAGCGGAACCCGGCCGGCCTTCGACGCCGAGATGCTGCGCCAATATGCCCAGACGCGGCTGTCGGCCTCCTATGTCGTAATGCTGCTGGTGGTTGCGACCGGCGTGCTGTTCGGACTGTGGATGCAGCCGATCCCCGCCGCGGCCTGGACCGCCGGCATGCTCTGCATCCACGGCGCGATGATCCGCAGCTGCCGGCGCTTCCTGACCGAGCCCGCCTCGCCCGCCGCGACGCGCGCCTGGCGGACGCGCTTCGTCGTGCTCGACCTGCTCTATGGCCTGTGCTGGATGGCGATCCTGATCCATCCCGTGCTCGACATGGTCACGGAAACACTGATGATGTTCCTGATGCTGCTGGTGATCGCAGTATCGAGCATGCTCGCCGCCAATCTGCCGATCGCCGCACTTGCCGCCACCGCACCGGTCGCAGTCGCCATGGCGCTGAGCTTTGCGGTGACCGGCTCGCTGGACAATTACATCCTGGCGGCGCTCGCGCTCGGCGCCGAAGGCTATTTCGTGCTGCTGGCGCATCGGCTGCATTCCTCGACCTTCGCCACGCTCGAGGCGCGCGCCGAGAAGGACGCGCTGATCGGCGAGCTCGAACAGGCCAAGGCGATCTCGGACGAAGCGCGCCACCGCGCCGAATCCGCCAATGTCGCCAAGTCGCGCTTCCTCGCGCAGATGAGCCACGAGCTGCGCACGCCGCTGAACGCCATCCTCGGCTTCTCCGAGGTGATGAAGAGCGAGATTTTTGGCGCGCACGCGGTGCCGGTCTACAAGGAGTACTCGGCCGACATCCACAATTCCGGCGTGCACCTGCTCAATCTCATCAACGAGATTCTCGATCTGTCGCGGATCGAGGCGGGCCGCTACGAGCTGAACGAGGAAGCCGTGTCGCTGGTCGGCATCGTCGCCGACTGTCACCATTTGATGAAGCTGCGCGCATCGAGTCGCGGCATTACCATCCACGAGGTGTTCGAGCAGGCCATGCCGCGGCTCTGGGCCGACGAGCGCGCGATCCGCCAGGTCGTGCTCAACCTGCTCTCCAACTCGATCAAGTTCACGCCGCAGGGCGGCGAGATCTGGCTCAAGGCCGGCTGGACCGCTTCGGGCGGACAATATCTCTCGGTGAGGGATACCGGCTCCGGCATCCCCGAGGACGAGATTCCGATCGTGCTCGCTTCCTTCGGCCAGGGCTCCAACTCGATCAAATCGGCCGAACAGGGCGCGGGCCTCGGCCTGCCCATCGCCAAGAACCTGATCGACCTGCATGGCGGCACGTTCACGCTGAAATCGAAGCTGCGCATCGGCACCGAGGTGATTGTCACCTTCCCGCCGGAGCGCGTGATGAGCGCGCTCGCGCCGCTGTCGGATGATTCTCCACCGCTCCAGCCGGAGGGCTCCCTCGTGCCTGACGAGAAGCGCCGGCCGCGCCACAAGCCAATCATGAGCGCAGGCACGGGCTCTTAACGATATGCTTGCAGAAATGCCCGACGATCCCTCACTATATCCGAATGAGCAAAGAAACGCCGTGCGTCGCCGTCTGCATGATCGATCCCAAGACCAAGCTGTGCTTCGGCTGCGGCCGCACCTTGCCGGAGATCGCGCGCTGGCACGCCATGGAAAGCGCGGAGCGGCTCTCGGTTATGGCGCTGCTGCCGGCGCGCATGGCGGAGGCCGGCCTTGCGCCGATCGCGGGATCGCAGAAACGCGCCTGACCGGCCCGCGCGCATATGGAGGTGCGCGATGATCCGCTTCCTGCTCGTTCTCGTCATGCTCGCCGGCACCGCAGGTGCCGTCGTCGCCTATGGCGATCCCGATCAGATCGCGCGTGCGAGCCACAAGGTTTCGCACATCTTCCGCGCCCAGACCGCCGCGCCGGCCCCCGCCGTGCAGATCCACCGCGGCCAGGGCGGCGAATTCGCGCTGCGCGCGAAGATCAACGGCGTCGCCGCACCGATGGTGATCGACACCGGTGCGACCTCCGTGGTGCTGACCTGGGAAACCGCGAAAGCCATCGGGCTGCCGCTCGAGATGCTTGAATATGACGTCGACCTGGAGACCGCGGGCGGCCACACCAAGGCGGCCCGGCTGACGCTCGACCGCCTTGCCGTCGGCCACCTCGTCGAGAAATCGGTGCCGGCCCTCGTCGTGCAGCGCGGACAGATGAAGACCAATCTGCTCGGCATGAGCTTCCTCGACCGCCTGGAGAGCTGGGGCGTGCGCGCCGACAAGCTGATGCTCACCGGCTATCCCGAGCTCCAGAGCAGCCCCCGCCGCGCGCGGATGGCGGTCGACTAGACCGCCCACGCGAGCCGCCGCCCGCCTGCCGACAGGCTTGATTGCGCAGGCTGCGCCCCATCCAGAACACGACTTCAGTCGGTGCGCCGCGAAAGCGCTCCGGGGTGGCATTTGCGCTATTTACAAACCGCCCAGTCGGTTTATAACAATCACATTCCCGGATCAGGGTGGACAGGCGCTGCTCCCGAAGGGACGCGGCCAAGTGGGAGACTGTGAATTATGACTGCAAGAGCCGCCTTACGCCGCACGATGCGCACCCTGCCCTTTGCCGCTGTGTTCGCCGCAGGCAGCGCCTGCGCTGCCGACCTGTCGCCGCGCTATGCAGCGCCCGCCTCCGCCTATACGGCACCGCAGCCGGTATATTCGTGGACGGGTCTCTATGCGGGATTCAACGCCGGCTATGCCGAGAGCGGCGACGATGCCTTCAACAATCTCGTCGGCGCGAGTGGCGGCAAGGTCAAGGGCGCCGTCGGCGGCGTGCAAATCGGTTATAACTACCAGCTCTCGCCGATGTTCGTGGTCGGCATCGAGAACGACTTCGAAGGCGGAGACATCAAGAACCACGACGCGCTCAACAGCGCCGCAGTCAGCCTGCCCTGGTACATGACCGGCCGCGCCCGCGCCGGTATCGCGACGATGGATTCACGCCTGCTGTTCTTCGGGACCGCCGGTCTTGCCGCCGGCGAATTGAAGGACGGGCCGATCAACAAGATGAAGATGGGCTGGACGGCAGGCGGCGGCGTCGAATGGGCGTTCCTGCCGAAATGGTCGGCCAAGGCCGAATATCTCTACACCGAGTTCAAGCACGACGACCTGCCGGACTGGAACGACGCGAAATTCCACTCTTTCCGCGTCGGCGTGAATTATCACTTCGACCTGTTCCGCTGAGACCGATCGATCGACGAAGAGCCGGATGTTGCGATCCGGCTCTTCACCTGGCGGCAGTTAGGCGGCCGCCTCAACCGGCGCACGCACACCGACGCGCGCGATCGCATCGCGCAGCACGTCGAGACCGGCGCCCGGCTTTACCCCCTGCTCGGCAAGATGGCGGCGGAAAGCGCGCGCGCCGGGCACGGCGTGGAATGCGCCGACGAAATGCCGTGTGATGGCGTGCAGGCGCGTGCCGCGCGCGAGCTGCGCCTCGATATAAGGCATCATCGCTTCGAGCGCGTCCTGCATCGTCGCATGCGGCGCCGCTTCGCCGAAGATATCGGAATCGACGGAGAGCAGCCGCCAGGGATCCTGATAGGCGGCGCGGCCGAGCATCACGCCATCGACATGTTCGAGATGTGCTACCGCCTCGTCGATGCCTGGGATGCCGCCATTGATGATGACGGGCACATCAGGCATCGCACGCTTGAGCCGATAGACGCGCTCGTAGTCGAGCGGCGGGATGTCGCGGTTCTCCTTCGGTGACAGGCCGTTGAGCCAGGCTTTCCGGGCATGCACGATCAGCGCATCGCACCCCGTTGCGACCACCGCGCGCGCAAGCGTATCGAGCGCCGCTTCGGGGTCCTGGTCGTCGATCCCGATGCGGCATTTCACCGTGACGGGAACGCCGACCGCCTGCTTCATCGCATCGACACACCTCGCCACCAGCTCCGGCTCCGCCATGAGACAGGCGCCAAAGCGGCCATCCTTCACGCGATCGGACGGGCAACCGACATTGAGATTGATCTCGTCATAGCCGAACGCCTCGCCGATCCGCGCCGCCTGCGGGAGCTCGCGCGGATCCGAGCCGCCAAGCTGAAGCGCCACCGGGTGCTCCGACGCATCGAACCCGAGCAGCCGCTCCCGGTCGCCATGGATGATGGCGCCAGTGGTCAGCATCTCCGTATAGAGCAGCGCCCGCCGCGTGAGATGACGGTGGAACACCCGGCAATGCCGGTCGGTCCAGTCCATCATGGGGGCCACGGAAAAGCGATAGTCTTGATATTTCAACTGGTTACAACATCCGCTTAGTAGTCGCCCGGTTATACTACTTCCGCGAAAATAGTATAGCCACCGTTGATCGCCATTCTGCCTATGGCCAGCGGTACTGGTGTCGCGTTCTCCCCAGCCACTCGAGAAAATGAGACGCCTCTGCCGGGTCATTCGCTGCGCATTGGCGCGATTATGGTGGAACCACAACCCAAAGGGCAGTGTCGATCCGCACCGGACGGATTTCGACACCCCCAACGAGGAACTATCCGCTCACGCCGACGTCCGCTCGCAGATAGACAATCGTCTCTGGTGATGCTCCGAACGACGTCTCACATGCGTCAGGTCATCCAGCACCTCGGCGGACCATTCGTTCCGAACACGTGGACCCGCTAAAACGTCGGTGTCGCGCGAACCGTCGCGAGCGCGCCTTTGACCCGCAAGCAAAGTCGACGGCGAGAACGGCAGATTCGAGCGGAGGCCCCATCTCGCATGGGCTGAGGCGCGCGCAGCTTACCGCAGCGGCTTCAACCAAGTTTGTGAAAGCATCGAGCTCCGCTCCAGTGCGACCGCCCCTGGCACGCGTCTCAAAACTGACATGCGACCAAGTGCGACAATCGATACGTATTTGGTCACAAGACAACCGCAGCCGAGTGCGTTTGCACTGACGACAAAATAGCTGTCACTCACATGGCTCCGATCCCGAAGCATTTGTTGTCCATCTCCAGCGAAATTTGGAATGGCCAGATCCGTTCGTTTCGCTTCTCCTACGCAGAAACGCCGGTCGTGCCGAAGCATCTCCATGAATGCCGCGATCGACGCCACCAATCATCAGGGGCCTTCCATGATCGCGCGCTTCTCTTCGCTCTCGCTCTCCCGGCGTCGCCTGCTGGCCGCGACCTCCGTAGTGACTGCGGTCGCCCTAACAGCAATGGCGGGACTGTCTCCGGCACGGAGCGCCGGCGCTCCACCAACAGGCGGCGACATCACCTTCCTGATCGACTCGCTCGGCAGCACGTGGATCCCGAACAACAGTGCGATCTCCAGCTTCCAGGGCCACGTCTGGGGCCATGTGACCGACAAGCTCGTCTATGTCGATGCTGACGGCAAGGTCAGTCCCTGGATCGCCGAGAGCTGGGAGCAGAACGGCGACGCCACGCAGTTCACCCTGCACCTCAAGAAGGGCGTGACCTTCTCCGACGGCACTCCGCTTGACGCAGCGGCTGTCGTCGCCAATCTCGACATCTGGTATGCCGGTCGCAAAAACGATGGCATCAACCCGATTGGGCTGTTTCCGAAGACTTACGAGCGCGCCGAGGCGGTCGACGCGGCCACGGTGAAAGTCTTCTTCAAGGCACCGACGCTCGGGTTCATCCCGACGCTCGGCTACCATGGCTCGATCCTGATCTCCCCGAAAACCATCGCGCAACCTGCGGCCCAGCAGGCCGACCTCTCCAAGACATCCGGCAGCGGGCCGTATGTGGTCGCCTCCTGGAAGGAGGGCGATTTCGTCAAGCTGGTCAAGCGCAAGGACTACAATTGGGGTCCCGCCGCCGTCGGCCACACCGGCCCGGCCTATCTCAATTCGATCACCTACAAGCTTGTATCGGAGCCGTCGCTCCGGGTCGCGGCCGTCCAGTCGGGACAGGCCGATGTCGCCTACAGCCCCTCACCGCAGGAATTGAAGT
Source organism: Bradyrhizobium sp. CCBAU 11361 (assembly GCF_028128935.1). Lineage (NCBI taxonomy): Bacteria > Pseudomonadati > Pseudomonadota > Alphaproteobacteria > Hyphomicrobiales > Nitrobacteraceae > Bradyrhizobium > Bradyrhizobium sp. CCBAU 11361. The sequence goes on from NZ_LBJZ01000197.1 coordinate 239,361, forward strand.
CTCTCAAGGAGGCCGGGTTCACGATCGCGACGCCGCGCTATCTCGGCTTTGTCAACGGCCTCGCGATCAACACCAAGCTGGAGCCGTACAATGACGTGAAGGTGCGACAGGCGCTCCAGGCCGGCATCGACCGGAAGGAGATCATCGACACCGTCTATACGCCTGACTGGAAGCTGGCGACGTCCTTCATCCAGAGCAACGTGCCCGGTGCGACCGACCACAGCGACCTCCTGGCCTATGACCCCGGCAAGGCCGAGAAGCTTCTCGACGAAGCCGGCTGGATCAAGGGGGCCAATGGCATCCGCACCAAGGAGGGCAAGCAGCTGTCGCTCACACTTCACTCCAATCCCTACCTCGCGACGGCGAAGTCGGTCGACGAGCTCATCGCCCAGCAACTCGGCAAGATCGGATGGAAGGTCACCATCCGGGCCTACGACGTCGTGACGTTCGGCGAGAAGGTCCGGTTCGGCGGACCAGCTGTGCCGGCCTACGAGGTGACGCGCAGCTTCATCGACGCCGGCACGGTCGCCAGCATCCTCACCGATGCCAACAATGGTGAGAACTGGTTCAATCTCGGCGACAGCGACAAGAAGCTCAACGAGCTTCGCGACAAGATTGCCGGCGCGGCCTCTCTCGACATTCGCAATCCGCTGCTCGACGAGTTGCAGACCTACGTTCTCGAGCAAGGCTACTTCATCCCGCGCACGCAGATCGTCCAGCGCATCTACGTGCAGTCTCCGAAGCTCAAGGGAGAGGTCTACAACGGCATCGCCTACGCCAGCTATTACACGGCGACGATCGGCGAATAGGGCGCGGTGCAACCGAGCAGTGTGAGGCAACCGGCATGAGAAGTGCCTATCTGTCCTATGCCGCAAAGCGTTTCGCCCAGGCTGTCATCGTCATCCTGTTGGCTTACGTCTTCACCTTCGTCGTCGTCAGCATCCTTCCCGGCGATCCCATCACCAACGTGCTACGCGACCCCCAGAACGGGTTCAGTGAGGACCAGATCAGGCAGATCATCGCCGCCCAGGGCTTAGATAGGCCGATTCCGGTCCAGCTCTGGACGTCCTTGTCCAACTTCGTGACGGGTGACCTCGGCTTGTCGATGCGGTCCAGCCGGCCGGTGACAACCCTGATTGCCGAGGTTCTACCTTCGACGTTGATCCTCGCATCAGCGGCGTTTGCCATCGCGCTGCTGCTGGCGCTCACGATTGCCTACGGCACGCAGTTTGTTCCGAAACGTTGCGGCCAGGGCTTGCTGCGCGGTTTCCCGTCGTTGTTCCTGTCAGTGCCGAATTTCGTGATCGGCCTGGCACTGATCCACATCTTCGGTTTCCAGCTCGGGCTGTTTCGGGTGATTGCGCCTGATAGCTTCTGGGCAACTTTCTTCGCCGCGATCGCGCTCGGGGGGCCCGTCTCCGCGCGGATCACCGAGGTGCTGATCGCGAACCTCGACAAGGAGTCCGAGCAGGAATACGCCGCCGTTGCGCGCAGCCGTGGACTGGGACAAGCGCGTCTGTTTGCCAGGCATTTGCTCAAACCGTCTTCGCTCCCGGTCGTCACCGTCATTGCACTCGCGATCGGCGAGTTGCTCGGCGGTTCGCTGATCACCGAGACAGTGTTCGGACGCACGGGCATCGGCAGCCTGGTGCAGCGCTCGGTGAGCACGCAGGACCTGCCTGTCCTGCAGGCGGTCGTCTCGCTCGCCGCAGTCGTGTTCGTGCTGGTCAATTTGATCGCCGACCTCGTCTACCCGCTGCTCGATCCGCGCGTGAAGCTGATCGGAGGTCGCAGGGTGCGCCCGACCACCGCTGACGACAGCGCGACTGCCACATCCGCAGCGGTGACCTCATGACCCTCGCCTCCTTCTCTTCTGCTTCGCGCGGCACGTCGATCGGCCGGTTGACAGCTCTTCGCGTGCCGCCGACCGTCGCGCTTTCTTTCGTGGTCATCGCGCTCGTGATCGCATGGTCGCTGGCGCCGGGCTTGTTCACGACTCATAGCCCGATCGTCGGCGTTCCTGCTGAGAAGCTGCTCAGCCCGAGCGCCGCGCATTGGTTCGGCACCGACCACCTCGGCCGCGACCTTTATGCCCGCGTCGTCTACGGCACGGCATCCTCGGTGACGAGCGCGCTCATCGCCGTCGTCATTGCCGCCGTAGCAGGCGGACTCATAGGGCTTCTGGCGGGCTTTCTCAGCGGCTGGGTGGACATTGTGCTTGCTCGCCTGGTCGACGTGCTGCTGGCGATCCCGAACTTCTTGCTGGCAGTCATCGTGGTCACCGCGATCGGTTTCGACACCACCAACGCCGCGATCGCGACCGGCGTCTCCGCGGTCGCCGTGTTTGCCCGGGTGATGCGCTCGGAAGTGATCAAGACCCGGCAGGCGGTTTTTGTCGAGGCCGCGTTCCTGATGGGCGGCTCGCGCTGGCACATCTTGCTGCGGCACGTGCTGCCGAACGCGTCGCGCTCGGTGCTCCCGCTCGCGGTCTTGCAATTCGGCCTGTCGATCCTGGTGATCGCGAGCCTTGCCTTCCTCGGCTACGGCGATCCGCCTCCCGCCTCCGACTGGGGCCTGCTGATCTCGATCGGCAAGGACTACCTCAAATGGCCGTGGCTAGTGTATGCGCCCGCCTTCGTGACAATCGCGACCGTCCTCTCCGTGAACAGGATCAGCCGATGGCTGCGCAAGACAGACTGACCGCAAACACATTCACGCGCGCCGAGCGCACCGCGCCAGTGCCGCTGCGCCCGCTTCCGCTGCTCCGGGTCGATGGCCTCTCGGTCTCTTACGGGCCGCACGAGGTCGTGACCAATGTCGGGTTTGAACTCGGCCGCGGCGAGAGCCTTGCTCTCATCGGGGAGTCCGGCTCCGGCAAATCGACGATCGCCCGCGCGGTGCTGCGGCTGCTTCCCAGCGGCGGACGCGCCACCGGCCGCGTCGCGTTCGACGGCCAGGAGGTGCTTGATATCTCCGAGCGCGGCTTCCGGCCGCTGCGGGGACGCGCCATCGGGTTCGTGCCGCAGGATCCTGCCAACTCGCTCAATCCGGTGCGGACGATCGGCGCCCAGGCACAGGAGGCCGCCGCGCTGCTCGACGAGCCCGACACGGCGATCCGCAAGCAGCTCATCCTGGAGACCTTCGCCGAAGTCGGGCTCGACAACCCTCAGCGTGTCTACGACTCCTACCCGCACCAGCTGTCCGGTGGCATGCTCCAGCGCGTGCTGATTGGCCTCGCGATTCTTCCGCGGCCGGCACTGCTGGTGGCGGACGAGCCGACTTCTGCGCTCGACGTCACGATCCAGAAGCGCATCCTCGACCTGCTCACGCGGCTGCAGCACGACTTCAAGATCAGCCTGCTGCTCATCACTCACGATCTGGCGATCGCCGCCGAACGGGCGAACGCGCTGGTGGTGCTCAAGGATGGCGTCGTTCAGGAAGCCGGCCGGACCGCTTCCGTCTTCTCCTCGCCGGCGTCGGCCTACGCGCGAAAGCTGCGCGCCGACGTTCCGGCCCTCAATCCTGACCGCTACGCTGCCCTGCGCGACGCGGGCTTCCAAACCCTCAAGACCGGCGACGCTGCGACACCAAAGATCGAGGTCAGCGCCGTCACGAAGACCTTTACCGTTGACGGCAAGACGCTGACGGCCGCCAGCGATTTGTCGTTCACAGTTCCGGCCGGCACCACGCACGCGCTGGTCGGCGAGTCCGGCTCGGGCAAGACGACGGCGATACGGCTGCTGCTGGGCCTCGAGCAACCTGACGCCGGCACCATCTCGGTCGCAGGCGAACCGATCACCGGTCGTTCGCCTCAGGCACTCCGCTCTGCATGGCGTCATCTTCAGCTGGTCTACCAGAACCCGTTCACTTCGCTCGATCCGACATGGACGGTCGAGCAGTTGGTGCGCGAGCCGCTCGACCGCTTCAAGGTCGGAACGCGCAAGGAGCGCGACGAGCGGGTACGCGAAGCGTTGGCCGACGTCCGGCTCGGCGAGCACCTGCTGTCCCGCAAACCAGGAGCTCTGTCAGGCGGCCAGCGCCAGCGCGTCGCCATCGCCCGGTCGCTGGTGCTCGAGCCTGAGGTGATCGTGCTCGACGAGCCCACCTCCGCACTCGACGTCAGCGTCCAGGCCGACATCGTCGAAGTGCTACTCTCGCTACAGGCCAATCTGGGCCTGACCTATGTGTTCGTTTCTCACGACCTGGCGCTGGTGCGCCAGCTCGCCCACACCGTCTCGGTGATGCACCGCGGGCGGATCGTCGAGCATGGAGCGGTCACCGAGATCTTCGACAATCCGCAGCAGCCCTATACGAAGTCGCTGCTGGCCTCGATCCCGTCAGGTGTCAGCGGTGCGATGCACGCACAGCAGCCGCAACTCAAACTCGCCGTGGCTGCCGAATGATCGACACCTCACAGGGCGACAGCCGCCGCGTAGCGACATAAACATTCTATGCACCCCAAGTTCGATAGAAAAATGACTGCGCGCTTTTAACCTAGGGAGATATGTCACGTCCGTCCGACTATCACCGTAATCGGGTCGTAGAACCAAACGCAGTCCTGCAAAGTTGGTCGACCGACGAAAAACGGGGGCGGCACGATGGGTGCGGAGGGGCGGCACGCGATCGTCATCGGGGGAGGCGCCAGCGGCGTCCTCCTCGCCTTTCAGCTGCTGAAGACCAATCCATCCGATCTCCGCGTGACCTTGATCGAGAAGAGGCCCGAGATCGGACGCGGACTTGCCTATCATGCAGGGAATCCCGAACATCTCCTCAATGTGCGCGTGACGAATATGAGCGCGCTGCCCGACGATCCCGAGCATTTCTGGAACTGGCTGTGTGCGCAGCCCGCCGGACCGTTGTGTCCGGATCCCTATTGCTTCGTTCCGCGGCAAACCTACGGGGACTATCTCGCCGATCTGATCGCGCCGCTGAAATCGCGTGAGGGGTCTAATGGCCTGACCATCGTACGTGGCGAGTGCGTATCGATCCACGAAAATCCCTCCGACGTCGCAGTCACCCTTGCAGACGGAACATGCTACACCGGGAGCACGGCCATTCTCGCGACCGGCCATGATGCCGCAGTGCGGCTGCTGGCGGGCCACGCCGAACCGTGGGCCTCACCCGCCGAGGCCGGCATCGACACGAAGGCCACCGTGCTCATCCTCGGCACGGGTCTCTCGATGGTCGACTATGTCCTGTCGTTGCTTCGCTACGGACATCAGGGGCGGATCGTCGCAATGTCGCGGCGCGGCCTTCTGCCGAGAGCCCACCGACGCGTCGATCCAATGCGCTTCGCCGAAGGCGAGATCCCGTTCGGCGCCGAGATCGGGCCGCTGCTGCGCTGGTTTCGCCACCGCATCGAGATGCACGTCACTGAGGGCGGCGACTGGCGCGGTGCCGTCGACGCGATCAGGCCTTTCACCCAGCGGCTTTGGCAGGAACTGCCGTTGAGCTCCAGGCGCCGTTTCCTGGAACACGCCCGCGCCTGGTGGGATGTGCATCGTCACCGCACCGCGCCGGAGGTCGAGGCTCGCATTGCGGAGGCTCTCGCGGCAAAACGGCTGACGGTCATCGCCGGCAAGCTCGCCGCCATCGCTCCGAATCCCGACGGCGCGATCGTTCGCTACCGCAGGCGCGGCCAAAGCGAGACGTCCGAGCTTCAGGTCGGAGCCATCGTCGACTGCACCGGCATCGTCCGGGATCCAGGTGCGAGCACCAACCCGGCCGTACGCAGCCTGCTCGACCAAGGCCTTGCCCGCATCGATCCGCTGCGGATCGGCATCGACGTCACACCCGACTGCGTAATCCTCAATCGTGACGGGTCGCCCTCGCGCCGCCTCTACGCCGTCGGCCCGCTGACGCGGGCCGCGTTCTGGGAGATCATTGCCGTTCCCGACATCCGACAGCAATGTGCGGAACTCGCAGCACGCCTCGGCAAACATTCGTTCTAGGTCACAGAGGGCCGAGAGCCAGATTCGTTATAGGCGCTCTCTATCCCCGTTCAATCACCTGTGCGATCTCCCAGACATGGCCTGAAGGATCAGCAAAGGACGCGGTTCGCCGCCCCCAGGGACGATCGATCGGCCCGTTGAGCAGGCCGACGCCAATCTCCCGAAGCGCCGAACACACCTGATCGACGTCAGCAACCCTGATCGTCAAGAGCGCGCGTGCCCCTGCGGAGGACTGCGCGACGCGCGACGGTTCAACGAGCGGCGGCGCTTGCGACACGTCGAGAAGATTGATCAGGAGACCACCAAATCGAAGGACGGATGAGACTGCGTCCTCCCAAACAGTCTCAGATGCGAAAACCCTGGCGTAAAACGCTCTCGACGACACGATGTCGTCGACAAATAATGTGATGACTTCAACTTCGCTTGGCAGACCATTGACCATGCCGCCCTGCTCCTCACCGTTGCTACGGCGGCTTGCACACGCAAGATGAACCGCCTGCCGTTATATCTCACGATGTCCGAGCGTGGCGCAATGCAGGGAACCGGGCCATTGGCCCGGCTCAGAGGCCTTGATTCCTAGTTAAACAGATCCGGCTCCGCCTCGCTGATCCAGTCCCACAACGGCTGGAAGCTGAAGTAGCCGCCCTTGTGGGTTCCGACCTGCCGCGAGGTCAAGCTGGCGATCTCGTGCGGGATCGGCTTTGGCGTGCCGGCGGCCTCGGCAAGCAACTGGGCGCGCGCGGCATTGTCCATCGCGATGTACCACCAGGCGGCCGCCTCGATGGTCGGCCCCACCGTGAGCAGGCCGTGGTTCTGCAAGATAGCAGCCTTCTTCGATCCCAGCGTCTGCGCGATCTTGCGGCCCTCTTCCGCTTCCAGCACGACGCCTGAGAACGGATCGAACAGCACGTGATCCTCGTAGAAGGCGCAGGAGTCCTGCGTCAGCGGATCGAGCAGGCGTCCGAGCGCCGACCAGGCCTTGCCATAAGTCGAATGGGTGTGCGCCGCTGCGATCACCTCCGGATGCGCGGCGTGGATCGCCGAGTGAATTACGAAGCCGGCCTGGTTGATCGGCTTGTCGCCGATCAGGATATTGCCGTCGTGATCAACGAGCTGAAGGTCGGAGACCTTGATCTGGCTGAAATGCTTTGACAGCGGGTTGATCCAGAACCTTTCAGGGAATTCTGGATCGCGCACGGTGACGTGGCCTGCGAGCCCCTGATCGAAACCGTAGCGCGAGAACAGGCGGAAGGTTGCGGCAAGCCGCTGCTTGCGATGCAACCGCTCTTCCTCGAACGTCGCCGCCGGCTTGCGCTCGACCAGGGAGTATTTCTTCGGTTTCTCGACGACCTTGTTCATTGTTGCCGTTCCCTTTCTAGTATTCGAGATTCTTGTCGAAGACGTCGGCCAGCGCCACGCCATGCGCGTAAGCGTCGAGGTTGACCAGGGTCTTGTCCGCCAGCCGCTTGGCATCCTCGCCACCCGTCCATGATACATGCGGGGTCAGGACGACCTTGGGATGGTGATAGATCGGATCACCCTCCGGCGGCGGCTCCGGGTCGGTGACATCGAGCGTGGCGCCGGCAATCCGTCCATCATCGAGCGCCTGCAACAGCGCGCGCTGATCGACGATCCGCCCGCGTGCGACATTGATCAGGTGCAGCGACGTCTTGGAGCGCGCCAGCACATCGGCGTTGATCAGACCCGCCGTTTTGCTCGTCGCTGGCAAAGCGAGGACGAGATGATCGGAAACCGCGACCAACTCCTCGATGCTGTCGACAGGCTGGATGCCCGGAAGGACATATGGCCAGGCCGAGCGCCGCAAAACCCTGATGTTGACGCCGAACGGCTTGACGCGCTCGACGACGGCGCGGCCGATGGCACCGAATCCCGCGATACCGATCGTCTTGCCGCTGAGCGAGCCCAGCGGGGTGATTTTCCATTCTGCACGGCTGCGCGGCCGGATGTCGTGGATGCGTTTTTCGAAGCTGAGGATCGCCGCAAGGACATATTCGGCGATCGGATCGGCCGAGATGCCGCGGCCGACCGTGACCACGGGGCCATCGAGCAACCAGGCCGGAAAGAAATCGACGCCCGTCGAAGCGGTCTGGATCCAGCGCAGGCCAAACGGCCAGCCGGCGGGCTTCTCCGCGGGCGCACCGTGCCAGCCGGCGAGCGGCCGCGTCAGCAACACGTCCGCCTCGGGGGCGATCTCCCATGGCGCGCGATCGGTGGGATGATCGATGATCAGCGGACGCGACCAGTGATCAGCCAGCGCGGCCCGAACCTCCGCGCCGAGCTGATTGACGATGATCGGCGATCGTACGCTGGTGGAGGCGCGCCTGCTTTCAATTCGCGGAGTGTTCATGTCCTGCAGCTTTACGATGGCAACAACGAGGACATGCTAGGCGCTCAGCCCAGGATAGTCTTTTCAAAGATCATCGCTGTCATGCAACAACAGGACGACGCATCTCGGCACGACAAACGAGTTTGTCTCTCCGGACTCACTTGGTGCGGATCACGTCGGCCGACGTCACTTTCGCCTGCGCCGCGGCCTCGCCGGCGCGGCGGAAGACGGTTTCCATCAGCCATTGCTCATTGGGAAAGCGATCCGACCGTTCGTCCCAGCCGGAATGCTTGCGGTATTGACCGAGGCGACCGGAGGACACCACTTCGGTCTCGTCCACGGCGACACGGCGGTCGCAATCGGGTGCAACGTAGATGGCGTCGGCCTGACAATAGAGCTCGCACATGAAGCAGGTCTGGCAATCCTCGACGCGCGCGAGGATCGGCAGGCCGCCTTGCCCGGCGTCGAGCACATTAGCTGGACAAACCTCAATGCATGTCCCGCAATCCGTGCAGCGGTCCGCGACGATGAGCTCGATCATGATGCCACCTCGAGCTGACCAGTCTTGGCGCCCCCAGGAGCACCGTCGACGGCGACCCAGACTTGGTCGAGGCCGCCGCTCAGCAAACGGACTGCAAGCCCGGAATCCCGTGAAGGGAAATCCTCGCGGCGATGAAGGCCCCTGCTCTCCTCGCGTGTTGCCGCCGTGGCGACGGACCAGCGCGCTGTCGCCAGCAGCGCCGCCGTCTCGCGCGAGGCAATCGTGCCTGTGTCGGCGTGATCGGCCAACTCGGTCCACAAGCCCTCGAGCACCTCTGCAGATGCTGCAAGTCCTTGCCCGGTGCGGAATAGATTTTTCTCGAACGGGTGCATTTCGGCACGCACGCCGTCGCGAAGCGCGGCGAGATCGACGCCCCTGGCGCCCCTGCGGGGCTCGCGGCCAAGTGGCCGCAATCGGCCCGCGCTCCTCTTCGCGCTTCGCGCCAGGCGCGCCGCTGCACGCCCGGCAAACACACCGGACGAAAGCGCCCAGGCCGAGTTGACATTGCCGCCGCCGGAGATCGCGCCCGCAACCTTCTCGCGCGAGGCGTTGTCGCCGGCCACGAACAGTCCCGGTACCGACGTCCTGCCATCCACGTCGTGCACGCGCACCCCGCCGATGCCACGAATGGTGCCGTCATTGTGCAAGGTCACCTCGAAGCGGTCGCGATACGGATCGATCCCCCAGCGGTCGAACACCAATGGCACGTTCGGCGAAATCGTGTGCATCCGCGCCTTGATGTCGTCGGGCAAACGGTGCAGCGAGCAGTAGACCGGTCCGCGCTGAAGAGCGCGTGCCAGGCGAATGGTCTGGTCGGGGCCGAAAGGAATATCGAGCTCGCGCCCGTCGGCATCGTAATAGGTCGCGAACGAATACGCCATGCTTCGCGTCATCGTCGAATGCGCGGGTGCAATGGTGTAAGCCGCAGTGAACTCCATGCCGGACATCTCCGCGCCCGCTTCGGCCGCCATGAGATAGCCGTCCCCGGTGTTGGTTCGCGAACCCAGAAGGTGGGAGAGGAAGCTGGTGCCGCCGGCTGCGAGCACCACCGCGCCGGCCTCGATCCGATACGCCCTCCCGCCATCCTGCCGGCGCTGGCCGCGGACACCGCCAATCGAGCCGTCCGATCGCGCCAGAAGCTCGAGCACGGGCGAATGATCGAGGATGGTGACGCCGTGGCTCAGCACCTGCTGCCGCAGGGCGCGCATATATTCGGGCCCGCGGACTGCGCGATAGTTTACCCGCCCCTCGTCATCCACGCCGAACTTGTAATGGCGTGCCAGCGTCGGCAGCGTGCGCCAGGTCTGGTCGAGGATGCGATACATCCAGTCCGCTTCACCAAGACCGAGGCCACTCGTAACACGATTGGCGACGGCCGCATCGCGCGCCGCCGGAGGATCCGGCGGGACCCACCAATGGCCCGGCCCCGCCGCGGCCGTGACGCCGCTGGTGCCGCAATAGCCCTTGTCGACCAGCACGACCTTCGCCCCCGCTTCCGCGGCAGAGGTCGCAGCCCAGGCACCCGCCATCCCGCCGCCGACGACCAGCACGTCGGTCGCCAGCGACAGCTCTTCGAGCGTGGACAACACCATGATCTCTGCCTCTGACAAAACGGCGGCTGGCCGGCACCGGAAGATGCCAGGCCATGCCCATCGCCGCGATGTTTGAGCCGGACCCCGGCCGCGTCAATGAAAGGCAAAACTCTTTTGGCGGCTTGCGGCGAACGAGACGCCCTGCCGTCTTCGATGTCGGGAAGACGTCTATTTCACCGTAGAACAGACTTCTCCGGAGAGGACGGCGACTGAAACGTAACGTCCTTCTATTGTCAGGTCCCGTCGGACGCCCGAAAAGCGGATCGAAGCTCCTCAAGGCACAGGAACAGACTTCCTTCATCGAAGCACCATGGGAGAACGGATTTCTCGTCAAACGCGGCGAGCAGGTGCGTTTCTTTCGAAAATGGCGCAGCGACATCAGTTCACTGGACCGGCTGATTGATTTCCTGAAGTGTGCCGCATGGCTCGTGGTGAGCCCTCGCGCGAATTGGAATTCAAGAGACGTCAACATGAATAGATCGAGGCTTTTGCAGGCGGCGCTCGCGCTGATCATTACGCTGGGCGGCGCGAATGGCGTTCGCGCCGAGACAGGCCAGCTTCGCATCGCCCAACAATTCGGCATCGCCTATCTTCCGCTCATCGTCGCCAGCGAGAAGGGGCTGATCGAGGAAGAAGCCAAGGCACTCGGCATTGCGCCGCCAAAGATCGAATGGCTGCGGCTGTCCGGCGCGGCGGCCATGAACGAAGCGCTCATTTCAGGCGGCCTCGATTTCGCAACGGCCGGCATCACGCCGATGATCCTGACCTGGGACAAGACGCGGACCACAGCCAAGATCATCGGCGTCGCCGCACTGGGCTCGATGGCCAATATCCTGACCACCAACAATCCCAACATCAAGACGCTGGCGGATTTCACCGAGAAGGACCGGATCGCTCTGCCCTCGGTCAAGGTCGGCTTCCAGCCGATCGTCCTCCAGATGGCGGCGGACAAGGCGTTCGGCAAATACGACAAGCTGGACGAACTCACCGTCAGCATGCCGCATCCGGACGCGACGGCCCAGATTCTGTCGGGCCATTCCGAGATCACGGCGCATTTCACCTCGCCGCCGTTCTCGCAGCAGCAACTGGCGAGCGGCAAGGTGCATCAGGTCCTCAACAGCTACGACGTGCTCGGCGGCCCACACACCTTCAACGTGGTTTATTCCACCACGAAGTTCGTCAACGACAACCCGAAGACGATTTTGGCGTTCGTCCGCGGTCTCGATCGCGCCAACGAATGGATCAAGGCAAACCCGAAGGACGCCGCCGCGCTTTACATCAAGGCGGAAGGTTCGAAGCTTGCGCCTGATTTCGTCGAGAGCATCATCCGCGACAAGGACGTGAACTTCACCACCGCGCCCGAGGGCGCCCAGAAGTTCGCGGATTTCGAGGCCAAGGTCGGCCTGATCAAGCAGGCGCCGGCATCATGGCGGGATCTGTTCTGGTCCGGCCTCGGAGAGAAACCGGGAAGCTGACATGAACGTCGCTCCGCGACTGACGGGCCTCGTCGGCGATACGGCGTCGCCGACACTACTAGAGCTCGATCACGTCAGCATCAGCTATCCGACGCCGGACGGCATCCTCACCGCGGTTGAAGACGTCAGCTTCAAGATCGCGGCCGGCGAACGGCTGGTCCTGCTCGGCCCGTCAGGCTGCGGCAAGTCCACGCTGCTGCGTGCCGTCGGCGGTTTCCTCAAGCCGAGCGCCGGTGAAATCCGCATGAACGGCCGGCGGATTGCAGCCCCGGCGCCGGACCGCATGACCGTGTTTCAGGAGTTCGATCAGCTGCTGCCGTGGCGTACCGTGCTCGGCAATGTCCGCTATGCCCTGGAGCGGGGAAGATCGCTGCCGCGGCGAGATGCAGAAGGTATTGCGCGGCGCTGGCTTGAGCGCGTCGGACTGAAGAATTTCGTCGACGCTTTCCCTCACACCCTGTCCGGCGGCATGAAGCAGCGCGTCGCGATCGCGCGGGCCTTTGCGCTGGAGCCGGCGTTGCTGTTGATGGACGAACCCTTCGCCGCGCTTGACGCGTTGACGCGTCGGCAGATGCAGGACGAACTGCTCAAGCTGTGCGAGGAGACCGGCAACACCGCCCTGTTCGTAACCCATGGCATCGACGAGGCGATCCGCGTCGGAACCCGCATCCTGGCCCTGACGCCGCACCCGGGACGGCTGGCCGCCACCTTCGATGTCCCGCCGGACACCCGCGCCCGCGGCAGCTCGGGTTTCGGTGAGCTGGAACGACGCATTCAGGAGACCGTGTTTTCTGCTCCGGAAATCAACCATGTCTGACATCACGGTCCCGAAACTCGTTCGTGCGCCAGCGCTGCGGCGGGCGCTCGAGGGAACACCCTGGCGACGCTTCATAATCCTCGCCGGCTTTGCGCTCGCCTGGGAGCTCTATGCGCGCTGGCTCGACAACGCGCTTCTGCTGCCGACCCTGGGCGCGACGCTGTCGGCGCTGTGGTCGGCCGTCCTGTCGGGCGAGCTGCCGAACCGTGCAGCGACCTCGCTGCGGGTCCTCATCACCGGCTATGCGCTGGGCGTTGCCGTCGCGGCGGTGCTGACGACCCTCGCCGCCCTGTCGCGCTGGGGCAATGAGGCCCTTGGCCTGTTGACGTCGATGTTCAACCCGCTTCCGGCCATCGCGCTGCTTCCCATTGCGCTGCTCTGGTTTGGGGTGGGAACGCCTAGCCTCATCTTCGTGATCGTGCACTCCGTTCTTTGGCCGGTGGCCCTCGCCTGCTACGGCGGCTTCCTCGCGGTGCCGCCGACTTTACGAATGGCCGGCCGCAACCTGGGCCTCTCGGGGGGCCGGTTCGTCGCGGAGATCCTGGTGCCTGCGGCCTTTCCCCAGATCCTGTCGGGCTTGCGGATCGGGTGGGCGTTCGCCTGGCGCACGCTGATCGCGGCGGAACTCGTGTTCGGCGTCAGCGCGCGGTCCGGCGGGATCGGCTGGTTCATCTACACCAGCCGCGCGCAGCTGGAGACGGCGAGCGTCTTTGCGGGATTGCTCACAGTGATCCTGATTGGTCTCCTCGTGGAGGGCGTGATCTTCCGGAGCCTGACGCGGATCACGGTCCAGCGCTGGGGACAGGTGCAAACCTAGGGGATGCCGAGGATCCCGATCGGTCCTATTGGTGGACATGCGGGAATGCGTAGCGATCGGCCAGATAGCGGAGTATTCGTTCCGAGGAATCGATGAAGCGCCGGCCGTTGGCAACGCCTGCGTCGTCAGGCACCGGCCGGCTCTCATCAAAGACCAGAACCGGAAGCGATTGATGCTGCTCGCCCAGGATTTCAATGAGGGCCGTTCGCGGACGCGCGAACGGCAGGCGGTGCACCTCGATCTGCGTTGCCAATCCGGGAAACGACGCCAGCACTCCTTCGATCGCGTTGCAGTGCGGGCAGACGAAGAAGCGGCCCGGCCGCTCGGGATCTTCAAATCCCGGCTTCAACAGAAAGAGGCGATCTCCGCTCATGGCCGGCCTCCAGAGACGACATGAATCTCAATGGCCGAACAGCCGATAGCTACGATCGGCCGCCCGCAGGTGCCGGCTCTCCTCGACCCAGCCCACCGCTCGCCGATAGCTACCCAGCAGGGTCGCTTCCTTCAATGTCGCCACGTCGACCGTTTGCGGCGCGTCGGCGAACGGCGAGACGAACAGCGCATCCTCGGGACAATAGAGCTCGCACAGAAAGCAGGTCTGACAATCGCTCTGGCGCGCGATCCTGGGAATGCCGTCGGTCTTGTCGAAGACATTGGTCGGGCACACGCTCACGCAAATGTCGCAGGCCGTGCATTGTTCGGCGTCGATAACCTCGATCATTCGGCGGCCTCCGCATATTGCTTAGACGCCAACGGGCGCGCCGATGTCCAGACGTCGTCTAGCCCGCCGGTCGTCACGAAATGGAGGTAACGGTCGTCCTGTTCGGGGTAGTCGTCGCGGCGGTGCATGCCCCGGCTTTCCTGACGCGCCAGCGCGCTGCGATACATCCAGCGCGCGGTCGCGAGCATGGCCGCCGCTTCGCGCGCGCGTAGCAGCTCCTGATCGTCTGGCGCATCGGCAGCCGAGGCATCAGACCACAATGCATCCAGCCGACGGAGCGACCCACCCTGCCGCCCGGCCTCGCGGAAGTAATTCAGCTCGTAGGGGAACACCTCATCCTGAACGCTCCGCACGAGCGCGCCGCCCTGCAATGGCCGACCATTGCCGGAGCGCAGACCAACAGTGCCGCGCCGGAAAGCCTGACGCCCGATGGTTGCGCCCAGTTGTCGCGCAAACTCGGCGGCACCCTGGCCGGCCCAACAACCTGAAGACATCGCCCAGGCCGCATTGTGGCTGCCGCCGCCGGTGAAGCCGCCGCAGATCAGTTCGCGCGTCGCGGCATCGCCTGCGGCGTAGAGACCCGGAACGGTGGTCGCGCAACTGTCGTCGATGATCCGCAAGCCCCCCGTGCCGCGAACGGTTCCCTCGAGGCGCAACGTGATCAGAAAACGTTGCGTGAACGGATCGATACCGGTGCGGTCGAACGGGAGAAAGAAATTCGGCTGCGACACGCGCATCTGCCGCCGGGTCTCGGCATCGGCCTGGTCAAGCAGCGCGTATACTGGGCCTTGACGGAGCGCGCGCGCAATCACGGAGCGTCCGCCTTTAGAGGACGCGCCGGGGATGACGCGCCCGTGCTCATCGGTGAAACTCGCCCAGCTGTAGAACAGGGTCTTGGTCACCGATCCGAAGGCCGGCGAAATCGCGTAGGCGTTGGAGAACTCCATGCTGGTGAATTCCGCGCCCACTTCCGCGGCGAGGAGATAGCCGTCGCCGGTCAGCACGTTGGAGCCGAGCGTCTTGCTGAGGAATGCGCATCCGCCGGTGGCGATCACCACGGCCTTGGCGTTCACCACCCAGCGATCGCCCTTCTGGCGGCGCAGGCCCGCAGCTCCCGCCACCACGCCGTTGCCATCGACCAGCAGTTCCAGCGCCGGCGAATGATCGAGAATGGTCACGCCGGCCTGCTTGGTCCGCTTGCGCATCAGCCGCATGTATTCCGGGCCCTGGAGCGAATTGCGTTGCGGCCTGCCGTCGTCATCGACGGGATAAGGATAGCCCCAGTCGGCGAGCTGGTTGCTCTGGGCGTAGGTCCGATCCAGCACGCGCGCCATCCAGCGGCGATCTTGAAGATGACCGCCCAGCTTCTCACGGCTGGCCATCGCGGCCTCGCGGCGCTCCGGAGCCGGGTCGACATACCAGACGCCGGTGCCGGCGGCCGCCGTCGCGCCTGATGTGCCGCAAAAGCCCTTGTCCGCCAGCACGACGCGCGCACCATGCTCGGCGGCGCTGATCGCGGCCCATGTGCCCGCCGGACCGCCACCGAGAACCAGCACATCCGCGTCGAACACGACGGATCCTGTCGAACTCGACAGCTTCTCGGCACGACCAGGGTTCGACATCACTAATCTCCGATCTCATTTCTGAACGGCCCTTCGGCCATCACGCGCAATCTGCTGCAAAATCTATCCAACGCGGGCAACCAGGACATCCGCCGTAGCATCCGCGAATTCGGAAGACATGTCGTTGAAGACCGCGAGTTCCTGAACGGTTGCGGCACGCGGGCGGCGGTTCAACGCCTCGGAGCCCTGTCGATTCAGGAAGAAGCGCCCCAGAGCCTGCACAAACGCCGGCGATCCCGCGATCTCTGAAGCGTGGCTCTCACTACCGGCCACGAAGGCAAAGCTCATCTGATTCACGTCGACGACATAGATCATGCTGAAGCTTTCCCTCGAGGGCGCGCTAGCTGCTGAACCCCGCCGGGATGAACGCCGGGATCTTCTCCTCGATGAATTGCTTCACCTCCGGCGAGTTGAACACCTGGATGAATGCCTTCAGGCGCGGATCGTCCTTCTTGTCGGGCCGGGCCGTGAAGCGCAGCACGAGGCCGTCGTCAGCGGTGCGATCGATGATCAGGGCGGACTTCGGATCGCCGCCGGCTGGAATGAGGTAAGTGATGTTGACGAGCGCCAGCGTTACGTCGTCCAGCGACCGATAGGTTTGGGCGGGGTCGAGCTCGACGATCTTGAGGTTCTTTGGATTCTCGATGATGTCGAGCTTGCTGACCGAAAAGCCTTTGCCGGGCGCAAGCTTGATCAGCCCCGCCCGTTCCAGCAGGATCAAACCGCGGGCACCGTTGAGCGGCTCGTTTGGAATAGCGACGCTGTCGCCCGACTTGATCTCATCGAGCTTCTTAATCTTCTTCGAGAACAGGCCGACAGGCGCAATCACGCCCACCTTGTCGACCTGCACCAGATTGAAGCCGCGCTGCTTGTTCTGAAGAGCAAGATAAGTCGCATGCTGGAACAGGTTGGCATCGACCTCGCCGCTGTCCACGACCTCGTTCAACGCCACCCAGTCCGACAGCTCGACGATTTTGACGTCCTGTCCCTTCTCCTTGGCGAGCTTGGCGGCAAAGGACGCCAATTGGGCAACCGGGCCGGCGCTGGTCGCAATCTTCAGCGGTTCACCGGCGAAGGCGGCTGCCGTGAATGCGAGCCAAAGACCGGCGGCCTGGGCGGTACGACGTAGGATTTTCATTGCCTCAGTTTCCATTGCAAATCAGTTGGCGCATCTCACGCGGCCTTGCGTGCACTGGCGTCGGCCTGCGCCAACGCCTGGCCGAGATCCGCCAAAATGTCGTCGGGATGCTCGATGCCGACCGACAGGCGGACATAGCCAGGCGTGACGCCGGCGGCGAGTTGCTCGGCGGCGGCCAGTTGCTGATGCGTCGTCGACGCCGGGTGAATGGCGAGCGACCGGGCGTCGCCGATATTGGCGACGTGATAGAACAGCTTGAGCGCATCGATGAAGCGACGGCCGGCCTCGACGCCGCCTTTCAGCTCGAAGCCGACGAGGGCTCCGTAGCCGCCCTTCAGATAGGCATCCGCCCGGCGCTTGTTCTCTCCGCTCTGCAGGCCGGGAAAGATCACGTTCGACACCGAAGGATGTTTGGCGAGGAAATTCGCGACCTTCACCGCATTCTCGTTGTGCTGACGGATGCGCAGGGGCAGGGTTTCGAGACCCTGGATGAACTGGAAGGCATTTTGCGGCGCGATCGACGCGCCGAGATCGCGCAACAGCTTGACGCGGGCCCGCAGGATATAGGCAATCGGACCCAACGGCTTCGCCGCCTCCGTCCAGATCGCGCCGTGATAGGCCTCGTCGGGCTTGTTCAGCAGCGGGAAGCGGTCGGCATGCGCAGCCCAGTCGAAATTGCCGCCATCGACGATGGCGCCGCCGATCGCGGTGCCATGGCCGCCGATATATTTGGTCGTGGAATAGACCACCACCGCGACACCATGCTCGAACGGTCGCGCGATCAGCGGCGAGGCCGTATTGTCGAGAATGAGCGGCACGCCGAGCGAGCGGCCGATATCCGCGACTTCCTTGATCGGGAACACGTTCAGCTTGGGGTTCGGGAGCGTTTCGCCGAAATAGGCCCGCGTCTTCGCGTCGGTCGCGCGGCGGAAGTTTTCGGGGTCCGAAGGATCGACGAAGCGAACCTCGATGCCGAACTGCTTCAGGGTCTGCGAAAGCAGCGTCCAGGTCCCGCCATAGAGATCGGTCGACGACACGATGTTGTCGCCGGCTTGCGCGATGTTGAAGATTGCGAAGGCGGAGGCGGTTTGTCCCGAGGCGACTGCAAGCGCGGCCGCCCCGCCCTCCAATGCCGCGAGCCGCGTCTCGAACGCCTCCTGGGTCGGATTGCCGATGCGGGTATAGATCGGGCCCAGTTGCTCGAGCGCGAACAGGCGCGAGGCGTGATCGGCGTTCTCGAACTGGAATGACGTGGTCTGGTAGATCGGAACCGCCACTGCGCCGGTGGCGGGATCGGTGCGGTACGATCCACCGTGCAACGCCAGCGTCTCGAAATTCCGCGTTTCCAAGGCCATCTGTTTTTCCCTTTCGATCTCGAGAGCGCGCGCCGTGCGCGGCAAGCCGTGCTTATCGATGAAAATGATGCGGCCGGATTCCGCCTCTGTCGAGCGTGTCAGAAAAATAGCGATGCACGTGCTGCATCATCGCCGCCTCGCAACGCGTTTGTTTCCGTGCCTTTGCCGAATTGGAAACAAACTCGCTCGCGCAAGATGTTAAAAATGATCGTGCGGAGCGAATGTGCTTCGCGATGAACGATCGGGCCAGACCATGACGCGACTGCGCGAGCTGCGCTTCAACGCTTTCAACATGACGGCCCCAAGCCACAATTGGGCGGGCCTGTGGTCTCATCCGCGCGATGCGTCCATCGACTACAACACGCTCGATTATTGGGTCGACTACGCCAAGACCGCAGAGCGTGGACTGCTCGACGGCATCTTCCTGGCGGACGTATTCGGTGTGTACGACGTCTATGGCAGCAATGCCGATGCCGCCGCCCTGCATGCCGTGCAGCTGCCCAACGCCGACCCGACACTGCTCGTGTCCGCCATGGCTCTTGTCACCAGCCATCTCGGCTTTGGCATCACGTCCAACCTGACCTTCGAGCATCCCTATCAACTTGCGCGTACGTTTTCGACGCTCGACCATCTGACCAGGGGCAGGATCGGCTGGAACATCGTCACCGGATATCTCGATAGCGGCGCGCGTGGCATGGGCCTTCCGGCTGGCCGGGCCCACGACGACCACGCGGCCGAGGACTTTCTCACCGCGACCTACAAGCTATGGGAGGGAAGCTGGGAGGATGCCGCGGTTCGCCGCGACCGCGGCAGCCGCATCTTCACGGACCCTTCAAAGCTCCACCGCGTTCTGCATGAAGGCCCCTACTTCAAGGTCGACGGCATCCATCTCGCCGAGCCGTCGCCGCAGCGAACCCCGCTTTTGTATCAGGCCGGCACCTCGAAGCGCGGCCGCGCCTTCGCCGCCCAGCACGCGGAAGCGATCTTTCTCAACGGCCAGACCAAGCCGATCCTTGCGCGTGCCGTTCGCGAGATACGCGAAGCCGCCAAGGCCTATGGCCGTGATCCCTACGACATCCGCCTGTTTGCCGGCGCGACCGTGATCGCGGCGCCGACACGGGACGAGGCGAACGACCTGCTCGCGGACTACGCACGCCATGTCGACCGGACCGGCCAGCTCGCCCTGCTGTCGGGCTGGACCGGCATCGACTTCTCGACCTATCGGCCCGACCAGCCGATCGAATATGTCGAGAGCAACGCCATCCAGTCGATGGTCGAGAATTTCACGGTACGGAGCGACCGGCCGGTCAAGGTCGGCGATCTCGCGAGACTCAGCCGCGTCGGCGCCCGGTCGCCCTTCGTGGTCGGCTCGCCGCAGGATGTCGCCGACGAGCTGATTGCCTGGGCGGATGAGACCGATGTCGATGGCTTCAACCTGTTTCGCCTGGTCGCGCCGGAATCGCTGAACGCCTTCGTCGACCTCGTGGTGCCGGAGCTGCAATCGCGCGGCGTCTACAAGACCGCCTATCGCGACGGCACACTGCGCGAAAAGCTGTTCCCGGGACGCGGCCCGCGGCTCCGCACGACGCATCCTGGCGCGAGTTTTCGGCGCTCACCCGACACGCTGCGATCCGATGCCGCCGAATAGCGGGCGGGCCGATTTCAGATAACAAGCTGCACCGCGTGGAAAATTCCGTTCTCAGGTTGTCTCCGATCAGAGACGCTTCCTCTCCAACTGCACCGCATTCCGAAATTGCAACACGGCCTCGCTTGCCTGCACATTGCGGCCTGCAGTTTGTCGAACGCGTCGCCAAAGCGGCTTAGCTTCAGGATCATTGTTCATGTCTGGTTTCATCTCCCGCCTGCGGACCCTCGCCGCGGCCACACTCGGCATCTTCGCCATGGCGTCCGTTCAGCCCGCGACGTCCGAAGAGATCCGCATCGGCTATCAAAAATCCTCGACACTGACAGCGATCCTGAAGACAAACGGGGAGCTGGAGAAGGCGCTGGCGCCGCTCGGCGTCACCATCTCCTGGCACGAATTCACCAGCGGCCTGCCGCTGCTCGAAGCCATCAACATCGGCAGCATCGATTTCGGCGCTGATGTCGCCGACACCGTGCCGATCTTCGCGCTGGCTGCCGGCGCCAAGCTCGCCTATGTCGCCGAGGAAGCCGCCTCGCCGGCGGCGCAGGCCATCGTCGTCCCGCAATCCGCGACCATCAAGACCATTGCTGAGCTCAAGGGCAAGAAGATCGCGGTAACCAAGGGCGCCGGCAGCCACTATCTGCTGCTTGCGGCGCTGGCGAAATCGGGGCTCAGCTTCAAGGACATCACGCCTGCCTATTTGACGCCGGCCGACGGTCGCGCGGCTTTCGTCAGCAACAATGTCGATGCCTGGGTCGCCTGGGATCCGTCCCTGACCAGCGCCCTGCATCAGACGAAGGGCCGGATCCTATCCGACGGCAGCAACGGTCTTGCGAGCTACAAGCGCTATTACCTCGCCTCGGCCACCTATGCGGACAAGCATGCCGAAGTGCTCAACGTGATCTTCGCAAAGCTCGCCGAGACCGGCAAATGGGTGAAGTGGCAGCCGAAGGACGCCGCTACATTGCTCGCGGGGCTCTGGGGTATCGATGCGGCCACCGTCGAGGAAGCCAACAGCCACCGGTCCTATCAGGTGGGCGCGGTCACCGGACCCGGTCTGTCGGAGCAGCAACGAATTGCAGACGCATTCCACGCCGAGGGTCTGATCCCCGTGAAGATCGACACCACCGCCATCAAGATCTGGTCCCCGAAGGGGTCCTGATCACCGCTACGTGCGCCTTAGGCCGCCGACCTTCGGAATCCTCATGCCCCCACGCCAACTGCACCTGAACGTCAACCTGCTCCATTCCGGCGTCTATCCATCGGCGTGGCGCCTCCCGGACAGCGATCCACGCGCATTCTTTGATCTCGGGCACTATGTTCGGGTGGCGCAAATTGCCGAGCGCGGCAAGCTCGACGCGATCTTTCTGGCGGATTCGCCGGCCGTGAACGATCGCATCGACTATCGATCGTTCACGTCGCTGGAGCCGACCATCATTCTGGCGACGGTCGCAGCCGCGACAACGCGTGTCGGCCTGATCGGGACGGTATCGACGAGCTATAACGAGCCCTACAACATTGCGCGCCGCTTCGTGTCCCTCGATCACGCCAGCGGAGGCCGCTCGGGATGGAACGCGGTCACGACCGCAGATGCCGCGTCAAGCCGCAATTTTGGCCTCTCGGGCGCGCTGGAACACAAGGCCCGCTACGAGCAGGCCAAGGAATTCACGGAGGTCGTCCACGCCCTGTTCGACAGCTGGGAGGACGACGCCTTCGTCGGCGACAAGGCGAGCGCCAGGTTCGTCGATACGTCGAAAGTACACCCGATCGCCCACCGCGGCCCGCATTATTCAGTCGCCGGCCCCCTGAACGTGCCGCGCTCGCCGCAGGGACGACCGGTGACGGTGCAGGCGGGCGGCTCCAGCGACGGCCGCGACTTCGCCGCCGCCTATGCGGAGGCCGTGTTCACACTGGCGCAGTCGATCGAGGAGGGCGTTGCCTATGCGCGCGATCTGCGAACGCGTGCCGCGGCTTACGGCCGCTCCGGTGATTCCATTGTGATTCTGCCGGGACTTGCGACCGTCATCGGCAGCACGGAAGCGGAAGCAAAGCGGCGGCAGGATGAGCTTTGGGAACTGGTCCCGATCGAATACAGCCTGGCGCGTCTCGCCGGCACGCTTCAGATCGACCCCGCTCTGCTCGAACTCGACAAGCCGCTTCCCGATCCCTTGCCGCTTCCGGCGAATGCCAATCACACCATGTTCCAGGGCACCGTGAACCTTGCCCGCCGCGGCAATCTCACTGTCCGCGAACTGATCCGCGCGCTCGGCGGCGGCGTTGGCCATCGCATCATCGTCGGGACGCCGGAGCAGATCACGGACGATATCGAGGCCTGGTTCAAGGCCGGTGCCGCGGACGGCTTCAACCTGATGCCGGACGTTCTTCCCACGGGCCTGGAGACCTTCGTCGATACCGTCGTGCCGATCCTTCAGAAGCGCGGTCTGTTCCGAACCGAGTACACGGGCACGACATTGCGCGACCATTTCGGTCTGCCGCGGCCGACGAGCCGCTACGCAAAGCAGGCGCCCGCCGTCGCCTCGGCCTGATCGCAACCAGCTACCCTATCGACTGGCCAGCTTCGCAGCTGGCCCAGTTGATCGCCTCGCTCGGACGCGGGGAATAATCTCGTCTGCAAACCGCCGCATCTCTGCCTCGAACGGCTGGAATTGCAGCATGAAGAGCTCAATGCCGGCGGCATGGAATGCCTCGATGCGCGCCGCGACCTCATCGTAACTGCCGACCAGCCCCGCGGCCGTGCCGCCGTTGCTGCCGACCCGCGGCGTCTTCTGCATCGTCTGCATCATCACGACTTTCGGGTCGGTATTCTGCTTCTGGATCGCCTTCATCGGCGCGTCCTTGGCCGCAAGGCTGAGCAGCCGCTCATAGGCGACCTGCGCCTGCTCACGGGTCTCGCGTGCCACGACAAAGGCGGACAGACCGAAGCGCAATGGCGGCGCTGAACCGCGCGGCCGCGCCGCGACATCGGCGATCAGGCCGGCGACATCATCGAGCGGCTGGCCATTGATGAACCAGACGTCGCCATGGCCGGCGACCAGATCGCGCGCGGGCTCGGATTCCCCGCCGACATAGATGGCGGGGCGCTTGCGGTACAGGCTGGTCGGCCGCAGCGCATAGTCCGTGACGTTGAAGTGATCGCCGCTGAAATTGAGGCGCTCGCCCTCCATGAGCCGGGACACGACGGAGATCCATTCCTTGCCGTAAGCATAGCGGGCATCGTGCTCGGGAAAGCCGATCCCCGCCTTGTCCAGCTCCGGACGATTCCAGGCATTGACCAGATTGATCGCAAACCGGCCGCGACTGATGTTCTCGATGCCGAGCGCGAGCTTGGCGAGCACCACGGGGTGATAGAGATATGGCTTGATGGCGGCAATGATCTCGATGCGCTTGGTCAGCGCCGCGATCGCCGCAGCAGCACTCCAGGCTTCGAGCTGATCGAGATCTTCCCGATGCGGATTGATCGTGTGCTGCGCGATCAGCGTCGAATCATACCCGAGCTCCTCGGCTGCAAGGATCAGATCCCGATTGCGCTCCCAGGAGGCATCGTAGGGCTCTTCCGGGTCCTGATGCGCGGCACGCGGCCCATGCACCAGCGCCCAGATGCCGAAGCGAAGAGGTGCAGCCGTCATCATGCTCTCCCGTAACTCTCTCGACTTTCGCCGTTCTCGCCAATCGCTGGCGCGAGTTCAAGCAGACGCGCATCAAAAGATTTTCTTTGTTGCGCATCCACGCGGCGACGACAGCAGATCACTCCGGATCTGACGACAATTGAAATACCGCTCTATTTCTGCCAGCCCGATTTCGTGGGACATTTTGTGGAGACGGCAGGTGATTGCCGTCACGCTTTCTGCATCACATGCAGTGCGTGAAACGAGGTCTCGCGTCTTGAGCAATATGGAACTGAGCGGCATGGACCGCAGCGTGATCGGTGCGGACCGCGCGCCGTCATCGCAAAGCGGCGGCAACGCACTCGCTCCCACCGCCGCGAAAAGCAAACCTGGCACTCGCAGCCTTCAGCTTCTGTCGTGGCTGGCGCCGGTGGTGCTGGTCGTCATCTGGGAATGGCTGGCGCAGGCAGGATGGCTCTCGCCGCAAGTTTTGCCTGCACCGAGCAAGGTCATCCGCACCGCTTTCAAGCTTGCAACCACGGGCACACTGCTCAACGATCTCGGTGTGAGCTTGCTCCGGGCGGCGGCGGGATTCGTGATCGGCACGGCCGTTGGTGGCGGCCTAGGCATTCTCGTCGGCTTCTCCCGCATCGCCGAAGCTCTGATCGACCGCAGCGTACAGATGATCCGGGCCATCCCGTTCCTCGCGGCGCTGCCCCTGGTCATCGTCTGGCTTGGCGTCGGTGAGACGCAAAAAATCTTTCTTGTGGCCCTCGGCGTCACCTTCCCGATCTACATCAACACGGTCCTCGGTATTCGCCAGGTCGATCCAAAACTGCTCGAGCTCGGCCGCGTCCAGGGCCTGAGCTCCATTCAGCTGATCCGCCGGATCATCCTTCCCGGCGCATTGCCGTCGATCCTGACCGGGGTCCGCTATGCGCTGGCGACGGCATGGCTTGCGCTGGTCGTAGCTGAAACCATCGGCGCGCAGTCGGGCATCGGCTTTCTCGCCATGGACGCGCGTGAATTCCTGCGCACCGACGTGATCGTGCTGACGATCGTGATCTATGCGCTCATCGGCGTCGCAGCCGATGGAATTGCACGCTTCCTCGAACGGCGCCTTCTCGCCTGGCATCCGAACTACGGGGCAGCACGATGAACGCTCACGTCGCTCCGCTGTCGGCCTCTTCATTCGAAACCGGACCGGCCGTCATCGTCAGCAATCTCGTGCGCAGCTACGGCAGCCGCGTGGTCATCGAAAAGCTGAACCTGCGCATCGAACGGGGCGAGTTCGTTGCCCTGCTCGGCGAAAGCGGCTGCGGCAAGACGACATTGCTGCGGGCGCTCGCCGGTCTGGACTCGATCCAGGGTGGGCGCATCGTCGCGCCGCGCCGGCCGGCGGTGGTATTCCAGGAGCACCGGCTCCTGCCCTGGGACAGCCTCTGGCGCAACGTCTCGCTTGGTTTGCAGGTGCCGGACGCACGCGAGCGCGTCGCCGAAGCGTTGACCGAGGTCGGCCTCGGCGACCGTCTCGACGATTGGCCGCGCAATCTGTCCGGCGGACAGGCCCAGCGCGTCGCGCTTGCCCGCGCGCTGGTGCAGCAGCCAGAGCTTATGCTCCTCGACGAGCCGTTTGCCGCATTGGACGCGCTCACCCGCATCCGCATGCATGAGCTCGTTCGCGAGCTCGTCGCCAATCATCAGCCGGGCGTTCTGCTCGTCACGCACGACGTCGACGAAGCGATTGCTCTGGCGGATCGCATCCTGGTGATGCGGAACGGCGCCATCGCCTACGAGCACCGCGCGGCGCGCAACGGCTCGACACCCATCTCGCGTCGCGAGCTCCTTGTCGAGCTCGGCGTGAATTCGCACTCCAGCCACTAATTCAACGGAAGGCCATTATGTCCGACTCTTCAATCGCCAAGCCGTCCCGCCGCAGCTTTCTCAGCACCGCGGCCTTCGGCGTGGGCGCCCTCGCCGGCCTGAACATCGGCGACTTTGCCGAGGCCGCAACTGGCCGCGCCACGGATACGGTTCGCCTGACCTGGGGCCTTAGCGGCCTCAATCTGATCGCCAAGGAACGCGGCGAGTTCGAGAAGGTGCTGGCCAAGGACGGCATCAAGGTCGAATGGCTCGGGCCCTTCCCGAACCACGCCCCGACATTGCAGGCCGTCACCGGCGGCAGCGCCGATTTCAGCTTCGGCGGCAGCACGACGCCGGCGCTGGCCGCCATCATCGCCGGTTCACCGCTGGTGTTTACCCAGTTCGTGGTTTACGAGCCCCGCACCACGGCGATCATCGCCAAGGACGGCTCCGGCATCGATAAGGTCGAGGACCTCGTCGGCAAGTCGGTCGCGGTCAACCGCTCCGGCCTCGGCGAATTCCTGCTAGTGGCCGCGCTCGAGAAGCACAAGGTTGACCGTTCCAAGGTCAAGTTCGTCTATCTCAATCCGCCCGATGCGGCGCCTGCGCTCGCCTCCGGCAAGGTCGACGCCTGGTCGATGTGGAGCCCCGGCGTCGATATCGCCCGGCTCGAATACAAGGCGCACGACATCTTCCTCGAAGGGCGCGATCTCGACTTCCAAATCGACTACACGTCCTACCTGACCACCCGCAAATTCGCGACCGACAACCCTGCCCTCGTGCGAGCCGTCAACGATGCGTTCCGCGCCGAAGGCAAGTGGATCTCGGAGAACGGGAAGGAGGCGGAGTACATCGCCCAGAAAGCGGGCAAGTACAGCGACGAGGTGCGCGATCAGTTCATCGCGCTGAAGCGCCAGTACCGCTACTTCGCCGTCAACGACGAGCGCTTGATCAGCGAGCTGCAAAAGGCCGCAGACTGGCTTGTCGCTCGCAAGGTTTTGCCCGAGCCGGTCAAGGTGACCGACCATCTCGCCCTGCTCTGAGAACGCGACCAACAGGCCAATCATGAACAAGACCGTATCCGCCCCCTCCCTCGGCACATCCGAGCCGCTCAAGGCCGGCTCGCCGGAGATGGAAGCGCTGCTCAACCAGATCGCCGAGAGCTCGAGCGCGCGAGAACGCGACCGCGTGCTGCCCTTCGAAATCATCGATCTCATCCGCCGCGCCCGCCTCGGCGCGTTGCGGCTTCCGGTAAGCGCCGGCGGCGCCGGCAGCACGATCCGCGATCTCTTCGCTTTCGTGATCCGCCTCGCCGAGGCCGACGCCAATGTCGCGCATATCTTGCGCAACCATTTCAGCGTGGTGGAGCGGCTGGTGCGTACGCCCAAGGACGAGCAGAGTCGCGCGTGGCAGAAGGCCGTCGCGCAGGGCGCGATCATCGGGCTTGCCACCACCGAGCTCGAAAGCCCCCGCGTCGGCAATGTCACGCCGGGTACGACCTTCACGCCTGACGGAAACGGCGACTACCTCCTGAACGGGACCAAATACTACAGCACGGGCACACTGTATTCGGATTACGTGCTAGTACGCGCCGCCGATCCTGATGGCACCAGCGGCGCGACCATCGTCCCGATCAAGCGCGACGGCATCGAGCTGGTCGACGACTGGGATGGGCTCGGACAGCGGCTCACCGCGACCGGCACGACGCATTTCCGCAACGTCAAGGTCAAGCGCCAGGAGATCGTCTTCGACACGCCCGACACCGGCTACGGCGTGCCTTACTCCAACACGTTCGCGCAGCTGTTCCTGACCGCGGTCGTTGCCGGTATCGCGCGCGCAACCTTGCGCGACGCGACCGCCCTGATCCATTCGCGGAAGCGAACCTTCTATTACGCGCCCACAGAAGTTCCGACCGATGATCCCCTGCTTCAGCAGACCGTCGGCCAGATCGCCAGCGGAGCGTTTGCGGCCGAAACGGTGGTGCTGGCGGCCGCCGAGGCGCTCGACGTCGCGACCGATGCCTTCGACGCGGGCGCATCGAACGCTGCAGATGCCGCCCACACGGCCGCGCTGCTCTCGGCCAAAGCCAAGGTCATCGCGGACGATTTCGCCATCCGCGGCGGCAGCCTGCTGTTCGACGTCGGCGGCGCGTCCGCGACCAAAAAGGTCACTAATTTCGACCGGCACTGGCGCAATGCGCGGACGCTGTCCTCGCACAATCCGACCACCTACAAGGCGCGCTCGATCGGCCAGTACGAAATCAGCGGCACGCCGTTGCCGGCGAAGGGCTTCTTCTAGGCAAGATGGCGCCGCATTCGACGGTCCGATGCAAGGAGAGACAGACATGGGAAAGTCGGACATCCATCTGGTCACTGACAGCAATGAGATCGAGCACCAGTTCCGCGCCGTGATGCGCCGCCTCGCCGGTGGCGTCAGCATCATCACGGCCGGCCGCGACGACGACATCACGGGGATGACGGTCACGTCGCTGACCTCGCTAAGCGCGAGCCCGCCGCGCGTGCTGGTCAGCGTCAACCGGCAGGCCTCATCTTTTGCCCCGATCGAGCGTCACAGGGTATTCGGAGTCAACATTCTCGGATCCGACCAGCAGGAGCTCGCGAGCCGATTCAGCAATGGCAGGCTGAAGGGGGCCCAGCGCTATGAAGGCATAGCCTGGACGGCCGGGGTATCCGGCGTTCCCTTGCTTGGCAATTCACTGGCGACGATCGAATGCCAGGTGGAGGAGATCATCGAGCGGTATTCGCATGGGATCATCGTCGGCAGCATCTTGAGCTTCGAACTGTCGCCCCAGTTGTCGGGACTGGTATACTGGAACGGTCAATACATCGAGATAAAGCACGATTTCGATCTGGATTTGCTTGCCGAGATCAGCATCCCCCTGGCGCATGTCAGGTAGGAGCGCTCCTGCAGCTTCTCGATCTCCGGCATAAAACGAGGGCAGCATGAAACGCGAAATCCCGACATCGGACCTGGAGCCGACTGCCAGGCGGTGGCAGCTCGACCGGATCGTGGCCGAGCTACGCGTCTCCCGGGAGGAGACACACAGCATTCGCAGGGACGGCGAAGCACGCCAGGCCCCATCGCGCGAAGCGCTGGAGGCGGTCCTCGATGGCCTTACGGCAGCACTGTTTCCACGGCATTACGGTCGCTCCGAGCTCGACGGCGAGAATATCGACTATTTCGTCGGAAACACCCTCAGCGTCGCCCTGGACTCGTTGTGCGACCAGATCCATCGCGGTGCCCTCTTCATCGGCGACGAGCTCACCGCCGGCTTCCGCCGCGAGGACGCCGTCGAACTGACCCGGACATTCGGCTCGCGACTGCCGATCGTGCGCGGGCTCCTCATCAACGACCTCAGGGCCGCCTTCGTCGGCGACCCGGCCGCCCGGAATTTTCCCGAGATCCTGATCGGCTATCCCGGCATGACTGCGATCATTCATCACCGCCTCGCCCATATCCTGCACGGGTTGGGCGCCCGGCTTATCGCTCCCCTGATCGCCGAGATCGCGCATACCCGTACCGGGATTGACATCCACCCCGGCGCGAGCATCGGCTCCGGCTTCTTTATCGACCACGGCACCGGTGTGGTGATCGGCGAGACCGCCATCATCGGCGACAACGTCCGCGTCTATCAGGCCGTCACGCTCGGCGCCCGCCACTTTCCGACCGACGACGATGGCAGTTTGATCAAGGGCGACGCCCGCCATCCGATCGTGGAAGACGACGTCGTCATCTATGCCGGCGCCACGATTTTGGGCCGGATCACCATTGGTCGCGGATCGACGATCGGCGGCAATGTCTGGCTGACCCACGGTGTGCCGCCGAACAGCATCGTGACCCAGGCCACGGTCCGCAATAAGCAAGGCTAGAGCTTCTTGTTTCTACGCGTTTTCTTGACGCGAACCGGTATCCACTTCGCTCGAAAACGCTATATGGCTGGCGCCTTCCATCGCATCAGGCGGCGCTCCAGCGCCTCGAGGATTGCGTTGAAGGCGAGGCCGATCACGGTGATTCCAAGGATCCCGAAATACATCTGGGGGATCAGGAAGCTGTACTGGCTGTTGATGATGAGATAGCCGAGCCCTGATTTCGCACCGACCATCTCGGACGCGACAAGGACCAGCATCGCCGAGGCACTTGCCAGGCGTATGCCGACGAAGATCGTCGGCAGCGACGCCGGCAGGATCACCTTCCGGAACAGCTGGCTGGACGTCGCCCCCATCGTCCGCGCGGACTTGATCAGGAGCGGATCGACCTGGCGGACCGCAGCGATCGTGTTCAGCAGCAGCGGCCAGGCGCAGCTGTAGACCACCATGGTGACTTTCGAGAGCTCGCCGATCCCCAGCAGCAGGATGAAGACCGGCAGCAGCGCAAGCGGCGCCGTGTTACGCGCGATCTCGATGATCTGGTTCAGGAGATCGCCAAGCCGGGCGTACCACCCCGTCAGCACACCCAACGGCACGAACAGGACGATGGCGATCAGGAAACCGCTCAGGGCCCGAAGCAGGCTTGCGCCGACGTCGTCATAGAGCTCGCCGGTCTGCGCGAGCTGCCAGCCGGCAGCGATCACTTCGGAGAACGGCGGCAGGAACGTCACGTCGATCAGACCGAGGCGCGGCGCCGTCTCCCAGACGGTCAGGAACAGCAGCAGCAGCAGGGATCGTTGCCCGATGATGCCTAACCATCGCACCAGGCTGCCCCTCGCTGCGGCAACTACGCCGGCGCGTTGCCTGGCCCGGTCTTTCGGGCTCCCCTCGGCCAACTCCAGCAGCGTCAGGATCTCCAGATTAGACATGGGCCAACTCCTTCGACTTGGCGACCCGCTCGCCGTCCGATGCCGGTACCTGAGAGCCCTGCGCCTTCAAGACCTCGCCGCGCAGCAAGGACCACACTTCGTGCCTGACATGACCGAACCCGGGCAGCGAACGGACATCCTCGGTCTCGCTGTGCAGCTCATCGGGAATATCGATGACTTGCTTGATGCGGCCGGGGCGCGAGGTCATCACCGCCACGCGCTGGCCCAGGACCACGGCTTCGTCGATACCGTGGGTGATGAACAGGATGGTCTTTCCCGTGCGGCGCCAGATCCGCAGCAGCTCGCCCTGGAGTGTCTCCCGCGTCTGTGCATCGAGCGCCGCGAACGGCTCGTCCATCAGCAGCACCTCCGGATCGTAGGCAAGGCTGCGGGCGATCGCGACGCGCTGTTTCATGCCGCCGGAGAGCTCGTGCGGATAGCGGTCGGCAAAGCCGGATAGCCCGACCAGGTCGAGATAATGCAGCGCTCGCTCTCGCCGCTCCTTCGCCTTCAAACCAGCAATGTCGAGCCCGAACTCGACATTCTGCGCGGCCGTCCGCCAGGGAAACAGCGCGTATTGCTGGAATACGATGCCGCGGTCGCGCGCCGGGCCCTCGATAACCTTGCCATCGAGCAGGATGCGACCGCTGCTCGGCGTCGTCAGGCCGCCGAGCAGGTCCAGCAGGGTCGACTTACCGCAGCCGCTCGGCCCGACCAGCGCAAGGAATTCGCCGGTCCGAACATCCAGCGTGATGTCGTCGAGCGCGGTGAAGCGTTGCGCCGGCCCACCATCCTTGCCGCGGACCAGGAATTCCTTGCGCACATGCTCGAAGCGGATCTTGGCCGTCGTCATTTGACCTCCGCGGTCTTGCCCGGGCGGAAATAGTTGAACTCGTTGGTGTAGAGGTCCGACGGCTTGAGCTGGTCCTGCTTCAGCAAGCCATCCTTGACCAGCCAGTCGACCCATACCTGGAGTTCGGCATCGCCGATCACGCCGCCCTTGGTCGCGACGCCCGTGCTCTTCCAGTACTTGATCGGGGTAGCGTCCTCGTTGCGCTTGCGCTCCGCGACAATGCGTTCGAAGCGGGCGCGGACCTCCTCCGGCGGTGTTGTCTGAGCCCAGTCGATGGCACGAGACACGCCCTCGATCAGCTTGCGGGACGTATTCGGATTGTCCTTGATGAACTTGTCCCGCAGCACATAGGCCCCTCCGGTGAAGTTCCCGAAGACGTCCGTATCCGCAAACAGCCGCCGAATGCTGCCGCGCTCGAGTGCCTTGTCACGCAGAACGCCACCGAGCGTGCTAAGCTCGACCTGCCCCTGCCGCAACGCCTGCTCGCCGGTGACCGGCGGGATCGCAACAAGCGTCACCTGCTTCGCCTCCGCCGGCGTCAGGCCGTTGCGAGCCAGGTACTCGCGCAGCACGAATTCATGGTGCGCTCCCAGCGTATTGACCGCGACCTTCTTGCCGATCAGGTCCCGCGCGGTCTTGATCGGACTATCCTCCTTCACGTAGTAGCCGCTGTAAGTGTTGTCGTCCGAGCCGTAATAGCCGACCACCGCCTTGATCGGCGCCTTGGCAGCGATCAGCTTGATGATCGCGCCGTAGAAAGCGCCGCCGATGTCGATATCGCCGGTGACCACGGTCTGGATGTCCTGCGGGCCGCTGATGGTGTTGCCGACCCATTTGAGCTTGAGCGGCGCGAGATAGCCGAGATCGTCGGCCAGCTCGATGAAGGTGACCTGCCCGGCCCAGCCCTGGTAGCGGATCTCGGTCTTTTCGAGCTGCGGCTCGGCCGCAGCGCCCCCGATCAGGCCCGCCAGCGCGACACTGGCAAGGCCGATTTGCCGGACCCTTGCCTGTGCACGCAAGCCGACCACCAGCCGACGCAAGGCAGAAGCGACGGTTTTCATTGGATTCACTCCCGTGCTCATTCAGGCAGCTTTTGCCTGCGGCTTGGTCGACTTGATCCGGGTGACGCTCTGGCGGCCGTCGATGCCGACCGGCACCTCGCCATCAATGGTCGCGCGGCGCACGACGCGATGCTGATCGCCGTAGTCATTGACGGCGTAATGCTGGGTCGCGCGATTGTCCCATATGACGACATCCCCCTGCCTCCAGCTCCAGCGAACCGTGTTCTCCGGCGCGGTAATGTGCGACTGGAACAGATCGAACAATTTCTGGCCGTCATATTTCGACAGGCCAACGAAGCGCTGGACGAAGTTGCCCAGCACCAGCGTCCGCTCGCCGGTCTCGGGGTGGACGCGAACGACGGGGTGCTCGGTCTCGTAGATCGTCCCGGTGAAGACCTCTTCAAAGTGTTTCCGGTCGGCCTCGCTCGCCCGGGTCTTGACCGCATAGTCATAGGCATTGCTGTGCACCGCCCAGAGCTCGTCGGCGAGCTTTCGCAGCGGAGCTGGCAGGTCGAGATAGGCGGCAGCCGTATTCGACCAGATCGTGTCGCCGCCGAATTCCGGGATCACGACGCCGCGCAAGACCGAGATCTTGGGATAGGCGTCGACAAAGGTGACATCGGTATGCCACTGGTCGGCACGGCCGCCTCCACGCCCGGAGTCGAGCTCGAGGATCGAGGCCGTGCCCTTGGTAGCGCCGACCGTCGGATGCGGCACCAGCGTGCCGAGCCGATGGGCAAAACGCTCCTGCTCGGCATCGTCAAGATGATTCTGGTCACGGAAGAAGATGACTTTGTGCTCGAGCAGCACCTGGTTGATCGCTGCAATCGTCCGATCCGGCAGATCGCCCGAAAGCTTGATATTCCCGATTTCGGCACCGATACGGGCCGATCGCTTGACGATATCCGAACGCGGAATGACGTTGTCGATGGCGATTCGGTCAGTCATGTCATCTTCCCCGAGACCGCGATCCATTTGGACAAAGCTCCGCCGCTCGCCGATCGCAGTTGCGACGGTGGAGTGAAAGACAGTGATGGTGTGATCGATCCTCTTGCGGGATTACCGTCTGCTCTGGCGGCAATCCCGTCTGGCGGGACCTTTCTGTGGAGGCTGCATCAATGCGACCTGTCGTTCAGTCAAGGAATGCTAGCTCACGGCTTTCGGAAATGGCTTCCAAAGATTGAACGGTGTGGGGAATAGTTGCATTCGCGAAAACAGCGACAGAAAACGCAAAGCCGCTCTCGGCGTAAACCACGGTGTCGCCGCCGCTTAGATGTTCGTCTGGACGTGCGCATCTCGAATCCACAAGGGGTCGCGCCACGTGCGATCTCCGCTTGCAGGCTTTCCCGAAAGTTCATGCTCGGATCGAACTCAACAACGCAAATCCATTCCATCGACAACGATGCGAGCGCCGACATAGATTTTGCGCAGGCCGCATACGGGGCGTTTCGACATGAGCAATCGACGGCAGCTTGTTCTCAACCTCTTCATCTATCCCGGCGGCCATCACGAAGCTGCGTGGCGCTACAAGGGATCGTCGGCGGAGCGCATTCTCGACATCACCTATTATCAGGAGCTGGCGCAGCGCGCTGAGGCGAGCAAGTTCGACGCGATCTTCTTTGCCGACGGGCCGGCGCTGGCCGACAACGTCCGCTACGCCCAGCGTTTTCGCTTCGAGCCGATCACCTGGTTGGCTGCAATCGCCGCCGTGACGAAGCGTATCGGCCTGATCGCGACGGCATCGACCACCTATACCGAGCCTTACAACCTCGCGCGCATGTTCGCTTCGCTCGACCATCTGAGCAAGGGCCGCGCCGGCTGGAATATCGTGACGACCAGCGCGCCGCAGGCCGCGCAGAATTTTGGCCTGCCCGAGCACCCGCCCCACCACGAGCGCTACGAGCGCGCCCGCGAATATCTCGACGTGATCTCGCGGCTCTGGGACAGCTGGGAGGATGACGCGCTCGTCAACGATCCCGCTTCCGGCGTCTTCGCCGAGACCAGCAAGATCCACACGCTCGACCATGTCGGCAAGCATTTTCGCGTGCGCGGCCCGTTGAACATCTCGCGCACCCCGCGGCCGGTCTATGTGCAGGCCGGCTCCTCCGACGATGGCCGCGCCTTCGCGGCCCGCTTTGCGGAAGCCATCTTCACCGCGCACCAGACACTGGACTCCGCCAGAGCCTTCTATGCGGACATCTAGCGGCAGGCCCGCGCCTTCGATCGCGGCCCCGACGAGATCAAGATCCTGCCCGGCATCAGCCCCTTCATCGGCAGCACGCAAGCCGAGGCAGACCGCCTCCAGGAGGAGTTCAACGAGCTGATCCAGCCGGAATATTCCCTGACGCAGCTGCGCCAGATGATCGGCGTCGATCTCACCGGCTACGATCTCGACGGTCCCGTGCCGCGCCATCTGATCGACACCGCCAGTGCACGCGGCGTCGCCAGCCGTTTCAAGCTTGTGGTCGACATCGTCGATCGCGAGAAACCGACGGTCCGCCAGCTCGTCCAGCGCCTAGCCGGCGCGCGCGGCCACTGGGTCATCGCCGGCACGCCGGACAAGATCGCCGACAACATCCAGGCCTGGTTCGAGGGCGGCGCGGCCGATGGTTTCAACGTGATGCCGCCCTGGCTGCCCGGCGGCTTCGACGTCTTTGCCGAGCAGGTCGTCCCGATCCTGCGCAAGCGCGGCTTATTCCGCGAGGACTACACCGGCACGACGCTGCGCGAGCATTACGGCCTCGCCCGCCCCGCCAGCATCTACTCGAACGAGGTCAAGGCAATCGCCTGACACCGCTCTCCCTCCAAACTGGAAACCGTAAGAACACATGAAGACCGCGTTGTTTCTCCTCTCCGGCCTTTTGGCTCTCTCCCCACTCGCCGCCGAGAATTCGTTGGCGCAGCAACCCGCGAAGCCCGAGCTGCGGGTCGGTTTCGTGCCGGGGCCGTACATCGATGAGTTCAAGATCGGCGTCGAGCCCGAGCTGAAGCAGAAGGGCTACAAGATCCGCTACGTAGAGTTTTCGACCGGCCTTGAAGCCAACAACGCGGTGTTCAAGTCCGAGATCGATGCCAATGTGATGCAACACACGGTCTTCCTCGAGTCCTATAACGAGCGCCAGAAGACCGATCTCGTCGGCATCGTCCACGTCCCGACGCCCCCGATGGGCCTCTATTCGAAAAAGCACCCGCTGGGCACGCCGATCAAACCGGGCTCCAGCGTTGCGGTGCCGAACGATCCCGTCAACCTCCAGCGTGCGCTGTGGGTGCTGCGCGATCTCGGATTGATCGAGATCCGCGACAGCAAGCCGGTCGACGTCACCGAACTCGATGTCATCAAGAATCCGGGCGGCATCAAGATCGTGCCGCTCGAAGCCGCGCAGGCACCGCGGGCGCTCGACGATGTCGACTTCGCCGCGGTCCAGGGCAATTTTGCGATCTTCAGCGGCCTGAAGCTGACCAATGCCTTTGCGCTGGAGAAGATGACCACGCCCTATGTCAACGTGCTCGCAGTGAAGAAGGCCAATGCCAATGCCGAATGGGCACAGGACATCGTCGCCGCCTACAAATCGCCGACATTCAAGACGGCGATCTTGGCTGACCGGTTCTATGACGGGTTCA
Source organism: Bradyrhizobium sp. CCBAU 11361 (assembly GCF_028128935.1). Taxonomy (NCBI): domain Bacteria; kingdom Pseudomonadati; phylum Pseudomonadota; class Alphaproteobacteria; order Hyphomicrobiales; family Nitrobacteraceae; genus Bradyrhizobium; species Bradyrhizobium sp. CCBAU 11361. Next base: position 275,222 of record NZ_LBJZ01000197.1, read on the forward strand.
CCCTGCCCGACTACATGAAGTGAATGGATCGCGGAACAGCAGTGAGACGAGGCGTCAGCGTGTTCGAGTTCACACTGGAATGGACGAGCCTTCGCTCGTCCACTGAGCGGGCGGCCGACGCGCGAGCGGTGACCAGTCGCGTCGGCTGGCATGAAGCCTTGATCCTGCCGCTGGTGCTGGTGATCGCGTTCCTGTTCGTGCTCGGCGTGATGACGGGGGCGCACCTGCATGAGCGCGCCGACCGGAGCCTGATGTATGCATCGTTCGGCAGCATGGGAATACCCATGCTGTCGATGGTGCCGGACTCCTGCCGTAGGCCGCTGAACGCCGGCTCCACCCCGCGTCTGCAGCACGCCGACGTGCTCGCGCTACTCGCGAACGAATGATCTGACGCCTCCGCACTCCCCACACCGCATGAAAAATGTTCCTTGCGAAACGGCACCATGGAATTTTGTGCTCGAACAGATGACACTCTCAGTATGATCCAACCAAACTGAACGTGGCCAACGGCTGGCGATGTTCAACATGTTACCGCTCGTGTTAGCTTTGTCGTGTTCTCGCCCTACAATGTTGTCCGGAGTGAACATGAGCTACATCATATCGCTGCATTCAAGCTTCGCCAGCTGGCTCGAACAGGCACGCGGATGGTTCCGGCACTCACTGCGGCCGCAGACGGGCGGCCCGAACGATGACCAAGGCGGCCATCAGGACGACCTTTACGAGATCTTCCTGTTCGGACCTCACGGCTGAGAACTCTACGCAAGCGCCGGCCCCGAGCTTCTCCTGACACAAAGGTAATCAGACAATGACCGACGCTGCGTTGCAGCTCGCCGAGACTGGCCGCCGCCTCGATGCCATCGACCGCAAGATCCTGACGGTGCTTCAGGAAGACGCCTCACTCTCGGTGGCCGAAATCGGCGACCGGGTCGGCCTGTCATCCACGCCGTGCTGGAAGCGCATCCAGCGGCTCGAGGCCGACGGCGTGATCCTGAAGCGCGTCGCGCTGGTCGACCAGAACAAGATCGGCCTCGGCCTCTCCGTGTTCGTCTCCGTGGAGAGCGCAGATCATTCCGATGACTGGCTGAAGCGTTTCGCCGCGGCGGTCAGCGCCATGCCCGAGGTGATGGAATTCTACCGCATGGCCGGCGACGTCGACTACATGCTGCGCGTCGTCATTCCGGACATGCCGAGCTATGACGTGTTCTACAAGAAGCTGATTCATGCCGTTCCGCTCAAGAACGTCACCTCGCGTTTCGCGATGGAGAAGATCAAGTCGATCACGGCTTTGCCGGTGCCGGCCGTGACTGTGGAGTAATTTCGACAAGCGGTGAGACTGTATCACGCTACAAACTCCCCCATAGCGCACCAAAGCACCCTCAACCGAGATGCTATAACTCCTCTCGCTTCTAGGTGGAATAGAGCGCTCGGTGAGGTTTTTGGCGCTGTTTTGCGGCCGGCTGCCATTGCCCGCCGCCACGCCAAATATGCTCTTCTCTCGGACATTCGTATTTCGCGGCTTGTCGCTGCGTCCACCTTTGAACGTCTGCTTACACTGGTCTTGATGGGACTTTTCTTGATCTCCCGGTGCACACGCCGCGCACACGCCGCCCTCTAACCCATTGAGAATTCAGAACTCTCGCTCCAATCCATCATAAGGAAGTTTGAGCTAGGTCCAGCCAATGTAAGCTAGCCCGATCTAGTATTGACTGCGAGAATTGAGGATTGGCTTGGTGGTACATACCGAGGCTCGAGCCTAGGACCCGCCGACTAAAGGGAGGTGTGATTTAGTTTGAAAATCAACGGTCGTTCCGACACATGCGTCAATAAATTTTCATTGAACCCCGCAGTGGAATTTCGCCTTGTCGGAACAGCTGGATCATGAAGGCAGACTGGAGGGTGGACGGGCCGCAGATCGTGTCAGAAGGAGCCGCGCCAGCTCGATCGCGCTAGATCGGCTCTTGCCGCTTTGCACGCCCGCTACCAGCTCTCGCCGAAGGGCCGAATTTCAACGTTAAACGACCATGCGCTGCGGTCCTGGTGGGCGAGGTGCCAGATCTCGCTGGCGATCGCCTGCGGCTTGATGAAGAAGTCGTCCGGCCGCTCCGGCCACCGCTTTCGCGTCCATTCGAGGTCGATCACGGCATCGATCACGACATAGGCAACGTGGACTCCCTGCGGTCCCAGATCCCGGGCCATGGACTCCGCCAAAATCCGCTGCGCCGCCTTGGTCGGCGCAAAGCCGGCGAAGCCGGCCTTGCCGCGTAGCGCCGAGGTGTTGCCGGTCGCAATGATAGACCCCGCACCGGCTGCGACCATCGCTGGGGTAAATCGCCGGGCCAGGAACAAAAGCCCCATCGTGTTGACCTGAAAATTGCGATTGAGGATCGCCGGGTCAATCTCCCGGAAGGTGCCAAAGGCACCGCCGACGGCGTTGTGGATGACGACGGCGGGATGCCCGAGATCACGCTCCACAGCGGATGCCACCGCATCCACCTGCGCGGGATCCGATACATCACAGCGAAATCCCTTCGCGCCGGGCAATTGCGCTTCGAGCGTCGCAAGACGCTCCTCGTTCCGCGCGAGCAGCGCTACGCTATAGCCGCCTTCTGCAAACTTCCTGGCAAGGGCCGAGCCCGTACCGGAGCCGACACCTGAGATTAGGCAAACTGGCGCGGTCATGCGGGCAGACCTCCTTCGTGCAGCCGGCGGCCTTCACGCCGCAGCCCTGGACAGCAACTTCTCGACAAATGGCCCGAGATCAGGACGGAAGTGCTCGTGCGCGACGAGCCGGTCAAAATGGGCGAACGCCAGAGGGTACTCACTCCGAACACCGGCGTGAAGGATCTTGTCGAGGCTCAGTCTGTTCAACTGTTCAACCCGCGCATGCTCGTTCATGAACAGCGCAAGTTCGGCGGCAAAGCAGATGTCGGCCAACGTGATCCCGTTCCCCACCAGCGTATCCCGCCGCGGCGACAAGGCCTGTTCGATCCCCGACGCATAGATCGCGAACGCCTCCTTCGCGCGGGCGTGAATGGTCGCATCGACCGTGCCGGCCGACAGCGCAAGGAGATAGATCTGCGCGTCCCTCGCAAAGACCAGGCTGACATCGAGAAAGCCATCTATCCTGGACGCTTCATAGGCGTCCCTTCCGTAGAGCAGGTACGTCGCTTCGCCAAGGCGCGCCACAGCACGCATGATGCAGTTGGATTCGAAGATTCCGACCTTGCCGGCAGGCCCGAAGGCGGCCGGCACGTTGCCGAACGGCTGCGCCGCCAAGAAAGCATCGGTCTTGAAGAGCTGCGCGCCGGTCAGCCCGACCCGCCCCGTTCGTGCGAGAGATGACAGCGATTGGCGTTCCTCCTCGACCAGAGGACGTGCATCATAATCCCACAGCCAGCCTTTGAGCTCCCTGGCGGGCGCCCCTCTGACCTCGACATCCACACCGCAGAACCGTGCGGCAATGGTTGCCTTCCAGACACGCGGGTTCGGCAGATAGGAGAATATGCGCAAGTCGGCCATCGTGGATTTCTCCTGATGAACTTCGTCCTCACCTCCCAAGCGTAGGAGCAGCCGGATGCTCTACTCCGAGCTTGCGTCGAGAATGTCGCCGAACGGCTCCCAGCGGGAACCGGTCCAGCGCTGAAGCTGAAGCTGCGTCCAGATCATGTTGTTGCTCTCACTGGTATTGATCCTGACGCCGGGCAAGGCGGTCGGCAAAACAAAGTCCTTCAGCGACTTTGCCTGCTTGATGATGTTCTCGCGCGAAAGATCGTCGCCGCATTGCCTGAGGATCTGCTCGAGCACCATGCCTTGCTGGTACCCGGTCAGATAGCTGGTGTTGGTGATGTCGGAGCCAGCCAGATATCGCTCGAAGAAGGTGCGATAGGCCTTGACCGCCTCATCGTCAGTCCATTTCTGGTCGTTCGGATCCTTGTTCGGGGTCCCGACAATGACACCAATCGAATTTTCCAGCCCTGCGGGCCTCAGCGTGCCCGCGACCGAAGACGAAGGGAAGTTGATCAGGATCGTCACCTTCCACCCGGTCTCGGCTGCGCGACGGATCGCCTGTGCCGCGAATTTCGGCGTCCCGGCCACGAACAGTGCCTGCGCGCCGGAACTCTTGAGTGCGACGACCTGCGAGTCGACCGTCGGCTCCGTGACCTCGTAGCTGGCGGTGACCACACGCTTGTCGAAATCCGCGCCCAGCACCGCCTTGAAGGCGTTGACGTAGTCGCGACCGAGATCATCGTTCTGGTAGAGGATTGCGTATTTCGCCGCGGGCAACGCACGCATCAGATATTTTGCGTAGATCTTGCCTTCGGTGTCATAGCTGACGAGGCCGGTGGTCGTAAGCGGATAGTCCTTGACGCTGGTGAACTTGCTCGCTCCCGTGACGATCGCGATCGTCGGCACACGTTTTGCGGCAAGATATTTTGCCACGGCGGAGTTACCCGCCGTGCCGAGCTGGCTGAACATAAAGGCGACCTCGTCGCTCTCCACCAGCTTTCGCACATGCTCGAACGCCTTGGGCGGGCTGTACGCATCGTCCATCATGACATAGTCGATCTTGCGCCCGTGGATGCCGCCGCGATCGTTGATCGATTGCACATAGGCCTGCACGCCCTGCCCGACCTGGCCGATCGAAGAAGCTGGTCCGCTCAGCGGAAAAATACCACCGATCTTGATCTTCGTCGGCGTGACACCCGGCGCGTCACCCGCCCAGCAAGGCGTGGACATCGCAATCACGAATGCGCAGGCCAGTCGTGTGCCCCAGGACATCGCGCGTTCCTCCATTGTTGTTTTGCGCGCGCCCTGCATGCAGCAGGCGCGACGGAGATTGAGTGGCCGCTTCAGGCGGCCAGCTTGAGTATCTTGACGATGTCGCCGGGCTCACGGATCGGCTGGGGGTTCGCTCGCGTGAAGATCGACAGCATTGCGTTCTTGCCAATCAGCTCAAAACGGTCCTCGGCCACACCGACGTCGGCAAGCCTGCGCGGCAGGCCAAGCTCCGCGATGAAAGCTGCAAAAGCCTCGCCGGCATCGCGCCCCGGCGCACCGAGTGCGGTCGCGACCGATTCTTGAGCGATCTGAGTGGCCGGTAGATTATATCGCAGCACGCTCGGCATCATCACGGCCGTGCAGAAATAATGCGGTACGTCACAGGTCCCGCCAAGAACATGGCCGATGGCATGGCTTGCGCCCATCGGCACGCGCGACTGCAACCCGAAGGCTGACATCCAGGACCCCAATTGGCAGCTCAGCCGTGCCGCTTCGTCGTTTGGGTTGTCCTTGGTGCGCAGGAGCCCATCGTGCAGATAACGCAGCCCCTGCTGGCACACGGCATCGACGAGCACATTAGGACGGCTCGAGCAGATCGCCTCGATGCCGTGATCCATCGCCCGCGTGCCAGACCCAAGCCAGAGCTTCTCAGGCGTGTATTTCGTGATCGCGGGGTCGACGATGATGCTGCGCGGCATCATCATCGGATGATTGAAGATCTGCTTCAGCTTGCGGCTGGTATCGGTGACCAGCGCGCCGGAATTGTACTCACCGCCCGAGAGCGTGCTGGGGATCGCGATCATCCGCACCTTCGGGGTCCGAAATGGCCCGAAGCGGCGCTCCGGCGTGGTCTCGAACCCGTCGAGCCCCATCGGTTCGAAAATCTCGTGCTCCATGCACATCAGCACGATCTTTGCCGCGTCGACCACAGAACCGCCGCCGATCGCGACGACCAAATCGGCTTGAGCGTCCTTGGCCTGCCGCGCAATCTGCGTAACCACGTCCCGGGTGGTGTGCTGCGGCACGCCATCAAAGGTCGCGGCATGGCGCGCACCGAGCGCCGCCCTGATTTTCTCGATCTCGTCGGTGGTGGTGTTGAGCGTGCGGCTTGCGATCAAATAGACGCGCTTGGCGCCCAGCCGTTCGGCCTCCTCCCGCAGCGCCTCGGCCGCCGGCTTGCCGTAAATCACGGATTCCATGGTGGGGTATTGATGGCTACCGGCGACTGGCATGCTCTTCCTCCCTGGCGTTCTTTTTTCTCTGGGTGCTGCGGCGTCAGCCTCGTGACGCCGTCAGCTATCCCGGTCTTGACGTGCTCGTATGTCGCGCCTCGTCAGGCGACCGCACGGGTCCGTGCAGGCTCGATCGTCCCGTCAAGGAATCCAGTCAGCCGCTGGCGGATGATCGCCTCGGCCTCGGCCATGATGCGGTCGATTAGCTCCTTCACCGTCGGAATGTCGTTGATCAAGCCGACCACCATGCCGCAGCTCCAGGCTCCGGCATCCATCTCGCCGTTGATCATCACCTTCGGATAGACGCCCGCGACCTGCTCGTGGATGTCGCCGATCTTCAACGTGGCGCCCTTCTCGCGCTCGATCTCGAGCAGTTCGTCGACGCCCTTGTTCTTCAGCACCCGCTCGGTGTTGCGCAACGCGCGCATCACGAGGCGCGTATCGAGCTCGGTGGCGTCAAGCAGCGCCTGCTTCACATTGGGATGGACCGGCGCCTCCTTGGTGGCGATGAAGCGCGTACCCATGTTCATGCCGGCGGCGCCCATCGACAGCGCTGCGACCAGGCTGCGCGCATCGGCCATGCCGCCGGAAGCCACGAACGGAATCTTGAGCTCGTCGGCCGCGCGCGGCAGCAGGATCATGTTAGGAATGTCGTCCTCGCCGGGATGGCCGCCGCACTCGAAGCCATCCACGCTCACGGCGTCGCAGCCGATCTTCTCGGCCTTCAGCGAATGCCGCACCGAGGTACATTTGTGGATCACCTTGATGCCGGCTGCCTTCAGCGCCGGCATATAAGCTTCCGGGCTGCGGCCCGCGGTCTCGACCGCCTTGATGCCGCCTTCACGAATCGCGGCGATGTATTCCGGATAGGGCGGCGCCGACAGCGTTGGCAGGAAGGTGAGATTCACGCCGAACGGCTTGTCTGTCATGTCGCGGCAACGCGCGATCTCCCTGGCTAGGAGCTCCGGCGTTTTCTGTGTTAGGCCGGTGATGATACCGAGGCCACCGGCGTTGGACACCGCCGCCGCCATCTCGGCAAAGCCCACATAATGCATGCCGCCCTGGATGATCGGGTGCTGGATGCCGAACAGTTCGGTGATTGCTGTCTTCACGTGAAAGCTCCGTTTCCGATCAGTGAACGATTTCGAACAGGCCGGCCGCACCCATGCCGCCGCCGATGCACATGGTCACCACGCCATACTTCGCCTTGCGCCGCCGGCCCTCGATCAGGAGGTGGCCAGTCAGCCGCGAGCCGGTCATGCCGTAGGGATGACCGATCGCGATCGAGCCGCCATTGACGTTCAGCTTGTTGGGATCGATGCCAAGCTTGTCGCGGCAATAGATCACCTGAACCGCGTAGGCTTCGTTGAGCTCCCAGAGATCGATGTCATCGATCTTGAGATTATGACGTTTGAGCAGCCGTGGGATCGCCGCGACCGGACCGACGCCCATCTCGTCGGGCTCGACGCCGGCAGCCACAAAGCCGCGGAAGATGCCGAGCGGCTTCAGGCCTTTCTGTGCGGCGATCTTGTCGCTCATGATCACGCAGGCCGAAGCGCCATCGGAGAGCTGACTGGCATTTCCGGCGCTGATGGTCTTGCCTTCGAACACCGGCTTGATCTTGGCGAGGCCCTCTGCCGTGGTATCCGGCCGTGGGCCTTCATCCCGGCTCAACGTGACCTGCTGATAGCTGACCTGCTTGGTGTCCTTGTCTACCACCGCCATTTTGGTCGTGATCGGCACGATCTCGTCGTTGAAGCGGCCGCCCTGCAAGGCCGCGCCGACACGGCGCTGGCATTCGAGGCTATATTCGTCTTGCTGGTCGCGGCCGATCTTGTAGCGGTCGGCGACCACTTCGGCAGTCTCCAACATCGACATGTACATCTCCGGCTTCATCGCCATGAGATCCTGGTCGACGGCATGGAACTTGTTCATGTGATCGTTCTGTACCAGGCTGATCGACTCGATGCCGCCGCCGATCGCGATCTCGACGCCGTCGAGCATGACCGAGCGCGCGGCGACCGCGATCGCCTGGAGACCGGAGGCGCACTGCCGGTCGATCGTGGTGCCGGCGACAGTCACCGGAAGACCGGCGCGGATCGCGCCCTTGCGGGCGACGTTCATCACCATGGTGCCCTGCTGCATGGCGCAGCCCATCACCACATCCTCGACCTCACCAGGGGCAATCCCGGCACGCTTCACCGCCTCGGCCATCACATGGCCGGCCAGCGTCGGACCATCGGTGTTGTTGAGCGCGCCGCGATAGGCCTTGCCGACGCCGGTCCGCGCGGTGGATACGATGACTGCTTCAGTCGTCATGTCTGCCTCTCTGCTAGGCGGCCGCATCGAGCTGCGCGTAACGCAACACGTGAAAGGCGGGATCGCCGAACTGGATGTTGATGGAGGAAATCCGCTTGAAATAATGCCCGACGTTCAATTCGTCGGTCATGCCCATGCCGCCATGCAGTTGCACGGCCTGGTCGGCGATGAACTTGCCCGCGTAGCCGATCTTGGACTTGGCGCCCGACGCGAGCCGCGAGACAGCGGCCTCGTCTGCATCCAAGCTGAGCGTGAGGTGCTGCATCAACGAGAGCGCCTCCTGATGGGCGATGAACATATCGACCATCCGGTGCTGCAGCACCTGGAACGAGCCGATCGTCGTGCCGAACTGTTTGCGGGTCTTGGAATAGTCGAGTGTCGCGGCATTCAGCTCGGCCATCGCACCGACCGCCTCGGCAGAGAGCGCACCAATGGCACGGTCGCGGCAGACTTCCAGCGCGGTCACCGCCTCGCCCTCCTCACCCAGCAATTGGCCGGTAACGCCGCGCAGGCTGATCTCGGCTGCACGGCGACCGTCGATCGTCTTAAAGCTCTGCAAGTCCAGGTTGGCGGCGTGGCGGTCGACGACAAAGAGGCTGACGCCGCTGCGATCGCGCGGCTGACCGGAGGTGCGTGCCGAAACGATCAGATAGTCCGCCCAGGGCGCGGCGACGACCGCTGTCTTTGCGCCGGTCAGCACGTAGCCCTTACCCTCGCGCCGCGCCATGGTGGTGACGTTGGCGAGATCGAAGCGTGAGCTCTTCTCGGTCCAGGCCAGCGCCCAGATCATGCTGCCGGCGATGATGTCCGGAATGAAGCCCTGCTTCTGTTCCGCGCACCCGACGCGCTCGAGCAGGCCGCCCGCGAGCACCACGGTCTCGACGAAAGGCTCGACCACGAGATGACGGCCGAATTCCTGCATGATGATCATGGTCGACAACGAACTCCCGCCGAGGCCGCCTGCGTCCTCGGAGAATGGCGCCGCCAGCAGGCCCAGCTCGGCGAAGGCCTGCCATTGGCTGCGGCTGTACCCTTCTTCGCTCGTAACGATCTTGCGGCGCGCATCAAAACCATACTGGTCGCGCAGCAGGCGCTGGACGCTGGACCGGAGCAGCTCCTGCTCTTCCGTGAACTGGATATCCATTCGCTTCCTCCGGTGCCGCCGTGCGCTAGAGACCGAGCACGGCCTTGGCGATGATGTTGCGCTGAATCTCGTTGGATCCGCCGTAGATGGAGAGCTTGCGCGCGTTGAGGTACTTCTCCGATGCGGTGTGACCGTGATCCGGCCCCGGCATGAAATGGTTGGCGCTGACCGGATGCTCGCGGATGGCGAGCCCGTAGTTGCCGATCGCACGGTGGGTCAGCTCAGTAATGTCCTGGAAGATCTCGGTGCCGCGGATCTTGAACAGCGAGGCCGCCGGCCCCGGATCGATGCCACGGGCCATTTGCGCGACGACGCGCAGCTCGGTTGCCTCCAGTGCCAGCACGTCGAGCTCGACGCGGGCGATGTCCTTGATGAATTCGAGGTGGGCGGGATCGTCTTGCGGGATCTCCGCCTTGACGATCGCTTTCAGTTTCGCGATGTAGCGTGTCGAGCGGCCGATGCCGGCCATGCTGGTGCGCTCATTGCCGAGCAGGAACTTGGCGTAGGTCCAGCCCTTGTTCTCCTCGCCGATCAGGTTTTCGACGGGCACGCGGACGTTTTCGAGGAAGACGTCATTGACCTCATGCGAGCCGTCGATGGTGATGATCGGCCGCACGGTGACGCCCGGCGACTTCATGTCGATCAGCAGGAATGAAATGCCAGATTGCGGCTTTGCGGCCGGATCGGTCCGCACCAGGCAGAAGATCCAGTCGGCGTGCTGCGCGAGCGTGGCCCAGGTCTTGTGACCGTTGACAATGTAATGGTCTCCGTCGCGCACCGCCTTGGTGCGCACGGTGGCGAGGTCCGAGCCCGATCCCGGCTCCGAATAGCCCTGGCACCACCAGTCCTCGCCCGAGAGAATCCGCGGCAAAAACTTCTGCTTCTGGGCCTCGTTCCCGAACGTATAGATAACCGGGCCGACCATGGTGACACTGAACGCCAGTGGCGGCATCGTGCCGGCGCGCGTGGTCTCCTGCTCGAAGATGAAGCGGCGAGTGATGGACCAGTCGGGCCCGCCATATTCCTTGGGCCAGAGCGGCGCGATCCAGCCCTTCTTGTGGAGGATGCGATGCCACAGCAGCATCTGCTCCTTGGAAAGGTCGGTCTCCGGATTGGGGACGCGCATTTCGGCCGGATAATGATACTTGATAAATGCGCGGACTTCGTCGCGAAACGCCGCGTCTTCCGGGGATAGCGCGAGCTCCATGGAACGCGCTCCCTACCACTTTTCGCCGAAGGGACGGATCTCGAGCTCAAATGTCCAGGCGCTCTTGGGTTGCTGATAGAGCTGCCAATAGGACGTCGCCACCGACGCCGGCGGCATCAGCAGGTCCGGATTATCAAGTGCATCGGGGCCGAGCGCTTCGAGCCGGCGCTGGCGCACCCATTCGGTATCGACCCCGGAGTCGATGATGAGGTGCGCGACATGGATGTTTTTCGGCCCGAGTTCGCGGGCCATCGCCTGCGCGACCGCGCGCAAGCCGAACTTGGCGCTGGCGAAGGCGGCATAGCCGGAGCCGCCACGCAAGCTTGCAGTGGCGCCGGTGAAGAAGATGTTGCCACCTCCGCGCGCCAGCATCAGCCGCGCGGCCTCGCGGCCGGCGAGAAAGCCGGAGTAGCACGCCATCTCCCAGACCTTGCGGAACACCCGCTCGGTCGTCTCGAGGATCGGGAAATTGACGTTGGCGCCGATGTTGAAGATGCAGACCTCGAGCGGCGCGTGCTTGTCGGCGTCGCTCAGGAAGGCGGTGATCTCCTCCTCCTTGCGCGCATCGAGCGAGCGCGCGTGGATCTCACCGCCGGCGGCCTCGATGTCCTTGACTAGGGGCGCGAGCTTGTCGCCATTGCGGCGACCGGCGAAGACTGTGAAGCCCTCGGAGGCGAACTTCTTGGCAATCTCGCCGCCGATGAAGTCACCGGCGCCGATCACCGCAGCCGTCCTGTTTCTCTTCTGCATGAAACTTCTCCAGCCTTCTGAGATGTTGAAGCGATCTCGCCCGCTTCAGCTGCGTAGCGATTCCGCCAGCTTGTGCTTCAGGAGCTTGCCGGTCGACGTGGCCGGCAGCGCGTCCATGAGGATGATCTCGGACGGCCGCTTGTAGGAGGTGAGCTCCGGCGCGACATGCGCCATCACGTCCTGCGCAGTCGCCGAGGAGCCTTTGAGCAGCTGGACGAAGGCCACGATCTCTTCGTTGCCCACGACCGGCCGCCCGACCACGGCGCATTGCACCACGTCGGGATGGGTGCTGAGCACCGCTTCGATCTCGGCCGGATAGACGTTGAAGCCGGACCGAATGATCATCTCCTTGGTGCGGCCAACGATGAACAACGCATCGCCCTCGAAGCGCGCGAGGTCGCCGGTGTTGAACCACCCGTCCGGGTCGATCGCCTTCGCCGTGAGGTCGGGCGCGCGATAATAGCCGCGCATGACGTTCGGTCCGCGGACATGCAGCTCGCCGATGTCGCCGTTCGTCACGATGGTGCCGTCGCGCGCCACGATCCGGGCCTCGATACCCGGCACGAGGGTGCCGACAGAATTGTCGCTGCGCGGCGCCTCGGGCCGCACGCCGGAAATGCCGGGCGAGCATTCGGTGATGCCAAAGGCGTTGCCCAGCGGAAGACCGAGCTCTTTCTCGACCCTTGCCTTGAGCTCGAGGTCGAGCGGGGCGCCTGCGACGCTCATCAGCCGCAGCGCCCCGCGCTCCAGCCTCTGCAAGCCCGCCATTTGCTTGTATTCCAACAGCCGCTGATAGGTCGCGGGCACGCCGTTCAGAAGCGTGATGCCTTCCTCGGCCAGCGCCGTGGCAAGCGCCGCGGGATTGTATTTGGTGACCAGTCGCGTGACGCCGCCGACCATCAGCGTCATCGTCAGCAGCGAGATGCCGACAATATGCGAGATCGGCAGCACGCAATACTGCACGTCGTCAGCCGTCATGCTGCGCAAAGTCGCCGTGGTCCTGGCCGAAAACAGCAGGTTCCGATGCGTGAGCATGACGCCTTTCGGCGTTCCGGTCGTGCCGGACGTGTAGATGAGCACCGCCACCTGGCGTGTGCCGTCAGCCTCGACCGGCTCGGTCTGCGTGTCCTGGTTCAGGGCAGACACGCCGATGCCGTGGAGCGGCCCGACATCCCGCACCGCAGCGTCGTAACGCGTCGCGTGCGCGGCCGCCTCTTCGGAGACCTTTGCCGTGAAGAACATGCGCCGGGCACCGCTGTGATTCCTGATCTGATCCAGCTCACGCGGCGACAGCCGCGGGTTGGCGACAATCGCCCAGGCATCGAGGCGGCTTGCGGCGAACAGGAGGCAGGCGAGCGCGATCGCGTTCTCGCTGACGATCATCATGCGATCGCCGGCGCGGATGCCAAGCGCGCGGAGCGCCTCCGCCGTAGCACCAACCGCCCGGTCGAGTTCGCGATAGGTCAGTCTGGCATTGTCTTCGATCAGCGCCGTCCGGTCGGGAGTGGCGGCAACATAGGGGTCCATGACCTCATGGATGCGCTGCGGCAACGCATTCGTGATTTCGGCCGCAACCTGCTGCCAGTTCGCCAATGACACCTCCCGTTGAAAGGCCCTTTGCGGGCTCGGTTCGTTCCGGATGCCTCCGCGCGGTCAGGCGCTCTTGCGCTGTGCCGAGCTCAATTGCGCAAGGATTTCGTCCTCGACATCGCGCAGACTGTCCTTGCCAAAGTAGATTTCGTTGCCGACGAAGAACGTTGGCGAGCCGAACGTGCCGCGCGCCACCGCGCTGCCTGTGTTCTCGATCAGCTTCTTCTTGACGTCGTCCTTCTGGGCACGGGCGATGATGCGATCGATGTCCAGCCCGGATGACAGGAACGCATCGCGAAACACCTGCGCATCGTCCATCTTCTTGGGCTCGACCCACATGTGGTGATAGGCGGCACGGAAGTAGGGCTCGAACATCCCCTCGAACTCGGCCGCGACAACGCCGCGCATCAGCATCAGCGTGTTCACCGGGAAGAACGGATTCGTCTTGAATTTGGTGATGCCCTGGCGGCGCAGGAAACGCTCGGTCTCGAGCGCATTGTATTCCGGCTTGTTCTTGATCCCGCGCAGGGACTCCGCGGGCGACATGTTCCCGGTCGCCTTGTAGACGCCGCCGAGCAGCACCGGCACGTAGTCGAATTTGACTCCCGTTCGCTCCTCGATGGCCGGCAGCGCAAGCTCGGCGAGGTAGGCGTTGGGACTGCCGAAATCGAAGTGAAACTCGACCTTGAGCGGAGCTGCCATGGAACGCCCTTCCCTTCGATGACGGCAATCGTTCGCCACCTGATTGATCGTGGCGCCCAGTCCTATAGTTCTATTTTAGAACTGTCAATATGATCATCATCATTCAATTGCGCCGATTCCGCGCAGAATGAGGCATCCTATTGAAATTTAGTGAGTTCTGATTTAGAATTTCTTTTTGTAGATGCCGCAGATCGACTGGAGACGTTGATGAAATGGGATGCTCTCGAAGAGGAGCCGTGCTCGCTGGCCCGCACCGTGGCGGTCATCGGCGACCGCTGGAGCCTGCTCATCCTGCGTGAATGTTTTCTTCGGGTCCGCAGATTCGACGAGTTCCAGTCGTCGCTTGGCGTGACCCGGCACCTCTTGGCCGACCGGCTGAAGAAGCTCGTGCGCTTTGGCGTGCTGCGCAAGATTCCCTATCAGGATGCACCCAAGCGCTACGAATACATCCTGACGCAGAAGGGTCTCGACCTCTATCCGATCATCATGTCGATCGTGCACTGGGGCAACATCCACATGGTCGACTCGCGCGGACGGCCGTTGCTGCACGAACACAAGAACTGCCACAAGATGTTCGACCCCGTCATGGTCTGCTCCGAATGCGGTGAGCCGCTGAGCGCAAAAGCCGTCCACGTGCATCCGGGCCCCGGCGCGCGGAAATCCTCACCTGCGCGTGCGAAGGCCGTCGAGCACGAGACGAAATGACAGCCGACCGAACAAATGCATCAGCGGCCTGATAGATTTCGATGTAGCGGCTGCTCTTCTGCTTGGCGAGACGCACGAATACCAGAACGAGGAGTTCAAGTATCGGTCGGGAGTTCCAACACCAACCGAGGTGCTTGCCAGTGCGACAACGACCGCCCTTGTGGCCGGCGACGCGCGTACGTTGGTCGAGTCTCGAGAGGCGGAAAGCCTGCCTGCGTCTCCGACAGGTTCAAATCCCGGATCTGCAACCATCTCAAATTACCTTTTCAGGCGGTCGCTTAGCGTTACCCTCGAAGGCAAAGATCACGAGCACGCGACGTAATGGCCCCCACAGGCCAGCACTCACGTCATTGAACAAAATCGTGGTCTAGCGCGCAAAAGCGCAGTTTTGGTGCCCAGGTGCGGAATCGAACCACCAACATCAGCATTCTTCACCCTTACGCTGAACAGCGGCCCTCCCCCACCGACGAAACGAAGACAGGTCCGTTCGCCAAGCGAAAAACGAGATCAGCTTCTCAGTCGCAGGTGGCGGTCCTGCTCTTGTCAATTCGATCGCGTCCAGCCCGACGTCCGCATCATCCCTCAGACCGACTGCTCAAATTTGCCGTCGATAGATTTTTCTTGATCTCTCGGTGCACATGTCTTGCACACGCGGCCATCTAACCAATTGAAAAGCTTGAACTCTCGCTCCAATCCATCATCATGGGCACATTTGAGCTAGCGAGGTCCAACGCGAGGCAAACGCCGATACATTTTCCTACAACTGCACCCCACGCGTGAGTGCGCCGTCGACGACAAGATTTGTGCCCGTGATGAAGCTGGCCGCGCGGCTGGCGAGAAACACTACGGCGTTAGCCATTTCCTGCGGCGTTCCCATCCGACCCATCGGGTTGAGGGCTAACGCAGTCTTGTAGAGTTCGGGATTGTTATCCTTGATCATGTTCCAGACCCCGCCATCGAAATAGGTGTTGCCCGGGGAGACCGAGTTCGCGCGAATACCCTTCCCTGCGAGCTGATTGGCTAGTCCCTGCGTGTAGTGGATGATCGCCGCTTTGAAGGTGCCGTAGGGACCCGCGGCGAAATCGACCTCGCGCCCTGAGACACTGGAAATGGTGACAATCGCGCCGGCGGCACTCTTCTCTAGATAGGGCATGGCCGCATTCACCAGCCGAACCGTACCCATCATGTCGGTCGAAAACTCCTTCTCCCAGCTTTCGTCGTCCTGCCCGATGGCAAGCGCGCTGACATTGGCGACGACGACATCGATGCCGCCGAGCTTGGCCGCCATATCGCCGACCCAAGCCTTCAGTACTGCCGCATCGGAGACGTCGACCGCACCGCCATAGGCCGCGATGCCATTGGCCTTGAGCGCGGCGGTCGTGCTCTCGACCTCGGCCAGATTGCGAGAGCACACGCCGACATTGGCGCCTTCGGCAGCAAATGTCTCGGCGATCGCGCGGCCGATTCCCTTGGTGCTTCCCGTGATGAGAACCCTGGCGCCCTTCAGTCCCAGATTCATGGTCGGATTCCTTTTCTTGGTTCAGTAATTGTTCGCAGCAACCTTGACCAATCCACGATAGCTGTGCGGCATGCGCATCGAAACCAGATCCTTTCGACGCACCACATTGGTCGGATAGACGCTGTCCAGATTGGTCGTGTCGACCAGTGCGGTTGCAATGCCCGTGGCGTCGGCCGCGATCGCGTCCTGCCGCGGAAACGCGAACGTGTCCGGACCGAACACGCCGCTCAGCCCGGGATAGCCGCGTTGGGAATCGACGACATTGGCGAAAGCGAAAAACAGGTTGTTCTCGCCCGCGCGAACGCGAAAATGATGCCAGTGATACTGATCCGGGCCGGTCGGAATCGGCTTTGGCTGCCCCACCTCTGTGCCGGCATGCGACGAACTGAAGCGCCCCTTGATCGCGGCGGGACACGCAATGAGATCGCAGCCGCGCAGCGCCAAGACCCGGCCCGCTTCCGGGAAAGATGCGTCGTGACCGATCAGCAGCCCAATGCGGCCGATCGGCGTGTCAACAACGGTCCAACCGTCACCGGCCGTGGCCCAGCTTTGTTCGTCGGCCGCCAGATGCGTCTTGCGATAGACGGAGATGCTTCCATCGGGCGCTACCAGGCAAGCGCTGTTGTAGACCAGATCGTCGTTGCGCTCGGCGAGGCCGCAGACGAGATAGAGGCCAAGTTCCCCCGCAAGCTTGCCGAGGCTAGCAGTCGCCGGCCCCGGTATCGGCTGCGCCGACTTCGCGGGATCGGTCAGGCCTGTCACTGCTAACTCCGGAAAGACGACAAGCTCCGCCCCCTCTGCTTTTGCCGCCCGCGCGTACGCCTCGATCTCCTTCATATTTTGAGCGGCGTCGTCACCAGGCGCAAATTGCGCGACGCTAACCTGCGACGTCTTGCCGGCGGGCCAAGGCTCGTGGCCATAGAGGCGGAAGAAGTCACGCGGATTCCAGCTGAATGTGTCGGTGAGCAGTTCCGGATAGAGCTCCGGCCGTCGCTGCGCGAACACGGCCTCACCGAGCACGCGGCGCACGCGGGCGGCGTCGAGGTCGATCTCGGACAGCAGGACTCCATCGCCCTTATCAAGCACAGCCGTCACCTGCCCGTCCGGCGCGATCACGCAGCTGCCGCCGCTGAATTGCACCGTGCGTTCGAGCCCCCATCGATTGCTCTCAATGAGGTAGCAGCCGTTCTCGAAAGCGCGGCTGATCCAGTAAGGCGCAGGCGTCCGCTCTGCCAGCCAGTTGGAGATATGGCAGATGACGTCCGCGCCCCCGAGCGCCATCAGCCGCGCGGTTTCCACGAAATGGATGTCCATACAGATCAGCAGTGCGATCCGCCCGATCGGCGTCTCGAACACCTGGTTGTGCAGATCGCCCGCCGCCGCCCATTTCGGCTCGGAGATATAGGGATGCGTCTTGCGGTGGTGACCGACAACGCCGTCGGGGCCGATCAGGACGGCTGTGTTGAAGTAGATGCCGTCCTCATCCACCTCCGGCATGCCGACCACGATGTAACAGGCGTGCTTGCGCGCCAGCGCCGCGAAACGGTTCGTGGTTGGCCCCGGGACCGTCTCGACAAAAGGCGCGACCTCGGCACGGTCGAACCAGCAATAGCCCGTCGTTCCCATTTCCGGCGTGACGATCAGCTTTGCGCCGGCAGCCGCCGCCTGCTCGCAGAGATCGAGCAGGCGCGCAATGTTGCGCTCCTTCTCGAACATGGTCGGCTCGAACTGGACGGCGGCGACTTTGTGTATGCGCGACATGGCCTGGCTAGTCCTCAAACGAGATAGGACTTCTTGATGGAAGCGCCGAGCGTATATTTGGGATCGACCATGTTGCCGACACGCATGCGCCCGGCCTGAGTTAGCAGCATGTAGGCGTCGATCTCGTCGAAGCCGTAGTCGGCCGCCATCCAGCGGCAGAGCTCGCGATAGGCGATGCGGGCGGCATCCTCCATCGGCCGCGCCGAGCCAATGGTCATAATGAACTCCTTCGTCTCGAGCCGCGGCCACGCAATGGTCCAGCCCTTGATCAAGTCGATCTGAACCGTGGTCACGGTCGGATGCTCTATGGCGACGCCGCAGAGCTCGCCATCGCCTTGTGCGGCATGGCAGTCGCCGAGATAAAGCAGCGCACCCTCGGTGTTAACCGGCAGGTAAATGACGGCGCCGACACCGACATCGGGAAGGTCCATGTTGCCACCGTAATAGTCCGGAACCAGCGACGAGATCGCCTCAATCTCCGGCGAGGTGCCGATGGTGCCTATGAAGGGTTCATAGGGCAGCGTGATCTTGTCGTTCCACTTCGTTCCGGTCTTGGCATCGATCTCGAGTTTTTTGACTCGCTCGGGCAGCGCGGGATTGAGCAGCGCAGTTTGGCCAGTGCTGACCAACCCTCCGAAGTCCGGCATGACCACGGTGGTGCCGCACGGCTGCGGTCCCCGTGGCACGATGCTTTCGATATAAACGGCCAGCACGTCGCCTTTTTCGGCGCCATTGACGTGGATTGGTCCGTTCTGCGGATTGAGGAACGGAAAGTTGAGAATCTTGGACGGGCTATCGGTCTCGTGCTTGATTGCGCCTTCGAACGCGTCATGCGTCTCGGCGGAGACGACGGCGCCCGGATCGACCGTCAGCACCGGCTTCACATAGGGGCCGTAGACATAGTGGTACTTGCCTTGCTCGGTTTCGGTGATCCTGTATTCCTTGCCGCGCTCGCCCTTGGCGACACCCTTGCGGGCCATAATCGAATCGTTTTGCCAAGCCATTGCCGTTCTCCTTGGTTATAGGCGTCGCTCTCAAACCGCGAGGTGGCGGCGCATCTCCGCCTCATCGTCGAGCGCCGAGCGGTTAAGGCTTGCGACGATGCGGCCTTTGTCCATGACGTAGCAGCGCTGCGCCATGGCGCGGATCACGTCGAGATTCTGCTCGACCAGGATGATGGTCACACCGGTCCTTCGGTTGAGCTCGACCATGTTGCGCGCGATATCCTGGACGATGTTAGGCTGGATGCCTTCGGACGGCTCGTCCAGCAGGATGAGACTCGGATTGGCAATCAGGACCCGCCCGATCGCGAGTTGCTGCTGCTGGCCGCCGGACATGGCGCCGGCACGCTGGGTCCAGCGCTCGGCGAGAATCGGAAACGCCTCGACAATCTTGCGCCGACCCGCCTCGGGGATGCCGCTGCCCTTGATCGCGGCGCCGACCGCGACGTTCTCGCCGACGGTCAGCCGCGGGAACACGTCGCGCCCCTGCGGCACATAACCCATGCCGAGGCGGGCCCGCTTGTGCGCCGGGAGAGATTCCACCGCCACGCCGCGATAGACGATCGAACCGCTCATCGCTGGCACCAGCCCGATCAGGCTCTTCATCAGCGTGGACTTGCCGACACCGTTGCGTCCGATGACAGCGACGATCTCGCCTTCCCGCACCTCGATCTCGATTCCTTGCAGGACGGGCTTGCCGCCATAGCCGGCGCGTAGAGCCAGCGTCGAGAGGATCACTTCCTTACGCCGCATATCAAGCATGGGCCTGCCCCAGATAGATCGCCGCCACACGCTCGTCGGCCACGATCTCGTCGATCGAGCCTTGCGCAAAGACCTGGCCGAGATGCAACACGGTCACGCGCTGGGCAACCTGGCGCACGAAGGCCATGTCGTGCTCGATCGCCAGCACAGTCATGCCATCGGCATTGAGCCGCTGCACCATCTCCCCAGTCATGTGGGTTTCCTCCGGCGACATGCCGGCGGTCGGCTCGTCGAGCAACAGAAGACTCGGTTTCAAGCTGATAGCCATGCCGATCTCAAGCCACTGCTTCTGGCCGTGGCTAAGATTGCCGGCGGTCTGCGCCTGCTCGCTCTCCAGTCCGAGGAAGACGAGCAGTCTGTCGATCTCCGCTTCGAGTTCCCTACCGCGATGTCGGCTCTGTAAGGCGATCTCAAGGTTCTGGCGGACGGATAAGCCCTTGAACACTCCAGGCACCTGGAACTTGACCGACAGTCCGCGGCGAATCCTCGCAAAGGACTTCAGCGCCGTGATGTTCTCTCCCGCGAAGAGGACATCGCCGCTGCCGGGATGGTGCTCGCCGAGGATCAGGCGGAACAGCGTGCTCTTGCCGGCGCCGTTCGGGCCAATCAGGCAGTGGATCTCACCCGTCTCCAACGTGAGGTCAACGGCATTGGTGACGTGCAGGCCGCCAAAATGCTTGTTCAGTTTACGAAGCTCGAGCAACGACATCAGCCGGCCCTTTGGGTGACGCGCGCGGCAAGCCGTCCGAGCCAGTTCATCGTCCCGAGCACGAGACCGTTCGGGGCGATGAGGACGGTCAGCACCAGCAGCACACCCATGAAAACGAGCGCATACTGGCTGCCGTAGATCGTGAGCGCCTGGAATGCCGCCAGCACCCCCAGCGTGCCGACCACGGTCGAGGTCAGATCACTGCGCCCGCCGACCGCAACCCAGATCAGCGGTAGCGCCGCTGCCGTCATACCCATGCTAGATGGCGTGATATATTGTCCCCACGCCGTGTAGAGCACGCCCGATATCCCCGCGAGCACGGCGCCAATGACGAAAGTGATGAGCTGATATTTGCGCACATCGTAGCCCAGCATCTCCGCCCGTTCCGGGTTCTCGCGAATCGCGACGATCACGTTGCCGAACGACGAGTTCATTAGGATGCGCAAGGCCAGATAGACGAAGACCAAGAGGCCAAGCACGAAATAGTAAAGCCCAACATCAGCGAATAGCACGATCGGCTCGCCCGGCCACGGGATGGTCAGAGGCGGCATCGCGCTCATGCCGTTGAAGCCGTTGAGCCGCGCGCTACCAATGTGCCACTCCGGCCCCGCGGTCTGCGCCATGAAGCGCTCCAACATCAGGGTCACGGCGAGCGTGACGATGCCGAGGAATACGCCGGCGATGCGGCCGAAAAACATGAAGTAGCCGAGCAAGGCCGCAAAGAGCGCCGCAATCGCGATCGCTGCCACCAGCGCCACCAATGTGAATCCATAGGCCGAACCGAAATTGAGGGTTAGGACGCCGTAGCCGTACCCCGCGATGCCGAAGAACGCGGTTTGCCCGAAAGACAGTGAGCCGCCATAGCCCCAGATCAGGCAAAGGCTGAGAGCGATGAACACCCAGACGAAGAAGTAGACGGTGTTGCCGACCGTGTAGCCGTCGCTGAACAGCGGATAGGCGAGCGCGATCATCATCACGACGGCAAACAGGCTCCAGAAGGCTGGACCACGACCGACGGTCTGCGGGCCTTCGAGACGACGAAAGAAAGAGACGAAACCACTCACGACGCCATCACTCCGTCAGGTGCGTTCGCGCAGCACGAAGCCGGAGATGCCCTTCGGCAGCACCCGGACCACAATGATGACGGCGACCAAAAGACCGATCTGGCCAAACAGCTGTCCCTGCCACGACGTCATGGCCGATTTCACCACTGCCAGCACGCCCCCGGCCGGCGCGGTGCCGAGGAAGACGTCGGCGCCGCCGATCACCACGGTGACGAAAGCTTCCATGATGAAGGTCGCGCCCATGGTCGGCACCAGCGTCATGGTCGGCGCATAAAGGCCGCCGGCAAGGCCTGCGAGCCCCGCCCCGCAGGCGAAGGTGAGGCTGTAGATCAGCCGCGTGTCGACGCCGAGTGCCGCCGCCATATGCGGCACCTGAATGGTGGCACGCGCCAGCACGCCGAAGCGCGTCCAGTTGAACAGGGCGTAGAGACCCGCGAGCACGCCGAGTGCGGCGCAGAACAGCACGATGCGATAGATCGAATAGGAATAGTCACCGACCTGGAAGCTGCCAAACGGCGTGCCGACACCAGCCATGGTCGATCCGACCATGATTAGCGTGCCTTGCGTCGCGATCAGGCTGAGCCCCCAGGTCGCGACTATGGTGTCGAGCGGCCGGTCGTAAAGATGGCGGATGACGGTGAGCTCGACCAGGACGCCGACCAGCGCGGACACGATCGTTCCTACCAATATCCCTAGCGGCAACGGCAGGCCGGCATGCACGGTGGCAGCCGTCACATAGGCGCCGCACATGATGAACTCGCCATGGGCGAGATTGATCACGCCCATCATGCCAAAGATCACCGCAAGCCCGCAGGCCGACAGCACCAGAAACGCGAAGGCGTCGCCGAATTGATAGAGTGCAGAAAATGCGAGGGTCGCGATGTCCATGAACCTGCCAGACTGGTGAGAGAAGCGGCGTTGCCGCCGCGAATGTCCGTGATCGCCCCGGCGTGCCGGGAACGCCGGGGCGATCGACCGCCGTCAGGGCTTCGGCGGCGGATTCGACGGCGTGTACTGGGCCATCGGATCTTTCTTCGTCAGGTCGCAGCCGGCTTCACCGAGCCAGTAGGGCTTGATGTCCTCCCAGGTCTTCGGGAAGGAGATCGAATGATCGGCGCCCACCTTGGCGAGATAGATCGTGTGCGACATGTGCTGGCTCTTCGGGTCGATGCAGACCTTCCCTTCCGGCGCATCCATGCAGACGTCACCCATCGCGATCACCTTGCGGATATCCTCGCGCTTGGTCGACTTCGCCCGCTCCACCATCTGTTTGTAGAGATAGACGGCGAGGTAAGAGTTTTCCGCCTCCTGGTTCACATAGGGCTCGCTCGGAAACTTGGCCTTGAACTTGGCGTAGAATTCCTTGCTCTTGGGCGAGTCGATCTCCTCGATGTAGTTGGTGGTGACGTACATGTCCTTCAGGCTCGGCGGCTTGAAGCGCTTGTGCTCGTAGCCCTGTCCGACGTTGACCGAGGACGCCATCGGAAGGTTGACGTTGGCGGAGGCGGCCTGCTCGTAATAGGAGGCCTGCGCGGTGCCGACCAGCAGCGTGACCACGAAGTCCGGCTTGGCCTTCTGGATATTCTGGATGCTCTGCGAGAACTGCGACACGCCGAGGGGGATGAACTCCTCGCCGGCCATCTTGCCGCCGTTCTCCTTAACGATCTTGCGCACCCACTCCGCCGAGATCTGGCCGAAATTGTAGTCGGCTGCCAGCGTGTAGACGTTCTTGCCGTACTTCTCCATCATGTAGGGAATGAGCGTGGAGAACTGCTGCTCCGGCACCGCGCCGGTGACAATCATGTGGCCGTCGCAGACGCCACCTTCATACTGGTTGTTGTAGAAGGCGAAGCCGTTGAACTGGTCGACGATCGGCCGATAAGCCTCGCGCGAGGCCGACGAGAAGCCCGCGAAGACGACGTCAACCTTGTCGCGCTGGAGCACACGGCGCATGAATTCCTGGTAGCGCGTGTTGTCAGACTGTGTGTCGTAGGGAACGAGCTCGATCGGCCGGCCCATGATGCCGCCGGCCTTGTTGATCTCGTCGGCGGCAAGTTGGATGGCGTGGACCTTGCCGATGGTGGCGGCGGCGAAGTCGCCGGACTGATCCTCCAGCACGCCGAGCTTGATCGGGTTTTCCGCCGCGAGTGCCGAGGGCGATCCAAGATGTGATCCGAGGACAAGCGTCCCCGTGAGGGCTGCGGCACGCAGCCCCCGCAATACAGACTTGCTCATTTTTCTTCTCCTAGATGGCTTGCTTGTTGCCGCCTTGCAGCATGATGCCGGTCGTGCGGCCGGTCGTATCGGGCGGCTTCGCCCTCTTGCTCAGAAACTCCTCGGAATAGAGTTCCATGTTCTGCCGCGCGCGCATGCTTTCGCGACGGAGCCGGGAATAGGCATCCTCCTCGTCGAGGCCGTCCTGCTGCATCAGCAGGATGACGGCCCGGATCACCGCGCGGCGGCCGCGGCGGCGTTCCTCGAGGCCCTGCAAGCGCTCATACATCTCGGCGCGCAGCAGGAACTGATTGATGCCCATGAAGAGCGAGGTATAGACCGCGCCGCCATGCACCGGCTTGCGCAGGAATGAGGTGGCGCCGAGATTGACGAGCGCCTTGAGCCGGCTCGGCGCCTCGACGCCGACGAGGCCGATCACCGGCACCGGCGGCAGCCGCGAGGCCGGATTGACTTCGATCGCGACCGCGCCTTCGAGATCGCCGTCGACGAACAGGATGTCACGGTCGGACTGAAGGCCAGCGACGTCGATATGCGCGTGGCCGTCGATAATCTCCGGATATTCGGTGGAGACGCCGAGCTTGGCGAGCGTCGTTTCGAGCGCGCTCTCCCATCCCCCTCGCCGGGTGACGACGATGGCGCGGCCGCCCTTGAAGTTCTGTAGCAGTCGGGAGCTCATGATTGCACCACCTTCAACAGCGGAGAGCGCATCGCGCTGGCAAAGCGCGGTGACGACTGAACGAGATAGGGATCGGGCGCGATCGGCTCGCGGGATTCCAGCAGCACCTCGAACTGGCCGTTGGCGGCCGAGCGTCCGATCCGTGGTGTCAGCCAGGCGTGAAAGGTCTGCCGGTCGATACGGACTTCCCCTTGCGGAGCGCGCAGCCGCTGATCGGCCACGGCGGCGCGCACCGTACGAGCGTCGTCGGTGCCGGCCTGCGACAATGCCGCCGCGAGCAGCTTGACGGCGATGTAGGAGGATTCAGCATCTGCCGACGAGACCGGTCCATCCGGAAAGGACGCCGTGTAGGCGCGGATGAAGGCGGCATTTTCCGACGAATTCAGCGAGGAGAAGTAGACGCTTGAGGACAGATGTCCGTCGACCGCGTCCGGGCCGATCTCCGGCAATTCCGGTTCCGACAGCGTGCAGCTCGCGACCGGAATTTCGGCAGCCTGGTCGATGCCGCGCGTCCGGCAGGCGGCCCGGAACGCGCGGAAAAAGGCATAGGCGCTGGTGCCGATCAGATTGTTGAAGACGAAGTCGGGACGCTGATTGATGATCGCCTTGATCACCTGGTCGACCTCGGTATCACCGACCGGAAGATAGCGCTCGGCGAGCACGGTCCCGCCCCGCGCGATCAGCGCCTCGCGGAAGATGCGGTTGTTCTCCCACGCCCAGATGTAGTTGGAGCCGACACAGAACGCGCGCGAGCCGACGCGGGACGCCAGATAGTCGACCAACGGCAGCACGTGCTGGTTCGGCGCGGCGCCGGTGTAGATGACGTTATCGGAGCTTTCGAAGCCCTCGTAGTGAGACGGATACCACAACAGTCCGTCGAACTTCTCGAAGCACGGGATCACCTCCTTGCGGCTCGACGAAGTGTAGCAGCCGACCACATGCCGGATGTCGGAGCCGAGAAGCTCGAAACTGAGCGAACGATAGCGCGCGAGGTCGCCGGACGGGTTGACCACCACCGGCTCCAGCTCGACGTCCTGGCCGCTGGCATTGACCTCCTGGAACGCTAGCAACGCGCCATTGAGGATCGAACGCGCGACGACGCTGTAGGAGCCCGTCGTCGAGAACATCACGCCAATCCGATACCGTTTCCGCGCCATCACTCGATCCAAAAACAAAAAAAGCGCCCGCCGGCTGTGAAGCCGAGGGCGCCCTCGCCGCCAACCAAACACGCAAAGAATGCGTGGCGTTGGAAATGATTGAACTCATCGCGTTGCTGGGCCGTGTTGCCCTACGCTTGCACGATACGGTCGTTGAGATCGGATATTATGTCAAGCGCGTTGTTGCAGCGAACACTGCCGCAATTCGTGTCGGCCTGTAGCAAAACTGTGCAAGGGGACTCGTGATTGTCGGATAGAGCGATTGGCGACAGGCAAACCCGTTCGCGCCGGGCCGCGCTGATAGAACGCAAATAGAGAACAGCGCCGAGCACCACACTGTCGGACTCGCAGTTTGTCAGACTCATTTTTGCAAAATCGATGCCGTTCTTGACCAAATTTTGGATCGGATCATAGTGGCCGCGCGGCGGAACGACCGATGACGCGCGCTGGACTGCCCGACGGTTCGATCGAGGCAGCGTCGCTCGCTGACTATGTCGCTGCGGCATCCAACTCTGACGGCGTCGCACCGGCTTCGATATCCTTGAGCAGTTGCAGCAATCTGGCGCCTCCCTCCATCAGATCGGCCTGGATCGACTGCTTCACGGCCTCGGGATTTCTTGCGGCGAGACCGTCAAGCACGTTGAGATGCTGATGCCGTCCCGGATAGGTCGGGGAGGCGCCGGCTACTCGAGGCGTGTGGGGCCGTGCTCCTTGAGCCAGTTTGCGACCGAGGCCTTATCGATCAGCCGGTTCAACGCATTCGTGACGATGTCGCGGCTGGGACAGCAAGATCGGAGATCTGGGCCTCGCATGCGGATCGGTTTGAAACGCCCCGCCTTGTAGACTGACACTTTCTCACCGCGACACGTCAGTCGGTCGAGTCCATCATAGGCAAGTTTGAGCTAGCTCTAGCAAATCATGCCCAATCTGCTGCGGGTGAGCGCCTGCGCGCTGCGGCTCTCTGAAAGCATGCAGATCATCGGTCGAACGCCGCATGATTCGTGAAATGTTTGCCACGATGACCGTTCCGGTCTTCATATGGCATCGAGCGCGAAGCGGCTGCGACCCGCCCTGCAATGACAGCGGGCGACGCCCCGGTCGCTCACGCCGCGGCCTCACGCATCATCGCCTTCAGCATCTCCGCGAGCACGCTGGCGATCGCGCTCGTCCCGCGCTCGTGGCCGATCAGCATGAGCGTCTGCGTCTCGTGCGCCAACTCGCGCACCGGCACATAGACGAGGCGGCCGACGCGCCGCTCGAACTCGATGTCGAACGGCGTAAGAAAGGTAATGCCATTATCAAGAATGGCAGCGTGGCGCATGATCTCGATGGCGTTGGTTTCGATGATCGGCAGCGGTTCCAGCGAGGCTTTCGCAAATGCCGAATCGAGGTAAGGCCGGATCACGGTCGACCCGTCGGCGATCACCAGCGGATAGTCGACGCACTCGCCGAGCCGGATCTGGTTGCGCTTGGCGAGCGGATGGCTCGGCGCCATCACCGCGCCGAGTTTGCCGGCGGCGCGGGCCAGCACCTTCAGGTGACTGCCGCGGGTGAAATCGAAGCCGATGCCGAGGTCGGCCTCGCCGCTGGCGACCGCGGATTGAATGTCCTCGCCCGTGGTCAGCAGCGTCAGACAGAGCCGCACCCGGGGATTGGAAACACGGAACTGCTTGACGGTGCCGGGCACGAGGTTCGAAGCGAGACCGCTCATCATCGCCACCGTGATCTCGCCCCGGCGCAAACCTTTCAGTTCCTCGATCTTGCCCTGCGCGCGGGTCAATTCCTTCAGGGTCTGGCGAATGTGGCCAACCAGCACCTCGCCCGCCGCGGTCAGAATCAGCTTGCGCGGCAGCCGTTGGAAAATGGGCGTGCCGAGTTCGGTCTCAAGCGCAAGAATCTGGCGACTGATGGCGGAGGCCGCGACGTTAAGATGGCTCGCAGCCTTGCGGATCGATCCGGTGCGCGCCACCTCGTCCACATAGGTCAACAGGCGGCTATGCAGCATCCCCTTGCTCCTGCTTGGAAAAGAGCCTCGCTCCGGAGGATGCTGTTACGTTGCCTAAAAGGCAACGGTGTTTGCGAAATAAAGCGCTTTTGTGCAAGCCTTCCGGCGTGCTGAATCCATCGTGGCTCGTCACGCGTACGTCCGCACGTCGAACCGGCCACAATCAGGAGCCTCCCTCATGGCGTTCAGCGTCGAAAACCTCGCTCAGTCCAAGGCCTTCCGCATCTCGCCGACGGACACCAACTATTTCGTGATGCTGTTCGATCATGAGAGCGACCGGATCGACAACATCTTCGTCATCGAAATCTTCCGGCCGGGCGGCGCGACGCCGCCCAACGAACATGCGACGGCGCACGAATTCTTCCACGTGCTGCACGGCGAGGGAGTCGCGCGCTGCGACGGCAAGACGCTGCCGATCAGAAAGGGCGACTCGCTGCTGCTGCATCCCGGCTCCGAGCACGTGATCGAGAATACCGGGGCCGGCAAGCTGTATTGCCTGACGGTGATGACACCGAACGAAGGCTTTGCCGAATTGATCCGCGGCGGCGAACCGGTCGAGATCGAGGCCGACGACATCGCGGTGCTGCGGGGGCGCGACCAGGCGGATCAACGATGACCAACACCCGCCTCCAACCGGTCGATGATCTCATGCCGCTCGGCGCCAGCACGCGCAACCGCTGGTCGGTCTCGGCGACCCGGGCAAACCTTATCCGGCCACCGGTCGTGCCGCAGCCGGTGACGATCGATGCCGGCGCCAAGCTCGTAACCTTCGATCTCGCGCGCACCGCCATCATTGTCGTCGACATGCAGAACGACTTCTGCCATCCGGACGGCTGGCTTGCCCACATCGGTGTCGATGTGACGCCGGCACGCGCACCGATCGCGCCGCTGCAACGGCTGTTGCCAGTGCTGCGCGGCCTCGACGTGCCGGTGATCTGGCTCAACTGGGGCAACCGGCCCGATCGGCTCAACCTCAGCCCGGCTCTGCTGCATGTCTACAAGCCGTCCGGCACAGGCGTCGGCCTCGGTGACCGGCTGCCGGGCTCCGGTGCGCGGGTGCTGGAACGCGGCAGTTGGTCAGCCTCGATTGTCGAAGAGCTGACGGTCGAGTCCACCGACATTCATGTCGCCAAATATCGCATGTCAGGATTCCAGGACACCGAGCTCGATAGCATCCTGCGCAACCTCAATGTCACGACGCTCTTGTTCGCCGGAGTCAATGCCGACCAGTGCGTGCTCTGCACGCTGCAGGACGCCAACTTCCATGGCTACGACTGCATGCTGCTGCGCGACTGCGCAGCCACCACCTCACCGGACTACTGCATGGCCGCGACCGTCTACAACGTAAACCAATGCTTCGGCTTTGTGCTGGAGTCTTCCGTCCTTGCCGCTGCCCTCGCCGGCAAGCGGGCCACCATCGCCGAGGTGAACGCGCCATGAACGATCTCACGTCTTTTGACGCATCCAACAGGCATCCATCGACGGACAGACTGGCACCGCTGCTCGCCGAGCTCGGCGATATCCCGGTCGTGACTGATCCCACAATCGTGCGCCGGCGCTCGCGCGATTTCTTCTGGTACAGCCCGGTCCTCAACGATCAGCTCAACGACAAGTCGGCCGATCTAATCGTCGCGCCACGCGACGAGGCCGATATTGTTCGCGTCGCCGCAGCCTGCGTACGCCACCGCGTGCCACTGACGGTGCGGGCCGGCGGCACCGGCAATTACGGCCAAGCGGTACCGCTCGCCGGCGGCGTGCTGCTCGACGTCACCGCGCTCGACACGATCGAATGGATCAGACCCGGACAGATCCGTGTCGGCGCCGGCGCCAAAATGAATGCGATCGACGCCGCGACACGGCCGTCCGGCTATGAGCTGCGGATGCATCCCTCCACCAAGCGCACCGCGACCATTGGCGGTTTCGTCGCTGGCGGATCCGGCGGCATCGGCTCGATCACCTATGGCGGCTTGCGCGAACCCGGCAATATCCTCGCCGCGCGCATCGTCACCATGGAGTCGGAGCCCCGCATCATCGAACTGCGCGACGACGCGGCGCAGAAGATCAACCGTGCCTACGGCACCACGGGCATCATCACCGCGCTCGAAATGCCGCTGGCGCCCGCACAGCCATGGATCGATGTGGTGGTCGCTTTCGACGATTTCCTGGCCGCGGTCGAATTCGGCCGTGCCGCGGCGCTTTCCGACGGCATCATCAAGAAACTGCTGGCGCCCATCACATGGCCGCTGCCGTCCTATTTTGGTGCGCTCAAATCCTGCTGCCCCGAGGGCAAGAGTATTCTGATCGCGATGATCGCCGAGCGCTCGCTGGAAGACTTCAGGGATCTGCTCGGCGATCGCGGCACCATCACTCTGGAGATGCCGACCGACGAAGGCCCCGGCAAGGTGCCGCTGTACGAATACACCTGGAATCATACCACCCTGCAGGTGCTCAAGAGCGATCGCACGGTGACCTATCTGCAATGCCTGTACCCCCATGACCGGCTGCTGCAGAAGGTCGAGGAGATGCGCACGATGTTTCCGGACGAGGTGCTGCAGCATCTCGAGTTCATCCGTTTCAACGGCCAGTTGACCTGCAGCGGACTGCCGGTGGTGCGGTACAGCGACGCGGAGCGGCTGAACGAGATCATCCGCCTGCACGAGGCGCACGAGGTCCATATCGCCAATCCGCACGTGTACACCGTCGAGGATGGCAGCCGCTACAAACGCGTCGATGTCGATCAGCTTGGTTTCAAACATGAGGTCGATCCCCACGGCCTGCTCAATCCCGGCAAGATGCGCAGCTTCGTGGCGGAGCGCTGACGGGAACATCACGATGGGAACGATATTCGGCGAGACGAACTGGCGATCGATGAGCCAGGAGCAGCGCGATCTCGGGCTCAATAACAGCGCCGCCGTACCGGGCAGCGCAGAGCTTGTCGCGAGCTGGGAGCAGCGGTCCGCCGCCATGCGGGACAAGCATTCCGCGCATCTCGACCTGAGATACGGTCCACGCGACCGTAATCGGATCGATTTCCTCAAGGCCGCCGAGGGCGGCCCGACGCTGGTGCTGATTCACGGCGGCTACTGGCAGATGCGCTCGAAGGAAACCGTCACCTGGTTCGCCGAGGGACCGATGGCTCACGGCATCAATGTCGCGCTGATCGGCTATACCCTGGCGCCGGAGGCGACCATGGACGAGATCGTTGCCGAGATCCATCGGGCTCTCGACGCCCTCGCTGAACAGCTTCCCGCGCTCGGCGGCGACCCCAGCCGCATTGTCGTCTCAGGCTGGTCGGCAGGTGGACATCTGGCGACGATCGCGCTGTCGCATCCGCGCGTAAAGGCGGGCATTGCGATCAGCGGCATCTTCGATCTCGAACCGATCCGCCACAGCTTTCTCAACGTCAAGCTCAAGCTTGACGAAGCGACGTCGCGGCGCAATTCGCCGCTGCTGCTCTCAAGCGGCCCCGCGGCACCGCTGGCTCTGGTGGTCGGCGCGGCCGAACTGCCGATGCTGCGCCAACAGACGGCCGACATGGCCGCGCACCGCGCCGTCAACGGATTGCCGGTGAGCTATGAGGAAATTCCCGGCGCCGACCATTTCTCGGTCATGCTCGCGCTGGGCTCGCCGACCGGCCGGATCACGACCCTGATCCGGCAGCTGTTCGAGCGCAGTTGATCAGCGCGGCAGCTTCGCCGCCTTCACGTCGTACAGGAGCTTGATGAATTCCCCCGCGGCGTGCTCGGCGGTGAGACGGCCCTTGTCGGCGGTGGCCTTGTGCGCTTCGCCGACCGCGCCGTCGGGATTGAGGTCGCCGGCGATCCAGGCATAGGCAATGAATCCGGTCGGCCTGAGATGGTCGAAGGCCGCTTCGTCGTCCTCGGCAACGGACCGGAAGTCCTGCGCGCGCGCCATGTCGACCAGTTCCGGGCGGAAATGCAGCATCAGCGAGGTCTCGACGTCACCGCCGTGAATGCCGAATTTCAGCTCGCGCTCGCTGTAAAGGCCGGCCGGCTTGCCGAGCCGCGACCAGGCAGACTTGACCACCAGCATGTCGGCACGCACCCGCAGTTCGCGCGCGACGATGCCCATCACCTCGTCATTGCCGCCATGCGAGTTGACGATCACGAGCTTCCGCACGCCGGCGCGCGCGACCGACAATCCGAGCTCGGTCCAGGCCTCGATCAGCGTCGCCGCCGGCAAGGTCAGGGTGCCGGGCATCCGCAGATGCTCGTTGGATTTGCCGACCTGCTGGATCGGCAGGATCCGGATGTCGAGATCATCGGGCAGACAATCGATCAACGTCTCGAGCATGCCACGGTTGATCGCCGCGTCGACGCCTACCGGCAGATGCGGCCCGTGCTGCTCGATGGCAGCGATCGGCAGGATGGCGATGGTGCTCTCTGGATCGAGGCTTTCGAATTCACGCGAGGCGTATTCGTCCCACCAAGCGCGGCGGCGCAGCTTGTCCATGTTGGATTCCCTTCACGCCGCACCGCGCGGTTGCGGCGCGTACGACCATGATGTCCGACTATGACATCGCGGAGCCGTTGACAATGGTGCGTGCCGAGGCGTGACCCGGCTTTTTATGCGTTGCCTAAAAGGCAACATATGCCTCGAATCAAAATGCTTCCGGATGACAGACGACGCGTGCATCTTTCGCAGTGCCGGGAACGCTGCCACCGGGATTCCGCCCCATCGGAATTCCTTCCGATCGAGATCACACCGAGGTTGCCATGAACGCCGTCATGACCATCGTGTCCCGCGCCCTGCTCGCCGCCGCGGCTTGCCTTGGCTTCGTCGCCCCGTCGACCGCCGCCGACAAGGTGACATTTCTGACCAGCTGGTTCGCCCAGGCCGAGCATGGCGGCTTCTACCAGGCCAAGGCGACCGGGCTTTACGAGAAGGTCGGGCTCGACGTCACCATCAAGATGGGTGGACCGCAGGTGAACGGATCGCAGCTCCTGCTGGCCGGCGAGACCGACTTCCTGATGGGCTACGACATCCAGGTGCTGAAAGGCCGAGAAAAGGGACTGCCACTGGTGACGGTAGCGTCCTCGTTCCAGTTCGATCTGCAAGGCATCATGGCCCATGACGACGTGGCAGACCTCGCCGCCTTGAAAGGCAAGCCGATCCTGATCTCCGGTTCGTCGCGGACCACGTTCTGGCCGTGGCTGCGCGCCAAATACGGCTACACCGACGACCAGATCCGCGCCTACACTTTCAACCTGCAACCGTTCTTTGCCGACCCCACGGTGTCGCAGCAGGCCTATCTTTCGTCCGAACCGTTCCAGGCGCAGCAGCAGGGCGCCAAGGCAAAATTCTTCCTGTTCGCCGACGGTGGCTATCCGCCCTACGGTTCGACGATCGTGACGACCGAGAAGATGCTCGCCGAGAACCCCGATGTGGTGGCCCGCTTCGTCAAGGCATCGCTCGAGGGCTGGCGTGACTATCTCAAGAACCCGGAACCGGCCAACGCCCTGATCAAAGTCGACAACCCGAAAATGACCGACGCCCAGATCGCATATGCG
Organism: Bradyrhizobium sp. CCBAU 11361; assembly: GCF_028128935.1. Taxonomy (NCBI): domain Bacteria; kingdom Pseudomonadati; phylum Pseudomonadota; class Alphaproteobacteria; order Hyphomicrobiales; family Nitrobacteraceae; genus Bradyrhizobium; species Bradyrhizobium sp. CCBAU 11361. The sequence continues at coordinate 308,070 of NZ_LBJZ01000197.1, forward strand.
ATCGACAAGCTGAAGCAGACCAAAGCGCTCGACGGTGGCGACGCCGCCACAAGCGGAATCGGCATCATGACGGCTGCGCGATGGAAGCAGACCTATGACTTCCTGGTCGCCGCCGACCTGCTCGATCCAAAGACCGAATGGCAAAAGGCGTTCACCGATCGCTTTGTCAAGGATCTGAAGATCGGATTCTAGCCCACGGCGCGCAGGCGCGAAGCTTGCAACGATCCGACGATCATTACTCCACGAAGAAGCCTATCATGAATGCTCCCTTGCCCAGCGACCCCCTGGACGCACACACCGCGCGCCGCGCAGCCGATCGTCGGCCGGCGGTCGAGGTGCTGTCCGCAGAAAAGATCTTCGCCAACGGCACCCGCGCCCTGGCGCCGATCGACCTCACGATCGCCGAGGGTGAATTCCTCACTTTGATCGGCCCGTCCGGTTGCGGCAAAAGTACGCTGCTTAAGCTGATCGCCAATCTCATCCAGCCGTCGGACGGTCGCATTTTGTGGTGGCGTGGCGATTCCGGACAGGTCGGCCAGGACGGCCGCGGCCTCGCCTTCGTATTCCAGGAGCCGACCCTGATGCCCTGGGCGCGGGTCGATACCAATGTGCGGCTGCCGCTCGACCTCGCCGACGTGCCACGCGGCAAGGCCGATCCGCGGGTCAGCGACGCCATCGCCCGGGTCGGCCTCTCGGCCTTTGCCCAGCATTACCCGCGCCAGCTCTCCGGCGGCATGAAGATGCGGGTGTCGATCGCCCGCGCGCTCGCCACTGACCCGACCCTGCTGTTGATGGACGAGCCATTCGGCGCGCTCGATGAATTCACCCGCAACAAGCTCGATGACGATCTGATCAAGTTGTGGTGGGAACGCAAGCTGACCACGGTGTTTGTCACCCACTCGATCTATGAAGCCGTGTTCCTGTCGACCCGGATCGTGGTGCTCGCCGCGAACCCAGGCCGCATTTTCCGCACCATGACGATCGATGAACCGCAACCACGCGGCCAGGATTTCCGCGACAGCGCCCGGTTTGCCGCCTATTGCCGCGAACTGTCGACCTGGCTCGCCGAAGCGTCGTTGCCGTCAGTATCGGGAGCCACGCCATGAAGCCGCTGTTGCAATCGGAGACTTTCGTGCGAATCGCGGCGCCGCTCGCGGTCGGCGTGGTGCTGCTCGCGGTCTGGGAAATCGGCTGCCGCCTCGGTTCGATCCCGGTCTATCTGTTTCCGAAACCGAGCGACATCATCGCCAGTCTGATCAAGAATGGCCCATCGCTGCTGCGCGCACTGCTGATCACCTTACGCATCACCCTTCGGGCGTTCGCCGCTGCCGTTGTGCTGGGGACGCTGATCGCCTTCATGTTCGTGCAAAGCCGCGCCATCGAGGTCAGCCTGTTTCCCTATGCAGTGCTACTGCAGGTGACGCCGATCGTGGCGATCGCGCCGCTGATCATCATCCTGGTGAAGAACACGCAACTCTCACTTACGGTGTGCGCGACGCTGGTGGCGTTGTTCCCCATCATCTCCAGCACCACGCTGGGCCTGCGCAGCGTCGATCCCGGGCTCGCCAGCTATTTCCGCATGAACCGTGCCAGCCGATTGAAGACCCTGGTGCGGCTGCGGATACCCGGTGCTCTACCGTACTTCTTCGGCGGCCTGCGCATTTCCTCCGGGCTCGCGCTGATCGGCGCAGTGGTCGCCGAGTTCGTCGCCGGCACCGGCGGCCGCTCATCGGGACTTGCCTACGAGATTCTCGATGCCGGATTCCAGCTGGACATTCCAAGGATGTTCGCCGCACTGTTCCTGATCACCGTCACCGGCGTGGTGCTGTTCGGCGCGATGGTGGGACTCTCCAAGCTAGCGCTGTCGAACTGGCACGAGAGCGAGCTTGGAACCGAAGCATGAGTGCATTGCTGATTGAGAATGCCGAGGGGATTTTCACCGGCCTTCCCGGCGAGGCGATGCGTGCCCAGGGATCGATCCGGATTCGCGACGGTGTCATCACGGCGATCGGCGCGCTCACGCCGGAGAGCGGCGAACGGAGGCTGGATGCCTCAGGTTGCGTGATCTATCCCGGATTGATCTCGACCCACCACCACCTGTTCCAGAGCGTGTTGAAGGGGGTGCAGTCCGGCATCAATCAGCCGCTCTCCGGCTGGCTGCGGTCGGTGCCCTATGCGTACTGGTCGAAGATCGACGAGGAGGCGTTGGCGGTCGCGGCCCGGATCGGCCTTGCCGAGCTGCTCCTGTCCGGCACCACAACCGTGGCTGATCACCACTACCTGTTCAGCGATACCTACCGGTTCGATCCGGCGGCGGTGATCTTCGAAGTCGCCCGCAGCCTCGGGCTGCGCCTGGTGCTTTGTCGCGGCGGCGGCACCAAGACGAGCCATATCGGCGGCGGTGACGGAGCGCCGACGCCAATTGAACCGCTCGAGCGCATGCTGGCCTCGGTCGAAGCTTGCGCCCAGCGTTTTCATGATCCCTCTCCCGCCGGTCTCACCAAGGTTGCGATGGCGCCGACGACGCCGACCTGGTCACTAGAGCCGGGCCAGCTTCGCGAGGTGATTGCCGCCTCGCGTCGCATGAAGCTGCGGCTGCACAGCCACCTGTCGGAAACGTCGGACTATGTCGACTTTTGCATGTCCGTGCATGGCAAACGTCCCGTGCACTGGCTTGCCGACCACGACTGGCTCGGTCCCGATATCTGGTACGCGCACATGGTGCATCTCGACGGTGACGAGGTGAAGATCCTGGCCGAGACCGGCACCGGCATGGCGCACTGCCCGCAGTCGAACTGTCGGCTCGGCTCCGGTGTCGCGCCGGCCGACGCCCTCGCGGCACTTGGCGGCGCGGTGTCGCTGGGCGTCGACGGTGCGGCGTCGAACGAGGCTGCCGACATGGTCTGCGAAATGCACAGCGCCTGGCATACCCATCGCGCGGTGAAGGGCGCGAATGCCGTCACCGCCGAAAACGTCGTGCACTGGGCCACGGCCGGCGGCGCGCGGGTGCTCGGCCTGCCGCATGTCGGCACGCTTGCACCGGGCCAGCAGGCGGACATCGCGGTGTTCGATCTCGACCAGCCGCGCCATTTCGGCATGCACGATCTCCTGGTCGCACCGGTGACCTGCGGTGGCGCCAGGGTGCGCCATCTGCTGATTGGCGGGCGGACCGTCGTTGACGACGGCGCCATCCCCGGCCTCGACCTTGCACGACTTCGAACGGACGCTGCGCGCGTCGTGACGCGCATTGCCGCCTAAATCTTTCGGGAGACACCCCATGCTGGCCACCAAACAACCGGTGCTACGCCGCTTCTGGTACGCGATTATGCGCATCGAGCAACTCGAGAGCGGGCCGCAGCCGTTCACGCTGCTCGGTGAGCCAATCGTGCTGTTTCTTGATTCCAAGGGCGAACCCGCGGCGCTGGAGGATCGCTGCTGCCATCGCACCGCAAAACTCTCCAAGGGCTGGTGCCGCAACGGCAACATCGTCTGCGGCTATCACGGCTGGGAGTACGACCGCGACGGCAAGCTGGTGATGATCCCGCAGTTTCCATTCGAGCAACCGATCCCCGACGCCAGAGCGCGCGCGTTCCGCACGAAAACTCGCTACGGCTATGTCTGGGTGGCGCTGGACGAGCCGCTGCGCGACATTCCCGACATTCCCGAGGACAGCGACCCCGCCTACCGCCGCATCTTCCAGTTCTACGACACCTGGAACACGGCAGCACTGCGGCTGATGGAAAACTCGTTCGACAACGCGCATTTCGCGTTCGTGCACAAGAACACGTTCGGCGACATTGACCAGCCGCGACCGGAAAAATACGAAATCGTCGAAACCGACTACGGCTTCGAGGCGGAAACCATCGTCACCGTAAAGAACCCGCCGATCGCGGCGAAAATCTCTGGCACAACGGAGCCCCATACAAAGCGACATATGCGCAACAAATGGTTCATGCCGTTCTGCCGTCGGCTCGACATGGAGTATCCCTCCGGCATCCGGCATATCATCTTTAACTGCGCAACACCGATCGCCGACGGCAAGATCCAGGTGGTGCAGCTCCTGTTCCGCAATGACACTGAGGCGGACTGCTCGGCGCAGGAACTGATCGACTGGGATGCCGCGATTATCGCAGAAGATCGGGACATCCTGGAATCGACCGACCCGGACGCGATCGTCGACATGGGCCGCAAGATCGAAAAGCACATGCCGTCCGATCGCCCCGGCATGTTGATGCGCAAGCGCCTGCTCGACCTGCTACACGAGCACGACGAGGACGAGGTTCCGAAGCCGGTAGCATAGACGCCAGTGTGCTGGAGCGCGGTCATCTGGCCGTGTAGTCACACGCTCGTTGCCATGTGCGACAGTGGAAAGCAGATGGCGATTTGGAGCGCACTTCCACATTTTACATGCCGGCTAATGCTTACAAGCATCGGCGTACCGCAAGAGGCGTTCTGGATCAGCGGAACTGCGCTAATGGGCGGTGAAGGGGGTGCCCCAGCGCTCACCTACCTCTTGCCTCCCGAGCACTTTGGTTGTGCACTTCCGCTGTCTCGATGCGGCTCGCCCACCCGCCTTACAGATCTTCTCATATTGGCTGTGATGAGATTATTCTTGATCTCCCGGTGCACACATCGTGCACACGCCGTCCCATAACCAATTGAACAAATTGAAGTCTCGTTCCAATCCATCATGGGCGCCACGGAAATGCGATAATCTTTATCTTTCAACAAGTTACCCTACACTATCAAAGGACTAGACGAGGAACATGCACCCTGTGTGTGCACTCCAAACTAGCCAAAATTGCACACGCTTGTACCGCGGGCACTCCCAACCGGCGCTCCCGACAAGCGTGCGCTGGAGCATGCGTCGCTCACGAATCTTCGCTGCCCCTCCTTTTTGCCGTTCGCACCTCCCGACCTCAAGCCGCCCGTTCCAGTTCAGCCGGCCCGCTTGGATGCCGCAAGATTCTACGACAGAACGACATGCGCACTCAATCGAAATGAAAATCGCTGCAAGCAACGAAATCAAAAAGTGGCTCAGCGAGGACAACGCAGATCAAGCAAAGTCCAACGTCAGCCAATGAGAGGAAGTGCTTCAACTCGACGTGAGGAACATGACGATACAGGAGGAAATGTAAAAGCGAGCGCACACCGTGGCGATTGTGTTTTCCGTCGATTACGGGCCGCCCAATGATGTCGAGCGCACCGGCATTCGCGGCGACACCCGGGCCCGCGACTACGTGATCCACCGCGAGTTCAAGTAACAGAAGGCGACGCCTGCAATCGCGAGCGGGTCGTGAGAAGCGCCCTGAGCGCTTTCGCGCGATCATCCTGGCGGACGGTTTCACGGACCGGAAAGCCGCGCCGCCGCAACGCGCTCACGCCTGGTGACCACATGCTCTGGATCACCGCTTCCCCCGCCAGCATCATGTCGGCCGACTCCAGCGCCGTCTTCCAGAAACCGCAGAAATAGCCTGCGCGCTTGCGCTCGCTCAAAATCCGCATCAGTCGATCGATCTCGGTGGTCGACATGTTTCCGATATCGTTGACCGCGCAATCCATCCGCGAGCATTTCGCCACACCCAACGATCGATTGCGCGAGCAGATCCGCCATAATCTTCTGCCCGTGCTGGCGGCGGAGCGCGTGCTTCGCCAGCTCGGCCTGCCCGACGACCGCACGGCGATCACCGAACATCGCCTGATCGTGGAGCTACTGCTGCTCGATGCGGTGCCGGCAGCGGCGGCCATGCTGGAGGCGCATCTGGCAGCGGCCGAACGGCGCAGCATCGCCCAGATCAAGATCGTCGCGGTGCTTCCCGAACCGCGATCGATCGCGCCTTATCTGACGCGGCTCGAATGAGGCGGGCGCGCGGCACATGACGCTCAGCCGAGACTGTCGCGGATCTCTTGCATCAAGCCACGGATCACGCGCTCAGATTGCCTTCAGTGGTTTTTCTAGCTTTACCGGTGCACACGCCGCACGCACAGCGGCGCCCGCGGGCGCACACCTGCCGTGCAACGACTACACTCCGACCAACGATCATTCACGTGGGCGAACCTGGCATGAGGCAGCAACGCTTCTTGACCGAGGCTCATGAGAAGCCACTCGACAAGTTGGGCAGAACCGATCCCGAGGCCAGGACCTTCGCCGTTGGCGGAAATGGTCTCGCCACCCGACAAGCGGCACCGGCTCAGCGAGCCTTCAATCGAACTGCACCGGCTCCGCTCCGGGATAGGCATGCGCGACATACTCGCAGAACGCCCGAGCCGCTGGGGAAAGACGCGCCTTGCTTTTCCAGGCGAGACCCACATCCATGGTGTGAACGTCATCATCCAGGGTCTTCACATCGATGCGATGCCCCTCCAGCGACCATGGCCGATAGACCATGTCGGACAGGACCGTGATACCCATGCCGGTCGCGACCATGCTGCGGACGGCCTCCACGGACAAGGTCCGGAAGATGACGTTCGGCACATGCGGCGTCCTCTGCCAGTAACGCATCGCGGAGCGCTCGGCTTCGTCGACGGTCAGCATTAGATATGGCTCACTCGCAAGATCAGCTAGCGTGACCTTGTCCTTGTGCAGGAGCGGATGGTGCGCGCAAGTCCAGAGCCGTCGCGGCGAGCGCAACAGCAGGCGTGAACGGATACTGCGCCGATCGTGCAGATTGGAGACCAGCATGATGGCGGCATCGACGCTGCTGCTCACCAGGCTCTGCTCGATGGCATCGCGCTGGAATTCATGCAGTCGCACCGTGATGCCGGGAAACGAACGCCAGAAGCGCGACAGCAGCGGCGGCAGGAAATAGCCTGCCACCGTGTAGCTGACCGCGACGTCCACCGTGCCGTCGACCTGGGTTCCCCAGCGATGCGGCCCCTGCATCGCATCCGACACGCTCGCCTCGATCGCACGGGCGCGCTGCAGGAATTGCTGACCATCGACAGTGAGCGTCACGCCGTTCGAATGCCGATCGAACAGCTTGCGCCCGAGATCGGCTTCAAGCGCCTTGATCGACGCGGTGACGGCCGATTGGGTCACATTCAGCGCAGCGGCCGCCGCCGAGACCCTGCCGGACTCGGCGGTGGCGATGAAATGGCGGACCTGACGGAAAGTCAGCGTCATCAATTTTTCCGATATCAGTGACCAGTATTTCGAATTTTACAATCCCCCACCGCGCCGCAAAAATCAATCATTCGATCGCGAGTGAGAAAACCGTTCATGACGTCGGGTGGGTTGGAACTGGTCGCTCACGATGTCAGTGTCCAGTTCGAGGGCCTGAAAGCCCTCTCCGAGGTGACCCTCGCCGTACCGCGCGGACGTATCACTGGATTGATCGGCCCCAACGGCGCCGGAAAGACGACACTTATCAACGTGCTGACCGGCTTCCAGTCGCTGAGCACAGGCGGCGTCGAGCTCGAAGGCCAAGCGATCAACGGCATCGCGGCACACAAGCTGCGACGCATGGGTGTTGCGCGCACTTTTCAATCGGGTCGACTGTTTCGCGATCTTCCCGTGATCGACAACCTTGAGGTAACGGGCGTCGGTCTCGGCCAGAAACGCCGCGACGCCATCGCGGAGGCCGAGCGCGTCATGGCCTGGCTCGGCATCTCACATCTCGCAGGCACGATAGCGGGCGCCCTGCCCTACACCGACGAACGTCGCGTGGCCATCGGCCGTGCCATCATGTGTACACCGCGCTATCTGCTGCTCGACGAACCCGCGGCCGGTATGTCCGAGCATGAAAGCCACGATCTTGCGGTCATCATCAGGCGGATCGCCGGCGAACTCGGCGTCGGCGTGCTCCTGATCGAGCACAACATCGGTCTGGTTCTCGAACTCTGCGAACGCATTTTCGTGCTCGACTCCGGCGAGATCATCGAGGTCGGTTCGCCCGCCCAGATCCGCAACAGCGATGCCGTGCGGCACGCCTATATGGGCACGCAGCAGGACGAGTTGCTTCTGGTCGAAGAGGCGGTCGCGTCATGAGCCTGCTGGCCGTCGACGACATCACCGTCAGCTATGGGCGCCTCACGGCGCTACGCGGCGTCACTCTGAAAATTGCCGAAGGCGAAATCCTGTTCGTGACCGGCCCCAATGGCGCCGGCAAGTCGACCCTGCTCAACGCCATCGCCGGCGTTGTCCCTTCCGGATCGGGCACCATCACACTCGCCGGCGGCATGATCACGGGTGCGGCTCCCGAGGAGATCGCCCGGCGCGGTTTCTCGCTGGTGCCTGAGGGACGCAATGTCTTTGGCGGCCTGACCGTCGAGGAAAACCTGAAGGTCGGCACCGGCATGCGCACCGACCGCAAGAAGATCGGCGACGATCTCGACGCCGTCTATGCGGAGTTTCCGATGCTGGCCGAGCGCCGCCACACCGCGGCCGGCATGCTGTCCGGCGGCCAGCAGCAGATGCTGGTGATCGGTCGTGCGCTGATGGCCGCGCCGCGCATCATGGCGATCGACGAGCCCTCGCTCGGGCTCGCACCGAAAATCATCGACCAGGTCTACGAAATCCTGATGCGGTTGCGTGCGCAGCGCAAGCTGACGCTCCTGATCGTCGAGCAGAGCTCGACCCGTGCAAAGATGACGGGCGGGCGGATGGTGCTGATCCGCGGCGGACGCATCGTGCTGGAGGGCGAAGCCGCCGACATGGTCAAGGACGCACGGCTGAAGCAGGCCTATTTCGGCTTCGGGGATCACTAGGCCATGACCGCCGTCCTGCAAATCCTGTTCGACGCGCTGAGCCTCGGCAGCATCTATGCTCTGGGCGCGCTCGGCATCGCCGCGATTTTCGGCGTCATGCGGCTGGTGAACTTCGCCCATGGCGACTTCATCGCCTTTTGCGTATTCGCGATGCTGTGGCCGTCGATCGATGCCGCTGCGATCGTGTTCGCCGGCCGCCTGCCCTTCTATCTCTTGATCCCGCTCTTGCTGTTCGTCGGCGCCGCGCTGTCGATGTCGTCGGAGGTGATCGTCTTCCGCCGCTTCCGCAACGCCCATCCGGCCACGATGATGATCGCATCCTTCGCGCTCGGTTTCGTGATCCGCCATCTGCTGCTGATGCTCTATTCGAGCCGCCCCAAGTCGATCACGCTCTGGCCCAATCTCGGCCTGCCGGTGGAATTTTTCGGCGCCCACATCCCAATGCTCCAGGTGGTCACGATCATCATCACGCTCGCGGTGCTGGCGGTGCTCGTGCTGTTCCTCAAGCACACCCGCTATGGCCTGGAGATGCGTGCAGCAGCCGACAACTTCACCATGGCCCGCATGCTCGGCGTGCGCGCCAACGGCGTCATCCTGCTCGCCTTCGCCATCAGCGGCATGCTGGCCGCCGCGATCGGCCTGATCCTCGCTACCAATTCCGGCACCGCCGATATTGGCATTGGCGCCAATGTCATGCTGATCGCCTTCATCGCCACCGTGATCGGGGGCCTCGGCAGCGTCCCCGGTGCGGTCGCCGCCGGCTTCCTGATCGGTGCCGCCAGCGTCGTGTTTCAGGCCACGCTGCCGCATGACGCCCGCGTGTTCCGTGACGCCTTCGTCTATGGCGCCGTCATCGTGGTCCTGCTGGCGCGTCCGCAGGGCCTGTTCGCGCCCAAATCCGCCAAGCAGCGAGTCTGATCGATGTCGAAGCCGCCCTCCGTCATCAGGCAAACGGTCGTGACGCCGATCGTGCTGATCGTGGTGCTGCTGGCGACGGCCGCATTGACCTATGCGTTCGGCAGCCGGGCCTTCAACCGCACCGCGATCGAGATGTTCATCAACATCATGGTGGTGGTCGGGCTCTACGCCTTCGTCGGCAATTCCGGCCTGCTGTCGTTCGGCCATATCAGCTTCATGTGCCTCGGCGCCTACATGACGGCGTGGCTCGCCATTCCGCCTGTCATGAAGTCGATCACGCTCAAGGGCCTGCCGGCATGGCTATTGCACACGCAATTGCCGATGTGGGTCGCCACCCCGATCTCCGGCGTGTTCGCCGCGCTGTTCGCGCTGTTCGTCGGCCGCATCATCATGCGCCTGTCGGGGATTGCCGCCTCGATCGCGACCTTCGGCCTGCTCGGCGTCGTCAACAACGTCTATTCGAACTGGGACTCTGTCACCGGGGGCCAGGGTTCGATCGTCGGCATCCCGCCCACGATGAATGTCTGGATCGGATGGCTGGGGGCCGCGGTCGCGATCGTGATCGCCTATCTCTATTCGATCTCCCGCTCCGGGCTTGCGCTGCGCGCCACACGCGACGAAGCGATCGCGGCGAGCGCCTCCGGCGTCGACATCGTGCGTGAACGGCTGATCGCATTCGTCGTCAGCGCCTTCATCATTGGCCTCGCTGGCGCGCTCTATGCGCACTTCCTCAGCATCGTCAATCCCGGCTCGTTCTACCTACGCACGACCTTCGTCTCGCTATCGATGCTGGTGGTCGGCGGCATGTACAGCCTCAGCGGGGCAGTGTCCGGCGTCGTCGCAATGTCTGTGCTGATCGAGTTGTTCCGCAATCTGGAAAAGGGCGTCAGCGTCGGCGGCCTGTCGATCGGCCTGCCGAACGGCGTCCAGGAGATCGCGATCGGCATCATCACCATCATCATCCTGATCTACCTGCCGACCGGACTCACCCGTAACCGGGAATTCTCCTGGCGCGGATGGCCGCTTCAGCGACGGCTCGCATCGCCGGTGCAGACTGCGCTGAAGGAAATGAACTGAAGCTCGATGGAACATTGGAGGAGTGGACAATGCGGATCTTGAAACTACTTGGCATCCTGGCCGGGGCGACTGCGCTGCTGTTGACGCCGGCCCGCGCCGCGAACGAGATCGTCGTCGGATTTGCCACCGCGGCATCCGGCTTCATGCAGGCCTATGACAAGCCGGCCCAGGACGCCGCGTTGATCCGCATCGATGAGATCAACAAGGCGGGCGGCCTGCTCGGCAAGAAGATCAAGGCCGTGTTTGCCGACACCAAGACCGATCAGGCCGAAGGCGCCAAGGCGGGCCTTGCCGTGCTCGACCAGGGCGCCGACCTCGTCATCGTCTCCTGCGACTATGATTTCGGTGCTCCGGCGGCCCTGCAGGCTCAGGCGGCCGGCAAGGTGTCCTTCTTCCTGTGCGCGGAGTCGATCAAGGCAGGGATTCCCGGCGTCGGTCCGTTCTCGTTCTCCGCCTCGGTGTTAGCCGCCGTGCAGGGCGCAACGATGGCGGAGTGGGCCTACAACAAGAAGGGCGCCCGAAACTTCTATCGCCTGCTCGATAGCTGGACCGTCTACAACAAGGGCATCTGCGACGGTTTTGACTGGATGCTGCCGCGCCTGAAGGACGCCAAGCTCGCCGGCAGCGATACCTTCAAGAACGACGACGCCTCGATCGCGTCCCAGATCACGCGCATCAAGAGCCTGCCGAAGGAGCCAGACGCCATCATGCTCTGCACGATGATGCCGGGCGCCGTGTCGGCCATCAAGCAGATCCGCGCTGCGGGGATCAAGTCGATGATCCTCAACGGCTCCGGCGTCGATGGCAGCTACTGGCTGAACGCTGTGCCTGATCTCTCGAACTTCTATGTCCCGGTGCAGGGCTCGGTCTACGGCGACGATCCAAACGCGAAGGTCAACGAGTTCAACAAGAAGTACAAGGACGTGACTGGCGGCGATCCGTCCAGCCAGTACGTCTATCCCGGCTACGTCCTGATCGACGTCTGGGCCAAAGCGGTCGAGCGCTCAAAGACGACGGAAGCCGCCGGCGTCGTCGCCGAGCTCGAGAAGATGAACAACGAAGCCACGCTGTTCGGGCCGCGGACCTTCACCAAGGACATCCACCACCAGAACCAGGGCCGCTACCTGATCGTCGACACCGAGGCCGGCAAGCCGAAGGTGATTGATCAGTGGACCATCTCGGAGAAGATCCCGGTCGACTACCTCGTATCCAAATAAGCAGGCGGCATGCCGTGCGCGAGTGCCTTGTTGCCCCTGCGCACGGCCCTGCCCTCCAAACGCATGCAAGAGACCGCAAGAAGGACAACGGGAGGACAATGAGACATGGTCGTCATTAACTGCGACATGGGCGAGGCTTACGGCCTCTACAAGATGGGCGATGATAAGGCATTAATGCCCTATATCGACGTCGCCAACGTCGCTTGCGGCTTTCATGCTTCGGATTTCAATCACATGCGCAAGACCGTCCAGTTGGCCAGGCAACACGGCGTCAAGGTCGGCGCACATCCCTCGCTGCCCGATTTGCAGGGCTTTGGCCGTCGCGAGATGAAGATCGACCGCGACGAACTGGCGAACTGCCTGCTCTATCAAATCGGTGCGCTCAAGGCGTTCCTGGACGCCGAAGGCGTGCCGCTCAATCATATCAAACCGCACGGCGCGCTGTACGGCATGGCGACACGCAACGAAGAGATCGCGGAAGCAGTGGCCGACGCCGCCGACGTCTACAAGGTGCCGCTGCTCGGCATGAAGGGCACGCTGCATCAGAAGGTCTATGAACGCCGCGGCCACACTTTCGTCGCCGAATACTACGCCGATCTCGACTACAACGCCGACGGCAGCCTCATCATCACACGCGAACATGACGCCAAGGACCCGGTCGATGCCGCCTCGCGCTGCACCCGCGCCGTGAATGAAGGCAAGACCCGATCGGTCGCAGGCAACGACATCGTCGTTGGTGCCGACTCGATCTGCATCCATTCCGACACACCCAATGCCGTCGCGATCGCGGAAGCCGTTCGCGAGGCTGTTCGTCCTTATTTGACCGCGCCCTGAGCCATCGGCCAAGGTCGACACGAACCCACGAGGAGCAATTCATGACCACCCAGCAGATATTCTCGCCGCTACCGGGCATTTTCTACCGCAAGCCGGCCCCCGACAAACCGGAATACAAGTCCGACGGTGACGTCATCACTGAAGACGACACGATCGGCTTGATCGAGGTGATGAAGTCCTTCAACGAAGTCAAGGCGGGCGCGGCCGGCAAGATCCTGCGTTTCCTTGCCGAGAATGAGGAAGCCGTGATGGCCGGCCAGCCCATCGCCGAGATCGACGTTTGAGCGCCCCCGGTTCCATGGCGATCAAGAAGCTCCTCATTGCCAATCGCGGCGAGATCGCAGTGCGCATTAACCGCGCGGCGCGTGAGCTCGGGATTGCGACGGTGCAGGTCTACAGCAAGGCCGACAAGGACTCGCTTGCGGTGAAGCTCGCCGATGAGTCCGTCGAGATCGGCCCGCCGCAGGCTTCCAAATCCTATCTCGATCAGACGAAGATCCTGGCGGCAGCCGAGAGCACCGGCGCCGATGCCATCCATCCAGGATACGGCTTCCTTGCAGAGAACGCGGAATTCGCCGCCGCGGTCGAAGCCGCGGGGTTGATCTTCGTCGGCCCCACGGCGCAGTCGATCCGCTTGATGGGCGACAAGGTCGCAGCGCGCGAGGCCGCGGCATCGGCAGGTGTCCCGACCGTCCCGGGCAGCGAGGGGCGCCTGGAAACTCCGGAAGCGGCCTTTGCTTTGGTCGAAAAAACCGGCTTTCCCGTCATGATCAAGGCAGCCGCTGGCGGTGGTGGCCGCGGCATCCGCATCGCGCGTACAGCCGAGGAGTTCCATCATTTGATGCCGCAGGCACAGGCCGAGGCGCTGGCGGCGTTCGGCGACGGCGGCCTCTATGTCGAGAAGCTCGTCGAAGGCGCGCGGCATATCGAGGTCCAGGTGCTCGGCGACGGCAAGGACGTCATCCACTGCTTCGAGCGCGAATGCTCGCTGCAGCGTCGCCGTCAGAAGGTGTGGGAGGAAGCCCCCTCGCCTTCGCTGACACCGGCCGTTCGTGAACAGCTCTGCGCATCGGCGGTCGCCCTCGCCAAGGCGGTGAACTACCGCGGCGCCGGAACGCTCGAATATCTCTATGACGACAGAACCGGCGAATTCTACTTCCTGGAGATGAACACCCGTATCCAGGTCGAGCATCCCGTCACCGAGATGGTGACCGGCATCGATCTGGTGCGCGAGATGATCCGGATCGCAGGCGGCGAGCCGTTACGTATCCGTCAGGACGAGGTCCGGGTCAGCGGTCATTCGATTGAAGTGCGGATCAATGCGGAAGATCCCGCGAAGAACTTCATGCCCAGCCCCGGCACGATCAGCGCGCTCGCCGTGCCCGATGGCGAGGGTGTGCGCTTCGACAGCATGCTCTATGCCGGCTACACCGTGCCGCCATTCTACGACAGTCTGCTCGGCAAGCTGATCGTCCATGCCGAAGACCGCGCGAGCGCAATCCGCCGGCTTGAAGGCGCGCTCGCCGAACTCACTATCGAGGGTTTGGCTACGACAAAGCCCCTGCATCAAGCGCTTGCCCGCGATCCCGACGTGCAGGCCGGACATTTTCACACCGCCTGGCTCGAGCCCTGGCTGGCTTCACACACCAAAGCCACCCCATCCACATGATCACCCGCCCGGTCAGCAACAGGAGGCCGTAGTCCCATGCAAACCCGATTTTCCTTCGGCGGCGACGAGCACATCTTCGCTGAAGTCGATGAATCCATGTCGCTCGAGGCCTTCTTCAAGAGCCTGTTTATTACCAATGCGGTGCGCGATGCGAAGATCAAGGGCGTGACCGAGATTTGCCCGGCCAACGCGTCCTATCAGGTCAAGTTCGACCCGGATCAGATCAAGCCTGACGATTTGCTCACCGAATTGAAACGGCTGGACACGGCGGCCGAGAAGTCCGAGCCGGTCATCAAGACGCGGATCATCGAAATCCCGGTGCTCTACAACGATCCCTGGACGCACGAGACGCTGATGCGCTTCCGCGAGCGTCATCAAGACCCCAACTGCACGGATATCGAATACGCAGCACGCATCAACAATCTCGACGGCATTGACGGCTTCATCAAGGCGCATTCAAGCGCGCCCTGGTTCGTCTCGATGGTCGGCTTCGTCGCCGGCCTGCCCTTTCTCTATCAGATGGTCGAGCGCCAGCGGCAGATTCAGGCGCCCAAATACCTGCGTCCTCGCACGGACACGCCGAAACTAACGGTCGGGCATGGCGGCTGCTTCGGCTGCATCTATTCGGTGCGCGGCGCCGGCGGCTACCAGATGTTCGGCATCACGCCGATGCCGATCTACGATCCGAGCCAGAAGATCAGCTACCTCCGGGACTTCATGTGCCTGTTCAGGCCAGGCGACATCGTCAAGTGGAAGCCGATCGACCGCGCCGCCTATGACGCGGCTGTGGCCGATGTCGATGCTGGCCGCTTTGCGCCCGTCATCCGCGACGTCTCGTTCTCGCTGACCGAATTCAATCGCGACATCGACGCCTATAATCGCAAGCTCGAGGGGGTTCTCCATGGCCATTAAGGTTCTCAAGCCGGGTCTTGCGACGACCGTGCAAGACCTCGGGCGTCCCGGCTACTACCACATCGGCATACCGCTCTCCGGCGGCATGGACCGGCATGCGCTTGCAGCGGCCAATCTGCTTGTCGGCAACGAGGAAGGCGCAGCTGTCCTCGAGGCCGTGTTTATGGGACCCGAGCTCGAGTTCACCGACGATGCCTTGGTCGCGGTCACGGGCGCCGAACTGCCGCCGAAGCTCGACGGCGCGCCACGCGAGACCTGGAGCAGCTTCAAAGTAAAGCGCGGCCAAAAGCTCTCCTTCGATTTCCTCAAGCAAGGCGCGCGCGCTTATATTGCGGTCTCAGGTGGCATCGACGTTCCGGTCGTGCTTGGTTCGCGCTCGACCTACGCGCTCGGCGCGCTCGGCGGATTCAAGGGTCGCAAGCTCGAAGCTGGTGATGAGTTGCCAGTGGGCGCGAGTTCTGCGTCTGTCAAGGAAGGCCGCACGATCGCCAAAGATTTGCGCGGCCTGCCGGCCGGAATGCCCACCGAATTGCGCGCTATGCCGGGCCTTTATTGGCACCGCATCACCGAGCAGGCCGGCAACGGCTTCTTCTCCGACACCTGGAAGGTCGCGCCGGAAGCCGACCGGATCGGCTATCGCTTCAAGGGCGCCAAGCCTCTCGAGTTCGTGCCGCGCGAGCCGCCGTTTGGCGCGGGCTCCGACCCTTCCAACATCACCGATGCCTGCTACCCCTACGGCTCGATCCAGGTGCCCGGCGGCACCGAACCGATCGTGCTGCATCGTGACGCGGTTTCGGGCGGCGGCTATTTCATGGTCGGCACCGTGATCGCCGCCGACATGGACCTGATTGGCCAGCTGCAACCGAACACACCCGTCAGGTTCGTCAAGGTCGGGATGGATGAAGCGCTTGCGGCGCGTCACGATCGGGCCGGGCTGTTGGCCAAGCTCCGCAGTTCCCTCGCCTAATCGTCTGCGCCGCCTTGTTCATCGAGAGCCTCCCGGACTCTTTCCGGGAGGTTGTCCTCGACAACGGCTTCCATCTTTCATTGCCCCGATCGAAATTGGGCAAAGGCGGCCTAAAATATCGGCTTTCCCTTCGGTCGGACTTGACGTCATCCTTCTGTCTTCGCCAAGCTAGGGTCGATGGTGGCAACGGGACTACAGTATGCGTGCGGCCATCGACGATCGTGGTGACGATGCTTTCGCGCCCGTCACTGCGTGAGTGCAGCGGATAGTCTACGCCAGGAGAGACTATAGGGATCCAGCAGTCGACGGCAGTGACGGAGCGCAAGATGCAGACCACTTTCGCGACCAACGACATTCCCACTCACCAACGCCGCCAGTTCTGGCAGCAGGTCGTCTCCGACATCTACTATTCTCTGGACTTGCGTTTCCTCGGCGGTCACGACTTCCGCGGCAATCTCGGCGCCTGGTCGCTTGGGCCGGTTTCGATCTCACGCAACGTCTCGGACGGTCTGCTCTACAAGCGGCATGAACATCACCTCCTCAACGAGCGCGAAGAGAGCTTCCTGATCACGGTGCCCGAGCTCGCGGAAATCCGCTTCGAGCAGGACGGCAAGGACATCCGCTGCAAGCCCGGCGCCTTCCTGATCGAGCGCAGCCATCTGCCCTATGAGTTCAGTCATCGCGATCCGGCCGCGCTGTGGGTGCTGAAGATTCCGAGCGCGGTGCTGCGCCGGCGAATCTCCCGGCCTGAACGACTGGCCACATTGCAGTTCGATGCCAGCCGCAGCGTCGGTGCGCTGTTCGTCGAGACGCTGCGCCTCGCTGGCGAGCGGATCGGGGAAATGGACGAGACGGCCCGCACCATGATGGGCAAGCATCTGATCGACCTGCTGGCGATGGCAGTCGAGTCGGACGAACGCGTGCTGGCGGGCCACTCCTCCACCGTTCGCAATGCGCATCTTCACCGCTGCGAGCAATTCATCCGTTCGCGCATCGACAACATGCGTCTCACGCCGCAAATGGTGGCCGACGGCTGCGGCATCTCGCTGCGCTATCTGCACCAGATCTTCGAACGTGAAGGCGTCACCGTGAGTGCGCATATCCGCAATCAGCGCCTCCTGATGTGCGACAACATGCTGCGCGATCCGAATTGCCGGAAGAGCATTGCGGAAATCGCATATCAATGCGGCTTCGGCGATCAGGCGCAGTTCAGCCGGAACTATCGCGGCCGCTTCGGCTGTTCGCCGAGCGAGGCTCGTGCAACATCGCGTGCACCCAATTCGTGACCGTCCTTCGCCCGGCGTCCACGCGCTAGCCCCCGATTGAGCTGGTGCGTTTGAGCCCTCGTGCTCTCTGACACAAATTGTCCTGCGCTCAGCGACAAGCGGTCCGCTGACGATGTGCCTATCATCCTTCCGACATCTTCGAGATCCGCCGGTCGAACGGGCGGTTCGCGGCTCCGGGCCAAAGGTCCGGGTGCTCCCGCGCGCCTGCCTGACCACGACCTGCAAGCGTATGCTGGAAAGGAAGGCCCATCGTGCAGAACCTTCGCGTGGCCGTCGATGTCGGTGGCACCTTCACCGACATCTGCATCATGGATGAGGCCACCGGCCTCATCCGCATCGAGAAGACCTCGTCAACCCGCGATCCCATCGAGGGGATCATGGGCGGCGTGTCCAAGGCCGGGATCGACCTGTCCAAGGTGGCGCTGTTCTCGCATGGCACAACGGTCGCGACCAACGCACTGATCACCCGCCGTCTGCCCCGCACCGCCGTCGTCAGCACCGAAGGTTTTCGCGACGTCATCGAGATCCGGCGCGCCAACAAGGAAGATCTCTGGGACACCTACAAGGACGTCGTCAAACCCTACGTGCCGCGGCGTGACCGGTTGACCGTTCCCGAGCGCATCGATGCTGCCGGCAAGGTGGTCCAGCCGCTCGATCTCGACGCCGCGCGGAACGTTGCGCGCATCCTCAAACGCCGTGGCGTCGCTGCAATCGCGGTGTGCTTCATGAACGCCTATCTGAACGGCGAAAACGAGCGCGCGATGCGCGAAATCCTGCTGCAGGAGATGCCCGAGATTCCGGTCTCGATCTCTTCCCAGGTGCTTCCCGAAATCTTCGAGCAT
The DNA here is from genome assembly GCF_028128935.1 of Bradyrhizobium sp. CCBAU 11361. Lineage (NCBI taxonomy): Bacteria > Pseudomonadati > Pseudomonadota > Alphaproteobacteria > Hyphomicrobiales > Nitrobacteraceae > Bradyrhizobium > Bradyrhizobium sp. CCBAU 11361. The sequence goes on from NZ_LBJZ01000197.1 coordinate 326,498, forward strand.
GAACGATTCTCGACCACGGTCGCCAACGCTGTTGTTAGTCCGGTCGTCGTCAGCTACACCAGCCGCCTCGGCGACCGCCTCGCGGATGAAGGCTACACCCGCGATCTCCTGCTGCTGCACACCGGCGGCGGCGTCATGACGCCGGCGAGCGTCAAGGATTTTGCCGCGCGCCTCGCCGGCTCGGGGATCGCCGCGGGGGCGATCGCCAGCCGCTACATCGCCGGCCTCTGCGGCTATCCCAATTCGATCGGTCTCGACATGGGCGGCACCTCGACGGACGTGTCGCTGGCCTATGACGGTCACTCGCGCATCACCAAGGACTGGTACATTGAGTTTGGCTATCCGATCCGCTTCGCGTCGATCGAAGTGCTCACCATCGGCGCCGGCGGCGGATCGCTGGCCTGGACCGATCCGGCGGGCTCGCTGCGCAACGGTCCGCAATCGGCCGGCGCCTATCCGGGCCCGGCCTGTTACGGCAACGGCAATACGCAGCCGACCAACACGGATGCCAACGTCACGCTGGGCCGGCTCGGCAACGATCTGGCCGGCGGCAAGGTCAAGCTCGATCCTGCCCTTGCCCGGCAGGCGGTCGAAGATGGCGTCGCCAAACCATTCGGCCTCGGCCTGCACGAGGCGGCGGATGCGATCGTCAAGGTTGCCAACGCCAACATGTCGGACGCGGTACGGTTGATCTCGATCAGTCGCGGCTACGATCCGCGCGATTTCGCGCTAGTTGCGTTCGGCGGTGCCGGCGCCCTGCATGGCGTCGACGTGGCGCGCGAGCTCGCGATCCCCGTCGTAATCGTGCCACCCAATCCCGGCGTGACCTCGGCGCTCGGCTGCCTGCTCGTCGATATGCAGCACGACTTCTCGCAGAGTTGCATGGTCGGCGCCGACGAGGCCGACTCCGCTGATATCGAAGCTCAGTTCGCCGAATTGGAGAAGGAAGCGCTCGCCCGTCTCACCCATGAGGGCGTCGCCGAACGCGACATCGTGCTGCAGCGTTCGATCGACATGATGTATCGCGGCCAATGGCGGTCGCTCGCGGTGCAGGCGCCGCGCCCCATCGGGGCGATCGCCGATCTGGTGCATAGTTTCCATGCCGAGCACAAGCGCGAATACAATTTCCGCCGCGACGACTCGCCCGTGAGCTTCTTCCGGCTGAACCTGAAAGCCATCGGCGTCGTGCCCAAGGCCGAGTTCGCCGTCCACAAGCCGACCGGTGTGATCCCTGAGCCGGTCAGCCGCCGCAGGGTGTGGTTCGAAGGCAACGGGCTCGATACGCCCGTCTATGCCCGCGACGACCTGCCCTGCGGCTTCTCCTTCCAGGGCCCTGCGATCGTCGAACAGGTCGACGCAACCACCGTCGTGCCGCCCGGCGCCAGCGCCGAGGTCGACAAATATCTCAACATCATCATCCGCGCGAAGGACTGAATCATGGCCGGAGATCTCCAGCTCGACCCCGTGACCTTCGAGGTTCTGAAAAACTCCTTCATCACCAGCGTCGATCAGATGGGCGAACAGGTGCTGCGAACCTGCTACTCCTTCGTGATCTACAACCGCGACTTCTCCAGCGCCCTGCATGACGCCAAAGGTGAATGTGCGGCCCAGGGCAATCAGGACATCGCTGTCCATGTCGGAACGCTGCACTTCACTTGCCAGGACGTCATGCGCTACTTCGAGGGCGACATGCATGAAGGCGATGTGTTTGCGATCAACGATCCCTATGCTGGCGGCACCCACTTCTCCGACGTGCGGCTAATCCGGCCGATCTTCGCCGACGGCAAGATCATCGCATTCAGCCAGTCCAACGGTCATTGGTCGGACATGGGCGGCAGCGTCCCCGGCTCGTTCGACGTCGCGGCGCGCGACATGTTCCGCGAAGGCCTGCGCATCACGCCGATCCGGCTGTTCGACAAGGGACGATTCTGCAAGGACGTCGCGCATCTGATCGCGTCAAACACCCGCGATCCCGCCTCCATCATCGGTGACATCCAGGCACAAGCCGAGGCCACCGCCGTTTGCGGGCGCGAGATCCTGCGTCTCGTCAACAAATATGGCCGCGATACTGTCGAGACCGGCCTCGCTGCGGTCCAGGACTATGTCGAGCGTTCCGCACGCCAGCGGATCGCCGCGCTGCCCGACGGCGAATGGGAGACGGTCGACTTCATCGATCGCGACCCGGCCGGCGGCGAAGGCATGATTCCGATCCGCATCAAGATGACGATCAAGGGCGATAAGGCGATATATGACTTCACCGGCAGCCACCCGACCATCGGCTCGATCTACAATTCCGCGTTTGGCGCAACGTTCTCGGCGGTTGCGGCCGGCATGAAGACGTTCTTCCCCGACCTGCCGCTCAATTCCGGCTTCTACCGCTGCTTCGAGATCATCGCCCCCGAAGGCTCGATCGTCGATGCGAAATGGCCGATTGCAGTCACCGGCTTCCTGATGCCGTTCGAGAAGATCATGAACTCGATCTACGAGATCTGGTCGAAGCTGATGCCCGAGCGCGCGCTCGCCTGCGCCTTCAATCTCGAATATCTGCTCACCGGCGGCTTCGATGGCCGCAGCGCCGACAAGCCGATCTTCATGTTCTATGACTGGCTGCCTGGTGGCTGGGGCGGCCGCAACGGCAAGGACGGCAGCAACGTCACCACCGCCTGCTTCGGCACCGGATTGATGTCGCAGCCGGTCGAGGGCCAGGAGCGCGCCAATCCGATCCTGACGACCAAGTGCGAGATCCTCAAGGACTCGCCCGGCCCCGGCAAATGGCGCGGCGGCGCCGGCGTGATGAAGACCTCCCGCATGCTGCAGGCCGAGAAGACCGTGATCTCCTACATCTGCGACCGCGAGCGCGCGGTGGTGTGGGGCATCGAAGGCGGCCTGCCTTCCATGCCGCACGGGCTGACGCTGAAGCGAAACGGCAGCCAAGGCGAGGAGCGACTCGGCTCGATCTTCTCCGACGTGCCGATCGGCGAAGGCGACGTGTTTTCCCGACCGACGGCTGGCGGTGGCGGGTTCGGCGATCCGCTCGAGCGCGACCCGCGTCTCGTGATCGAGGACATCAAGGACGACTACGTTTCGGTCGAACGCGCCGCCAGGGATTATGGTGTGGTCGTGCACATCATCGACGCCGAGCTCTGCGAGTACGAGGTGGACAGGGCCGCGACCGACGTGCTCCGCGCCAGGATCAGGGCCGAGCGGGTCGCCAACGTCCGGCTCGATCCGGAGATCGTGGCCCAGCGCTATCGCAGCGGCGCGATCGATGTACTCGACGTCATCCGTCAGCATGCCGTGATCCTAGACTGGGGTAACGGCACTCTCCTCCCCGAGTCCACGCGTCAGTTCCGCGAAACCTTCGAGCGGCGCTCGGTCGCAAAGTGGGCCACGGGCTGATTCCCATCGGCAGCCGCGTCGCCCTGGGGGCGCGGCATGCGCATGCAGAAAGAGGATCCGAATCCGTCGGCCCTCGCCCTTTCATTCGAACCATGAGGATTGAGCCATGACCCGTACGACGTGCCTTTCCACCAGCCGACTTCGGCCGATCCGCTACACGCTCGGCATCGCCGCCAGCCTTGCACTTGCCGCCGCGATCACGCCGGCAGCGGCCGAGACGCCATGGTTTCCCATGAAGGTCTACGACGCGTCATCGGGCACGCCGAAGCCGGCGGAGTACACGGCATTGCCGAAGGCCGAGAAGCCGTACAAGCTATGCGTGCTGTTTCCGCACATGAAGGACAGTTTCTGGGTCGCGGTTGCCTATGGCATCGTCAAGCAGGCCGAGGCGATGAACGTCAACATGACGCTCTACGAAGCTGGCGGCTATGAGAACCTGCCCAAACAGCTCTCGCAGTTCGACGACTGCATGGCGAGCAGCCCCGATGCGATCATCGTCGGCGCCATCTCGGGCGCAGGCCTCAGCAAGAAGTTCGAGGAGGCTAAGGCCAAGGGTGTTCCGGTGGTCGGCGTCGCCAACCCACTACCGCCCAATGCGCTGCCCGCTGCCATCTATGTCGACTTCGTCGCGATGGGCGAAGTCACCGGCGATGGTCTGCTCGCGCAGGCCAAGCCCGGCGACAAGCTCAACATCGTGACCTTTCCCGGTCCGGCCGGCTCGGGCTGGGCGGAATCCTTCAACGAGGGCTTCAAGAAGGCGGTGGCGAAGAATCCGAATGCCAAGGTGCTGGCCGAAAAGTTCGGTGACTCCGGGGTCGCCGTGCAATTGCAGCTGATCCAGGACGCGCTGCAGGCCTATCCCGGCATGAACGTGATCTGGGGCACCGCCCCGACCGCGGAGGCCGCCGTCGGCGCAGTTGCCGAAGCCGGCCGCAGCGACATGAAGATCATGTCGTCCTATGAGAACCAAGCCATGCTCGACGCACTGAACCGCGGCGACATCCTGGCCTTCGCCACCCAGTATCCCGTCGGCGAAGGCGCCGTCTCCGTCGACCAGGCCGTGCGCCTGATCGAGAAGAAGCCGGTGATGAGTCTCGCTCAACCGCTTGCTTCGGCGGTCGACAAGACCACTGTGCCGAAACTACAGATGGACCTCGTGCTGGCGCCGGGAAGCTGGAAGCCGGTTTATTCGGTCAAGGCCAAGTAACTGGCCACGCATGCGAGGCGGGAGACCTGCGCTCCCACCTCGCTATCCAACCCCTGCGGAGACCAAATGGACGCCGACACCGACCCGAAGCCGGTTGAACCCTTGCTCGCCTTGCGCGGCATCTCGAAGCGATTCACCGGTGTCCGTGCGCTCGACCGGGTCGATCTCGATGTCCATGCCGGCGAGCTGCACGTGCTGTTCGGGGAAAACGGCGCTGGCAAGTCGACCCTGATCAACGTGGTGTCCGGAACGTTTCCGCCCGACGAAGGCACATTCCATTTCGTTGGCGAGGAGATCCACCAACTGACGCCGCAGCGGGCACGCGCAATCGGCATTAGTCCGGTGTTCCAGGAATTCTCTCTGGTTCCGAGCCTCACGGTGGAAGAGAACCTGTTTCTCGGTCGCGAGGTCACCCGCGGTGGTGTTATGCATGCGCGCGAGATGCGCAAGCGTGCAACCGCGCTGATCGACGAGCTCGGCTTCGATCTCAATCCATCGGATCGGGTCGACGACCTCTCGCGTGCGCATCAGCAGATGGCCGAGATCGCCAAGGCGTTGCTTGGCCGCGTGCGCCTCCTGATCCTCGACGAGCCGACGGCGTCGCTGACCGAGCGCGAGACCGGCCGGCTGTTCGAGCTGATCGCCCGGCTGAAGAGTCAGAATGTCGGGCTGATCTACGTCTCGCACCGCATGCGCGAGATCCGCGCACTCGCCGACCGCGTCACCGTGCTGCGCGACGGCCGCCACATCCGCACCCTCGATGCTGCAACCTCGAGCGACGGCGAGCTGGTCGAGCTGATGACCGGCCGCAAGATCGACCTGCTGTTTCCGACCATCGCGCACAAGCCGGACAAGGTCATGGTCGACGTGGAAAGCCTGACATTGGCCGACGGCAGCGTGCACGACGTGAACTTTCACGCCCGCGCCGGTGAGATCACCGGCATCGCCGGGCTCGTCGGCTGCGGGAAGTCGGAGCTGATCCGCGCGGTCTACGGGATCGAGCCGATCGCCTCTGGCACGGTCCGGATCGATGGCTTGCCTTACGAATTTCCCGCGCCGCGGCGCAGCCTGAAGCATGGCATCGCCTACTTCCCCGCCAACCGGGTCGCTGAAGGGCTCGCACTGTCGCGTCCGATCCGCGAGAACGCATCGATGACCGTGCTCGATCTGCCTGCCTTCGCGTGCCTCGGCGTGCTGCGGCAGGCCGCGGAGCGCATCTCGATCCAGGGCATCATGGAACAGCTGCAGCTCAGGCCACCCAATATTGAGCGGACCGCCGGCGCGCTGTCCGGTGGCAACCGTCAGAAAGTGATGCTCGGTCGCGCATTGACGCGCGACTTGTCCGTGTTCCTGTTCGACGAGCCGAGCGTCGGCATCGACGTCGGCGCCAAGCTCGAGGTCTACGAGTTCATGAAACGCCTGGTCGAGGCAGGCGCCGCCGTGATCGTGGTGTCGTCGGAACTGCCGGAGGTACTGGCGCTGTCGAACCGGCTTTACGTCATGCACCACGGCCGCATCGCCGCAGAGCTGACGAGTGCCGACAAGACCGAACAGAACGTGCTCGCGAGCTTCTTTAAATCGCATCTTGTCGCGGAGGTCGCATGAGCACGGTTGCGGCCGCCGGGATGCCTCGACGACCGATAGGTCTCGGCCGATCGATCGTTGGCCGAATCGGATTCCTTCCGGCCCTCCTGGTCGCCCTCGTCGTTGGCATGTCGGCCGTCGATCCCCAGTTCTACGGCCTCATCAACATCCTCAACATCTTGCGCAACGCCTCACTGCTGGCCATCGTTGCCTGTGGCCAGGCGCTGGTGATCGTCGCCGGCGGCTTTGACCTTTCGGTCGGCGCGGTCGTCGCACTGGCGAGCGTGGTGACCGCCAAGACCATGGCGGCCACCGCTGCCGCTTTCCCCGGCAACACCGCGCTGATTGTCGCAAGTGGGGTGACCGCCGGGCTCGGCTGTGGGCTCGTGGTCGGGCTGATCAACGGCTTCTGCGTCGCGAAGCTGAAGGTCTCCGGCTTCGTGGTGACGCTCGGCACGATGTCGGCAACAGCAGGCGCCGGCTTGATGATCACAAGCGGCATCCCTGTCTACGGCATGCCAGATGCCTTCGTGAAGGGTTTTGGGCGCGCGCAGCTGCTCGGCCTGCCGACCGCCATTTATGCCGCGCTTGCCGTCATTGGCGTAATGATGTTCGTGCAGCGGCGCACGCTGTTCGGTCGCTATGTCTATGCGATCGGCGGTCATGTCGAAGCCGCCGTCGTCTCCGGCGTCTCGATCCAGCGTCACGTCGTCGGCACCTACGTCGTGTCGAGCGTGCTTGCGGCCCTCACCGGCATCCTGCTCACCGCGCAGGTCGGCTCCGGCCAGGCGAGCTTTGGAGGCGATCGCATGATGCTGCAGTCGATCGCGGCTGCCGTGATCGGCGGGGTCTCGTTGCGCGGCGGTGTCGGCCGCGTCGAGATCGTGGCCGTCAGCGCGCTGTTCTTGACCATCCTCGGCAACGCGCTCAACCTGCTGCATGTCGACTCCCGCCTGCAGCCGGTCTTTCTCGGCATCATCATGGTCGCGGCTGTGGCGCTTGATGAATTGAGCCGACGGAGCAAGGCCCGTGTCTGACCTGGAATTGTCCATGACAACCGAGCCGACAAACCGCGAAAAGTCGTTTCCGACCGATTGGCTCTGGCGCGCAGTGCTGCCGATCGCGTTGGTCGCCCTGCTGCTGGGCTTTGCTGCCGTCGATCGCAGTGTGCTCTCGCCGGCCAATCTCCTCAACATCGCGCAGCAGACCAGCTATCTCGCACTGTTTGCGATGGCGCAAACCGTGGTGATTCTGACCCGTGGCTTCGACCTCGCGCTGGGCCCGGCCGTCTCGATGGTCAGCGTCGGCACCGCGCTGGCGATGGCCGGCGCCACGGCCGCTGGCCATGATCAGACTACCGTTCTGCTCGCCGGGCTCGGCGCCGGCTTCGGCCTCGGCATCGCCTGTGGCCTGTTCAACGGCATGGTCATCGCGCTGCTCGGCGTCAATCCCTTCGTTGCAACGCTCGGCAGTTACAACATCGCCATCGGCGTCGCGACCACGCTCTCTGCCGGTCGTCCGGTCCAGGGGGTGCCAAAACTGTTCTCCCAGCTCTTCTACGGCGGCAGCATCTTCGGCTTCCCGGCCACGATCTCCATCACGCTCGCCATAGGCATCGTGCTGCATCTGACGCTGGGCCGCACGGTGTTCGGCCGCTCGCTCTACATCATCGGAACCAACCCGCGCGCCGCGGCGGTCGCAGGCCTGCCGGTCAAGCGGATCCTGATCGCGACCTATGTGCTGTGCTCGACACTAGCCGCGCTCGGCGCGATCATGATGACCGCGCGCACCGGCTCGGGCGAACCAAATCTCGGCGGCTCCTTGTCGTTGCAGGCCATCGCCGGCGCCGTGGTAGGCGGAACGAGCCTGGCAGGCGGCCGCGGCGGGGTGGGCACCGCCGTGCTCGGCGCCCTGTTCGTCACCATCCTGTCCAACGGCATGAATCTCACCCGCATCGACGGCTACATCCAGATGGTCGTGCTCGGCGCCATCGTCATCATCGGTGTGCTGCTCGATCGCCTGCGACTGGAGCGACGCCAATGATGGCAAGTTCTCAAGGCGAGGCGACCGGAATGTTCTACGTCGCGCCGTCGCTCGCCGCCGCCCTCGACACGCTGAACGATTATGGTCCGGACGGTGCGGCCTTCGCCGGCGGCACATGGATCATGCGCGCACCGATCCGGCATCAGCCGCTCAAAACGCACTATGTCGCTATCGGGAAAATCCCTGAACTGACCGTTATTCGGATCGGCACGGATGCGATCGAGATCGGCGCGGCGGTGACACACGCCGCGCTGACTGCGGCGTTGACTGATCTGCCCGAGTTCGCAGTCCTCGCGGCAGCCGCAGGCCGCTCCGCCAACCCTGCGATCCGCGCGATGGCAACGATTGGCGGCAATCTCTCGGCGTCGGATTTTTCCGCGGCCGACTGCGTGCCGGCCCTGCTCTGTCTCGATACCCAAGTCGAGGTCTCAAGCCGAGACGGCCACGAACGCATTAGTCTCGACGCGTTCTTGAAGCGGCGATCCACGTTCGCACCCGGCCAGTTGCTCACCAAGATCGTCGTGCCTCGATCCGGGCACAAGACTGCTCATTCGCGCCTGCCACTGCGCAAGGCGGGAGACTATCCAGTCGCCATCGTCAGCCTTTCGGTGGATGTCGATCCGACCAACCAAGTCCGAAAGGCACGGATCGCTATCGGTTCGGTCGAGATGGTCGCACGCCGCTGGGAACGGCTCGAAACGGCTCTGGTTGGCCGCGTCTTGGATCCCGCACAGGCTGCGGATATCGCCGCTGATCTTGCCGACGAATTCACCGGCCGCGAGAGCGTCGAGGTACCCGCCTGGTATCGCGTCAGGGTGTTGCCCGGTCTTGTCAGGCGCGCGACTGCCGCCGCTCTTGGCGTCTGAATGAGATTGCTGGAGGTGAGCATGTCCCTGAGCCTGACCGTCAACGGCAAGCGACGCACGTCCGCCGCCGATCCTGTGACGCCACTCGTTGACGTCCTGCGGGAAGAGTTTCATCTCACAGGCGCCAAACCGGTATGTCGCGAAGGCTTTTGCGGCGCCTGCATGGTGCTGCTCGACGACAAGCCGACACCATCCTGCCTGATGCCGGCAGCGCTCGCGCAAGGTTGCGAGATCCGAACGGTCGAAGGCCTCGGCGCCGGCGACACGCTGAACACGATCCAGCAGGCACTCGAAGCCTGTGACGCAGTCCAGTGCGGCATGTGCTTCCCGGGCATGGTCGTGACCCTGACACATTTCCTGACAACTTCACCCCGCGCAACACGTGACGACATTCGTGCAGCGCTGACTGGGAACATCTGCCGTTGCACCGGATATGAACGCATCGTCGACGCCGCGCTGACCGCGTTGGCGAAGGAATAGAGGCCTGCCATGTCAGACGTCTCAGCCACCATGGATTTCCGCCGCCGCGATGCCCGCGACAAGCTGCGCGGCCGCACGCGCTACACCATGGACCGTTTCCTGCCCGGCATGCTGCACGCGGCGGTGCTGCGCGCCAGCGTGGCCTCAGGCCGCATCGTCCGCCTCGATACCGCACGCGCCGCAGGCATGCCCGGCGTGCGCGCCATCATCACCGCGGCGGATGCTCCCGGCAAGATCGGGATCGGCATCGCCGACCACCCGCTGTTTGCCCGCGACGTGATTCGCTACGACGGCGAGCCGCTGGCGGCCGTCGCTGCCGACACGCTTGCCCAGGCGCAAGCCGCGCTTAGGGCGATCGATGTCGAGATCGCGCCGCTGCCGGCCGTGCTCACCATGGCTGAGTCCCTAGCGCCCGCCGCGCCGCTCGTTCATCCCGACTGGCGCGATTACGAGGTGCTGTTCGAAGGCGGCGCACGCGAAGGCAACGTGGCCTGGGAGGCAACGGTGGTTCGTGGCGATGTCGATGCCGCCTTCGCAAGGCCTGATGTCGAGATCGTCGAGAGCAGTTTTCGCGTCGGCCGCCAGAACCATGTCGCTTTCGAGCCGCGTGCGGTGGTAGCGAGCTATGAGGACGGCCGATTTCACATCGAAACCTCGACCCAGGTCCCCTGGACCATCCGCAATGCGACCGCGCGCATTCTCGGCGTTGCTCCATCGCAGGTGCGGGTCACGGTGCCGCCGGTCGGCGGTGCTTTCGGTCTCAAATTCGATCTCGCGATCGAGCCGTTCGCCGCCCTGCTCGCCCGCGCCAGCGGACAGCCGGTGCGGCTGGTCAATTCGCGCGAAGAGGAGATGCTGACCTGTCTGTTCCGTGAGAACGCCGAGATCCGCATCCGTTCGGCGGTGACGCGCGACGGAGAAATCGCCGGACGCGAGGCAGTCGTCCTGATGGATTGCGGCGCCTATGGCGGTGAGCAGATCTTCCTGACCACCATGACCGCGCATACGCTCGGAGGAAACTACCGTCTCGGCGCCGTGCGGCTGGTCTCGCGTGCAATCTACACCAACACCGCACCAAACGGCGCGTTCCGCTGCTGCAATGGTGTCTACTGCACCTTCGCGCTGGAGCGGCACACCGACGAGATCGCCGACCGACTCGGCATGGACCCTGTCGTCTTCCGCCGCTGCAACGTGCTCGGCGACGGCGATCTTGGTGCCACCGGCCAGGTGTTTGAAGGCAATGTGCTCGGTCCGATGCTCGATCGGATGGACACGCTGCGCGATGCAGCCGCCCCGCTCCCCAAGCTGGCCGACGGCCGGTTGTTTGGCCGCGCCACCACGGTCGGCACCTGGTTCGTGTTCGTCGGTCCCTCGGCCGCGACCGTCAACATGAACGCCGACGGCACGGCTACGCTGGTGACTTCGGGCGTCGAAATAGGCTCCGGCTCGATGATGCAAAGTCTTCCCCAGATTGTTGCGAGCACGCTCGGCCTCAAGCCCGACGACGTCATCGTGCGTGCGGCCGACACCGACGCAGCCGGCTACGATGTCGGCGTCGGTGGTGGCCGCACCACGGTGTCGCTCGGTGCGGCAAGCCTGTCAGCTGCACAGGAGGTACGGACCAAGCTGTTCAAGGTCGCTTCGGACATGATCGAGGCAGCACCGGAAGATCTCGTGATGCACCAGGGACGCATCGAAATCGCCGGCGCGCCCGGTTCGGGTCGCACGGTCGCCGAGGTCGCAACCCGCGCCCAGGCCCAGATCGGCCCGATCTCCGGCACCGGTGCGTTCACCGGCGCCGGCGTGCCGGCAATGCCCGGCTGCACGGCCGGCCACTTCATCGACGCGATCGACATCCCAGTCTTCGCTGTCCACGACTGCGAGGTCGCGGTCGATCCGGAGACGGGGCAAGTCGAGGTGCTGGCCTATCGCGTCGTCCAAGACGTCGGGCGCGCGCTCAATCCGCGCGCGATCCACGGCCAGATCCAAGGCGGTGTCGTCCAGGGACTCGGTTATGCCTTGCATGAGGAGGTGACGATCGGCGCAAACGGCCGCGTCTGCCAGACCGGATTCGAGACCTATCGCGTGCCAATCGCCCTCGACGTCGTGCCGGTCGAGATCAACCTTTATGAGGGTGCGCCCTCAAGGGGACCGCTCGGCACAAAGGGCACCGGTGAGGTACCAATTCTGAATGTAGGCGCAGTCATCGCATGCGCTGTAGCAAACGCGACCGGAAAGCGCGTCCAAGAATTGCCTTTGACACCGCCGCGCGTTCTCGAACTTCTGCTCGATCGAAAACAGGAGCTAACCCTACCCCACATCGGCGAGGCGTGGACGGACAATCTGGTTCAGCCTCACGAGGCACCCTAGCGAAAAACATAGCCACCGGCCGCCGTGAACGGCTCGAATCCCTCGTGAACTCCTTCCCGCACGCCTGCCGCGTCCTGCCAACCGTCGCTAGCCCAAGATAGCCCTCTAGCAAGGCACCTCCGCCACGCGCTGCAGCTTCTGCAAGCAGCGCGTGGTGCGAACCACGGTCGGCATGTCCTCGTCAGGAAAATTAGTCTTCCAGTCGGTCACGCCGACCTCGCCGACATACATGTCGCCTTTGGAATCCAGCGCAATGCCATGCGGCGCGAGGAATTTTCCGCTCGCAAGACCGGGGCCATCCTCGCCGCCGAGGCGCGCGATACGCTTGCCCTTGGCGTCCACGATCGACAACCGCGGACCGAGATTGGGCACCTTGCGGTTGACCGGCATGGCAGGGCCGAGCTCGCCGATCACGAAGGTCGGGCTCTTGCCGCCACCGCAGCAGCACAGCGCGCACGGCCGGTGCAGATTGTTCCACTGCGCCTCGTATTTGCCGTTGCCGTCGAACACCTGCACGCGATGGTTCTCGCGGTCGGCGACATAGACCCAACCATCGGCGTCGGTGACGATATTATGCACGATGTTGAACTGGCCGGGATCGGTGCCGGGCGCGCCCCAGCTATTGATCAGTCTGCCGTCCGGCGTGAACTTGTGGATGCAGGCATTGCCGTAGCCGTCGGAGACGTAGATCTCTCCCTTAGGGGACAGCGCGGTGTGGGTGCAGCGATGGAAGGGATCGCCGCTCATGAACGGCGCGGGCTTTTCGGGAACACCGATCGTCAGTAGCACCTTGCCGTCAGTGCTGCACTTTCGCACGGTGTGGTCGCCGTCATCGGTGCAATAGAGGTTGTCGTCGGCGTCGATGTGCAGGCCGTGCGCGCGGGAGAACAGCCCCTCACCCCAGCTGCGCAGGAAATTGCCGTCGCGGTCGAGCACCACCATCGGATGGGCGCCGCGGTTGAAGACGTAGATGCGGTCGCGGCTGTCGACCGCGACGGAAGCGACGTCGGTGAGCTGCCAGCCAGCCGGCAGTTTCGCCCAATTGTCGACGACGCGGTAGCGGTGCTCGCCCGAGCCGAGAATGGCTGACACTCGTTTTCCTGTTGTTGCGCGCCTGCGTCGCCTGATCGCTCAGGCGAAGGTGCAGCCCTTGGATTCCAGCACCTTGCCGATGCCGGACAGCTCGAGGATGTTCCCGCCGGCCTTGAGCGCTTTCATCACGCCGGCTTCCTTGTCCTCGCGCGCCGCCGACTTGACGCAGACGTCGGCGATGTTCTCCTTCGGCACGATGACGACGCCATCGTCATCGGCGCTCACGATGTCGCCGGGGCGGACGGCGATCCCACCGATGACGATCGGCTGATTGATAGTGCCGAGGGTCTCCTTGACGGTGCCCTTCATGCACAGGCCGTAAGAGAAGACGTTGAAGCCGGTGTCGCGCACGGCAAGGCCATCGCGAACGCCGGCATCCGTGACCAGGCCGACGATGCCCTTGGCGACGCAGGCCGTCGCCAGCACCTCGCCGAAGCCGCCCTGCTCGGGATGATCGCCCGCGCTCACCACGAGCACGTCGCCCGGCTTTGCCAACGAAATCGCCGTGATCAACATCATGTTGTCGCCGGGATGGCAGCTCACCGTCAGCGCCGGTCCGCAAGCGCGCATCCCGAAATAGATCGGCTTGATGCGGAAGGTCAGCGCACCCGATCGTCCCTGCGCTTCGTGAAGGGTGGACGGAGGAAACTTCTTGATGCGCTCGACAAGCTCGGCGGCGGGCCGATCGAATGTCCTGATTACATGCACCATGGTAACCTCCTTGCGGTCGCGATCTCCGTTACACCTCCATAACCAACCGCCTTAGGGCGGCAAATTCAGATTTTAGGATTGCCGCTTCGTTATGGCTCGTCCTTCGGCTCATCCGGAGGCGATGCCGGGCCACCCGAGGCGATGGCAACCGAGCCGAGCTGGGCCTCGAACGGACCCCAGGTCTTGACGATGATCTCGAGCAGGATCTTGTAGACGGCGAATGCGGCATCGGACAACGCGGCAGTGCGGTTCCCATGCAAAATCCGCGTCGGCTCAATTCGATCGTCATGTGCCCGCTCCGTTGCTGCTACAAAATGATGCGCCCGCGATCTCCGCCACTTCCGTGGTCTTGCTCTTGGAATTTTCTTCTGCGGCCGACGGTAAAAAATAGATTTACGTTCGATGACAGGGGAAGCATGACTGCGGTCTGCCGCCATAGCGAATTCTTATGGCGCCCCTGCGCTTCTGTCGATTTGTCGCTCGATGCAGCTAGCGCTGCGCGCGCGAGCGCGGCTGCCAACAAATCCCCGCTTGAATCGCGTTCGCCCTGCGCTCAGTTCCAAACGGCCTCTTGCGGCCCCGTGCAGACCGGCGCGGACGCCGCATCTGCTACCCCGTGCCTCGACCGAAACTGTCGAAAAGTGCAGGCGGACGAGCAGTCGATCGCACCGACGCGGCGCCATCTACATCGGAAGGCCTGATCAGGTTAGCTGTGAGGAGATTTTTCTTGATCTCCCGGTTCACACGTCGTGCACATGCCGCCCTCTAACCAACTGAAAATATTGAACTCTCGCTCCGATCCATCATGGGCAAGTTTGAGCTGGGTACAGCAAAACATTAGCAACTTGCCAGGCTTAGCTCGATTTGTGCCAAGTTAGACAACTTATCGCATGACGGCCTGTTTCGGCCGCCGTGCGACGGACCGAGTGGCGAATGAAGCCGACGCATCAAGTCGGCCGTTGCCGTCCTCGGGAAACACCAGCGCGTCGCTGCGGCTCGCCGAGATGTTGACGATCTCCAGCGAAGTGTCGCGGTACGTATCGGTGAGATCCGACAGCGTAGTTTCGACCTTGAGCCAGCGGTCCTGCCGCAACGCGCATGCTGCGGCCCCGCTGCGCCTCGATGACGCCGTCGGCTGAAAGCAGCTCGACGGCCTGCCGGATCGTGACGCGCGACACGCCGAACTCCGCGGCCAGCTCCTCGTTGACCGGGAAGCGAAAGCCTTGGGTCCAGATGCCGTGCTTAGACTGAGCAAGACCAAGGAGCCGGCACTTAGTCTTGCCGACCTCGGGCGGCAAAAAAGCGCCAATTAGCTATCTGCGATTTCATCGATAACGTGCCGCAGGTGCGGTCGATCAGCATGCGCAACCGTAGTCTTACGTGGTCCCGACGGAGTACCCCTCCTGGGCCGTTGCCCCGACCGAGATTCCTAGCGAGCATCGCGATCTACGAGAAGCAGGGGCTGCGCGATTGCTCGTCTCACATTTCAAGCGGCTCGCCGAGGCGGGGATGCGTAAAGCGTTTTCCAGCCCGGACTGGGATTCTTGCGCTGATCCATCCGTGCGAACGATCCTGTGCCGCGGGCGACTGTCGGGTTCGATCTCTCAAGGGACGTTACTAAAGCAAGAAACGTTATTGGAAAATCATAAGCCGTGCGCGGTCGTCAGGAGACCGAGCATGAACGGGGCAGGAGTTAAGGGCGTCGGAGTCTTTTCACAACAGGCCAGAGTTTCTTCTGGCGGCGGCGCCTAGGCGCTGAACGGGCGCTCATTGCCGGCGCCCTCCCGTGAGTTGCTCTTCGAATGCAATTGCACCTGCTCCGCGTCAGCAGAGTGGAGTGTGTTGTGAGCAGCGCTTTATTCACCTCGACATCTTTACTGGGCGCCAGCCGTTCCGAAACTAATTCTCGCCTCAGGGACAATTCGAGTTCGTCTCGACCATCGGATCCTTCGGTCGAACTGTGTATGGCAGTTACGATAGCCTCCCGGGTGACGGCGGCTCCCGTGATCGATTCAGCCGATCTGCAGTCCTCGCCGAGCGGCGGCGCACCTTCGCTATCTCCTCGTCAAGACACGACTGCAGCGTTCTGGGCCGCTTCAAGATCGCCCGTATCCGACACGTTGTTCCCCCGTGTTCGGGTTGCTCCCAAATGACTTTCATATTCTACGCGTTTTGAGGTCGAAGACATGGCTACCCAGACAACCGGCGGCGGCAGCACCACCTCGTTCACCAATACACCGCAAGCGAAGGACGATATTTTTACGAGTGGCCTGACCGCCGCCGGCGTATCCATTTCGCTGACGGAGGATAACCTTCAGCCTGTCTTTTTCGATGTCATGGGAAATGACCTTGGAGGCAATGCCAAGACCCTCTTTTCCATCGACAATGGCATCAATAACAGCGGCGCTATGAGCGGCTATAGTGCGGCTGATTTGCTGACCCAGGATACTGCGCGCGCCGAAGCCACAAGCAGCGATACCAGCTTGAATGGCGCCAAAATCTGGATCACGGCGGATGGTAAGGTTGGATATGACGCGTCAGCATTAAGCGCTCAAATCGCTGCCCTGTCAGCAGGGGATTTTTTCACAGATTCATTCATTTACGCCATCCGGCTTGGCAATGGGACGCTGAGCTGGGCTACCGCCACGGTGAGAATTGCCGGGGTCAACGATGGCCCCGTAGCCGTGGCCGACACAAATGCGGTGAAGGAAGACACCGCGTCGAATTCAGTCAGCGGCAACGTGCTCACCAACGATACCGACACCGATACGCACGACAGTCATTGCGTCACGGCCGTCAACGGCTCTGCCACCAAGGTCGGTGCTGATGTGGTCGGCATCTACGGCACGCTGCACCTCAACTCCGATGGAACGTACACCTATACGCTCAACAACGCCCAGGCGAATGTGCAGGCCTTAGCGGCAGGCCAGCTGGTTTACGACACTTTCAGCTACACCAATTCCGACAATCATGGCGGCTCGAGCATTGCCAACCTGACTATCACGGTTACCGGCACCAACGATGCGCCGGCGATCACCTCGTCGGCGCAGAGCGGCCTGGCGACGGAGTGGGCGGATCTGTCGGCGGCCGAGGCGGCCAACTCTCCGTATACCGCCTCCGGCGCCGTGGCGTTCACGGACATCGACACGCTCGACAGTCACATTGCGAGTTTTGCGCCGCAAGGCGGCGGCTATCTCGGCACGTTTACCCTCGATACCACCAACCACGATACCGGCAACGGCGGCTCGATCGGCTGGCGCTTCTCGGTTGCCGACAGCGCCATCGATTACCTGCAGGCCGGCCAGACCCTGACCCAGAAGTACGATGTGACGATCTCGGATGGTCACGGAGGCACCGCTGTGCAGACCGTGACCGTGACGATTGTCGGTACCAACGATGCGCCGGTGATCACCTCATTGGCGCAGAGCGGCCTGGCGACGGAGTGGGCGGATCTATCGGCGGCGGAAGTTGCCAACACCGCGCACACCGCCTCCGGTGCGGTGAGCTTCACCGACGTCGACACGCTCGACAGCCATACTGCGAGCTTCGCTCCCCAAGGCGGCGGCTATATCGGTAGCTTCACGCTCGATACCACCAACCATGATACCGGCAATGGCGGCTCGATGGGCTGGAGCTTCTCGGTCGCCGACGGCGCCATCGATTATCTGCAGGCTGGCCAGACCCTGACCCAGAAGTACGACGTGACGATCTCGGACGACCACGACGGCACCGCGGTGCAGACCGTGACCGTGACGATTGTCGGCACCAACGATGCGCCGGTGATCACCTCGGCGGCACAGAGCGGCCTGGCGACGGAGTGGGCGGATCTGTCGGCAGCGGAAGTTGCCAACACCGCGCACACCGCCTCCGGCGCGGTAACCTTCACCGACGTCGACACGCTCGACAGCCACACCGCCTCGTTTGCGCCGCAGGGCGGCGGCTACCTCGGCAGTTTCACACTCGATACCACCAACCACGACACCGGCAATGGCGGCGCGATCGGCTGGAGCTTCTCGGTCGCCGACGGCGCCATCGATTATCTGCAGGCTGGCCAAACGCTGACCCAGAAGTACGACGTGACGATCTCGGACGACCACGACGGCACCGCGGTGCAGACCGTGACCATGACGATTGTCGGCACCAACGATGCGCCGGTGATCACCTCGGCGGCACAGAGCGGCCTGGCGACGGAGTGGGCAGATCTGTCGGCGGCGGAAGTTGCCAACAGCCCGCATACCGCCTCCGGCGCGGTGACCTTCACCGACGTCGACACGCTCGACAGCCATACCGCGAGCTTTGCGCCGCAGGGCGGCGGCTACCTCGGCACGTTTACCCTCGATACCACCAACCATGATACCGGCAATGGCGGCGCGATTGGCTGGAGCTTCTCGGTTGCCGACAGCGCCGTCGATTATCTGCAGGCTGGCCAAACGCTGACCCAGAAGTACGACGTCACGATCTCGGATGGTCATGGCGGCACCGCGGTGCAGACCGTGACAGTGACGATTGTCGGCACCAACGATGCGCCGACGATCACCAGTGCCGCGCAGTCCGGCACCGTGTCGGAAGGCGATGACCTTCCGGCCGCAGCCCAGACCGCCACCGGCCAGGTCACCTTCTCCGACGTCGACA